>JASJBO010000048.1 GCA_030066475.1 Myxococcota bacterium
GCCAGCGAGGTGTTGCCGGCGGGGCCGCGCTCCATCCCCTCGAGCGTGGCCAGCGCCTCGGTGGCGTAGAACACCTCGCCCTGCGTCACCGTCACGAAGCGGTCCATGTAGCGCAGCGCGCGCGCCGCGTTGCGGGGCACGTCGGCGCGATCGGGCCACGTGGTGAAGGGGATCGAGAAGCCGGTGTGTCCCGTGGTGAAGCACTTGCGGTTGAAGTCGCGGTCGGAGGCCATGTGCAGGCCCGAGAGGTCGACGCTGGCCGCCACCACGCGGGTCCGGGTCGCGCCCGCCTGGAGCAGTCCGCGCGCCGTACCCGTCAGGTTTCCGCCCCCTGCGTGGGTCACCACTACGACGTCGGGGTCGCGACCGGTGCGCTGGCGCACCTGACCGGCGAGCTCGTGGCCCAGGGTCTCGATCCCCAGGATCGAGTACGGGGTGTAGAGCGAGGCGTTGAAGTACCCGGTCTCCTCGAGCACGCGCAGGAACACGTAGAACAGCTCGGGCCCCACCGACAGCCGGATGACCTCGGCGCCGTAGGCCTCGCAGGCGCGCGTCTTCTCGGCGATCTCGGGCTGCGCCACGCCGCGGCTGTCGAACGCCTCCTGCACCACGATGCAGCGCAGCCCCGCCCGGGCGCACTGCGAGGCGACCGCCGCGCCGTAGTTGCCGCTGGTGGCGGCGGCGACGCCGACGAAGCCGCGCTCGCGCGCCTCGTGCACCGAGATCGAGGCGCGCCGGTCCTTGAACGAGCCCGAGGGGTTCGCGGCCTCGTCCTTCACGAAGAGCCGGGCCCCCTTGCCCGGGGGACTGGTGAGGCGCACCAGGCGCGTCAGGTTCTCGAGCTCGACGAGCGGCGTGGCGCCGACGGCGCCGCGCGACTGGACGGCGCGCACGCGCTCCAGGTCGTACCCGGTGTCGGATAGCAGGCGCTCGTAGTCGAAGGCGAGGCTGCCGGTGGCGTAGCGCGCGTAGTCGAGCCCGATCGAGCGGCGCACGATCTCGTCGCGACGCCCCATCACCTCGGCGTACGACGCGCCGTCGCTCAAGTCGGTGCCTCGGCCGCGAGACGCGCGCGGAGCTCGTCGCCGACCGCCCGCAGCTCCGGCACCGGACGCCCGAATCCGTGCGTGTAGGCCGGCTCGCTGCGGTGCAGGATGCCGCGCAGCTGCCGCCCCGCCGGCGTCACGATCTCCGCCCGCTCGCCGAGCGCGGCGTCGCGCACCAGCACCCCCTTGACGCGCAGCTCGAGGGGCACCCGCTGCGTCTCTTCGGGGATGCGTGGTGCCCGCTCGCCCGGCTCGAGCACCACGCTTCGCAGCTCGACCCAGCGGCCCGCCTCCACGCGTTCGGCGCGCCGCACGGCGCGGACGTCGCCCAGCAGCGCGGCGGGCACCGGCAGCTCCGCCATCGAGCGCAGCCCGGGAGCGGCGGCCAGCACGCGCGGGATCACGTTCACGGCCAGCGCCGCGGTCGCGACGCCGCCCGGGATCTCGGGGCTGCCGGCGAGACGCACGCCGGGCGTCCCCTCGATCTCGATCGCGTCGCCCGTCTCGACGCCCTCGAGCTCCGGATGGATCTGCTGCGGGTGCTCCAGGCTGATGACGGCGCGTCCCTCGCGGTAGGCCACGGCGGTGTGCAGGCAGCCGGCCACCTGCCCGGGCTCGACCGTGACGAAGGGCGTCTGGCGCCGCACCCGGGACACGATCGGCTCGCGGGTCTGCTCCACGCGCTCGATCCTCCAGCCGACGCTGCTGGCGATCATCCCGATCGACTGGGGGAACCCCAGGTGGCCCACCACGCGGCCGGCCTCTCGCTCGAGCCGGAAGCGCTCGGGCGTGAGGCCGACACCCTGCGTGCGCAGGACCGAGGGGCCGTACGGCGACAGGTCGTTGACCCGACGCGCGCGGATCGACCGGACCCGCTCGCAGACTCCGGTCAGCGCGATGACGAGCAGGTCGAGCACGAAGCCGGGGTTGACGCCGGTCCCGAGCAGCACGGCGCCGTGGCGCCGCGCGAGCCGATCGAGGCGCTGCGCCGTCTCGGGCGCCTCCGCCGCCGGCCACGCCAGCTCCTCCGCGATGCTGATGACGTGGACGCCGCGCTCGAGGCAGGTCCCGACCTCGGCTGCCGCGTCGTCGAGCCGCGAGCAGGTGGCCTGGATCGCGACGCCCGGGGCCGCGCGCTCGATCAGGCCCGCGAGGTCGCCCTCGACCGAGAGCCGGGGTGCGTCCGCGAGATCGAGTGCCTCGCCGACCGCGCGCCCTGCCCGCTCCACCCGGCGCGCGAACACCCCGGCCAGCGCGAGCCCCGCGTCCGCCTTCTCGCACAGCAGCCGGGCGATCCGCGCGCCCATCTGCCCGGTGCCCAAGACGACCACGCGAACCGGTTCGCCCACGCGCCGAGTGTCCCAGGGCGGAGCCGCCGCGTCGAGGCCTGGCCTGATGGACTTCGCTCGCCTGCGGCTCGCTGCGCGCGCCCTCCGGGCGCTTGCAGGGGGCTTCTGCCGCGGCCGACGCCTAGGCTGCGGTGGCGCGCAGCAGCAGCACCCGCCCGCGCTGCGCCAGCACGCCGGTCCCGAACAGGGTCACCACCAGGGCGACCGGCGGGCCCAGGAACGGGACGTGCGCGAAGATCACCAGCACGAACAGGCCGAGCAGCAGGCGGCGCGCGAAGGCGCCCAGGCTCGTGTCGCCCGGCCGCAGCAGCGCGCGGCCGAGCAGGGCGCCCACCATGATGTGGGCCAGGAACAGGATCGTGACGTACACGAACAGCGCCAGCACGGCGAGGGGGATGCCGATCAGGGTGAGCGCCGTGACCACGATCGCCACCGGCGTGCACACCGCGAACACGAAGCCCCAGCCGAGCGAGCCGAAGAACTCGCGGCTGCTCGGGACGGCGACGTCGAAGAAGCGCGGCAGCAGCGCGAAGATCACCAGCCCCAGCACGAACGAGGCCACCAGCTGGATGGCGTGCAGCAGGTAGAACTCGGGTCGCAGGTAGGCGGCCAGATAGCCGTGCACGCCCTCGTCGACCGTGTCCTCGTGCGTCACCGATCCCGCGATGCGGGCGCCGTCGGCGATCTCGACCTCGCGGCCGGCGGGGAGGCGCGCCGTGACGTCGCCGCCCACGCGGGCGGTCTCGAACAGCTGGACCCGCTCGGCCCCGAGCACCTGGAGGTGGCGCGCGACGTCGCCGCGCAGCTCGAGCAGCTCGGCGGCCGCGACCAGGTCGCGCTCGACGCGGCCGTCCACCGTCACGGTCTTGCCGAACAGGCCCGCATCGGGGCCCAGGCCGGCGTCTCCGGTCAGGAGCACGGAGCGGCCAGCGCCGAGCGTGGCGCCCTGCACCGTGCCGCTGATGCGGATCCGCTCGGCGGCGCTGTGCAGGCTGCCCCGGACGCGACCCGAGATCTCCACCTGATCGGCGAAGGCGTAGACGTTGCCCTCGACCTCTCCGCGCACCGTGACCCGCTCGCCGGCTGCGATCAGGTTGCCGCGGATCTTGCCGTCGACCGAGATGCTGTCGCCGGTCGCGAACAGGCTCTCCTCGAGGGTCTCACCGGCCGCGATGTGGGTGTCCTGATCGTGGCGCAGCTCGAGCGCGCGCGCGGCGCCGGGAGCCAGCAGCAGCGCGAGGGCCGCCATCAGGGCAACCCCGGCGGCGCCGCCCAGCACCCGGCGCGACACCGCGCTCACCGCGACGCTGCCGAGCGCGGCCACGCTGCCGGTCGCCGCCACCGCGACCACCAGATCGAAGAAGGCCGGCGCGCGGTCGCGGGCCAGGAAGAAGAGGTTGAAGGCCATGTCGACGGCTCCCGTCAGGCGCAGCGGGTTGAGGAAATCGATCCCGGACGGCAGGCGCATCTCGAGCAGCAGCCCGCCGCCCGCCAGCGCGAGCGAGACGCCGGCCACCGAGAGCGGCAGTCCCCAGGAGAGGCCGGCCTGCGCCGCCGCGTCCCCCGCCGCGACGGATCGCACCTCGTCGCGCTCGCGGATGGCGTCGGTGAGCGCCTCGTTCTCCTCGCGCAGCGCCAGCACCAGCTCGCGGGCCTCGCGGCTCTCCACCAGATGGGCCTCGATGCGCCGCACCTCGTCGGCGTCGAGCTCGCCGTCCACGTAGCGCGCCAGCAGCTCCTCCGAGATCTCGCTCATCGATCCGCGGCCTCGTCGCGCAGCCGGCTGCGCAGCTGCTGGCGCCCCCGGAACAGCAGGGAGCCCACCTGCCCGCGCCCCACGCCGAGCTGGTCGGCGATCGTCTGGTAGTCGAGGTCGGCGAAGTAGCGCAGCACGAGCGGCAGCCGGTAGCGGTCGGGCAGCGCGTCGACGGCTGCGAGCAGGCGGGCGCGCCGCTCGGCCTGGAGCAGGCCGTCGAGCGCGGTGGGAGCGCGCAGGTCGACCACGTCGGCGGTGCCATCGCCCACCTCGAACAGGCGAGTCTCGAGTCCGCGCCGGCGCAGCCGGTCGATGCAGTGGTGGGCCGCGATCGCCAGCAGCCAGGTGCGGAAGGTGCGCCGCGCGTCGAACTCCTCCAGGTGCTGGCCAGCGCGCAGGAAGACCTCGCCGCGCGCGTCGTCTGCCTCGACCGCGGAGCCGAGCAGCCGGCGGCACAGCCGCGTCACGTCGCCCTGGTAGATCCGGAACAGCTCGCCGAACGCCTGGCGGTCGCCCGCCCGGGCCCGCTCGACCTGTGCGCCGATCCCCTGCTCTCCCACGCGTCCCTCGCCCCGAGGATGCCCCCCGAGCCCGGTGGCGGGCAACACCGGGGTGTGATCCGGGAGAGGCAGGGCCCGTGCCGTCGCCTGCACCGCACTCCTCCCTACCCCCTGCTACGAACCAGGCCCGGCGGATCTTGCACCAACGCGCTGAGCGGGGGCGATTCGCCTCTGGGGCGAATCCGCCCCGGCGACACGGAGTGCGGCCGGGGAGTGCTAAGCGTCTCGCCGAGTCACTCGAGGAGGTCCCGCCGTGCCGCCTGAAGGAACACCCCCGCCGCCCGCGATCGCGAGCGATCCGAATTTCCTGTCGCGGGCCGTCGAGGCCACTACCCGGGTCCTGCTGGTCCTGGCGCTGCTCGCCTGGTGCTTCAGCATCCTGCGGCCCTTCGTCGTGCCGGTGGCGTGGGCGGTGATCATCGCCGTCGCGGTCCTCCCGCTGCATCTGTGGCTGCGAGACCGGCTCGGGGGCCGAGAGAGGCTCGCCGCTGCGCTGCTCACCGGGGCCGCGCTGATCGGCCTGCTGGGCACCACGGTGGTGCTCGGCAGCACGCTCGTCGAGGGCTCGCAGCTGATCGCGAACTCGCTCGACGCCGAGAAGCTCCACGTCCCGGCGCCACCGACGACGGTGCGCGACTGGCCGCTGGTCGGTGACCGCGTCTTCGAGGTCTGGGCGCTGGCCTCGCAGAACCTGAGCGCCGCCCTGGAGCCGATCCGTCCGCAGCTGATCGCCCTGGGCCGCAGCCTGCTGTCGGTCGTGGCCGGGTTCGGGCTGACCCTGGCGAGCACGCTGCTCTCGCTGATCGTGGCGGGCGTGCTGCTCGCCAACCACGAGACCGGCGGCCGCGTGGCGGCCAGCATCGCGCGGCGCCTCGCCGGTGAACGCGGTGGCCACTTCGCGAGCCTCGCCGGCGATACCGTGCAGAGCGTGGCCCAGGGCATCCTCGGCGTGGCGGTGATCCAGTCGCTGCTCGCGGGCCTCGGCTTCGTGGCGATCGGGGTGCCGGGCGCCGGCCTGTGGGCGCTGATCGCCCTGCTGCTGTGCGTGGTCCAGGTCGGTCTGCTGCTGCTCGCGATTCCCATGCTGATCTGGGTCTGGTCGACCGCCGAGCCGCTCGCCGCCACCCTCTTCACCGTCTGGATGGTGTTCGTCTCGGTGATCGACAACATCCTCAAGCCCATCCTGCTCGGGCGCGGCGTGAAGGTCCCGATGCTGGTGATCTTCCTGGGCGCGATCGGCGGCTTCCTCGCCTCGGGGATCATCGGGCTGTTCGTGGGCGCGGTGGTGCTGGTGCTGGGCTACACGATGTTCCAGGCGTGGCTCGAGCAGTGAACCCCGACACCTACTACCGCGACCACTGGGTCGAGATCGAGCCCGAGCGGCTCGAGGCCTACGAGCAGATGTTCGAGTGGCGACCGGTGCTCGAGCCGCTGCTGGCGCCGGCCGGCATCGAGCCCGGCCAGCAGGTGGTGGACTACGGCTGCGGTCCCGGCGGGCTGTCGGTCGAGCTCGCGCGCCGGGTGGGCGACGGCCACGTGCACGCCGTCGACCTGAACGAGGCGTTCGTCGCGCGCGCCCGCGAGCGGGCCGCGCGAGAAGGCGTGGCGGAGCGGGTCACGGTCCACCACGTGGCGGACGACCGCATCCCGCTGGCCGACGCGAGCGTCGACCGCGTGGTCTGCAAGAACGTGCTCGAGTACGTCACCGACCTGCCGGCGCTGCTCGCGGAGCTCCGCCGCGTACTGCGGCCGGGAGGCCGGCTCCACGCGATCGACAGCGACTGGGGCATGCTGGCGGTCGAGCCGCTCGGGCCCGAGCGAGTCGCGGAGCTCTTCGACGCGGCCCGCGTCGCCTATCGCACGCCGCTGATCGGGCGCAAGCTGTACGGCGCGATGCGGGTGGCGGGCTTCGACGAGGTCCAGGTGCAAGTGCTCACGCCCGCCGACACCAGCGGCTTCCTGGCGCCGGTGGTGTCCCACATGGCGGGCTACGCCCGCGGCACGGGGCGCATGGAGCCCGCGCGGATCGACGCGCTGCTCGAGGACCTGAGCCGGGCGATCGAGGACGGGACCTACCTGCTCGTGCTCCCGCAGTTCCTGGTGACCGGAACGCGCTGAGACGCCGCCTGGCGCGCCTCCGGGCGGCGCATCGGCAGCTCGTGCGCAGCTCGCCGGCAACACCGGGGCGTGTGCATCAAGAGCGCAGTCGGGATCACCGATGAGGCCCGCATGGCCGGCTCGCTCCCCAGCTCCACCCTGGCCCGCCTGGCGGGCGCGTTCTTCATCCTCTCGGCCGTGCTCGGACCGCTGGTGCGCGGCACCAGCGGGGGCGAGCTGCTTCCGTTCGGCGCCGAGTGGGGCGCGCTCGCGGTCGGCGTGGCGGCGATGTGGGCGCCGTGGGACCGCTGGCCGCGTGCGGCCCTGCTCTCGATCGCGCTGGCGGCCTTCGGGCTCAAGGCGTTTGCGACCTTCGAGAGCGGTGTGGCGCCGCACCTCTACGCGCTGCACTACCTGGTGATCTTCATGTGGCTCGGAGCGGCGCTCGGGCCGCGCGTGTCACTGGTGTGCGGCGCTCCTGGCGCGGCAGCCTACGTGGGGCCGCTGCTGCTCGTGGACGGCGGCCGCGAGGTCCTGGCGGCGGCGGCCGTGGTGCTGCCGGTCTGCATCTTCACGGGCGAGGCCGCCGCCTGGCTGGTCGCGCGCATGCGGCATGCCGAACGCGTGAGCCAGGAGCGCGCGCGGCGCATGGGCTCGCTGGTCGACGCCAGCCTCGCGCTCGCCTCGAGCCACGAGCCCGAAGAGCTCGCGCGGCTGACGGCGCTGGCGGCCGCCGATCTGTACCGCGCCGACTGCGCCGCGGTGCTGCTCGAGGACGAGCGCGGCGTGCTCCAGCTCGCGGGCGATGCGGGCTGGCAGGACGAGGGCCGCGAGCGCCTGCGCGACCCCGCGATCGACGCGCTGCTGCGCGCCGCCATCGCCGGCGGCGACGATCACTGGCCCGGCGTCGGGCAGCCGCTCGCCGACGCGCTGGGGCTCCGGCGCGTCCGCGTGCTGCCGCTGCGCGGCTCGGGCGAGTCGTCGGGCGTGGCCGTGGTGGGCTTCCTCGGCGAGGCGGAGCCGCCCGAGCAGTTCGCCGACTACGTGGGCCGCACGCTCGCCACCCAGGCCGGCCTCGGCTTCGAGCGCGTCCACGCCGCGCGCACGCTGCTGGACCAGTCGCTGCGCGATCCGCTCACGGGCGTCGGCAACCGCCGCGCCGCGATGGCCGCGCTCGAGCGGCTCAAGGCGGGCGACGTGCTCGCGGTGGTCGACCTCGACCACTTCAAGCACGTGAACGACAGCTACGGACAAGCCGCCGGCGACCGCGTGCTGGTCATGCTCGCCGACCACCTGCGCAGCTCGGTGCGGGGCCCCGACGCGGTGTTCCGCCTCGGCGGCGAGGAGTTCCTCCTGCTGCTCCCGGGCGCGCGGCGGGCGGGCTTCACCGTAGTGCGGCGCCTGCTCGAGCGCTGGCGCCGGCAGGATCGGGTGACCACCTTCAGCGCCGGCGTCGCGATCCACGTGGCGGGCGAGGCGCCGCAGGGCACCGTCGCGCGCGCCGACGCCGCGCTCTACCGGGCGAAGGAGAGCCGGCGCGACTGCGCGGTGCTCGACGCGACCGACGACGCGTCGGCCGACTCCGAGCCGGATCCCGAGCCGTCCGGGCCGGGGTCCGACCTCGCGTCCGAGCCCGAGGCCGACTGAGCCTCAGGCCTCCACGCCGCCGCGCCGGATCACGTCGGCGTAGAAGCGCGCACTCGCCTTGGGGATGCGCTGCTGCGTCTCGTAGTCGACCCAGGTGATGCCGAAGCGCCGGGCGTAGCCGAGCGACCACTCGAAGTTGTCGAGCAGCGACCACACGTAGTAGGCGCGCACGTCGCAGCCGTCGGCGATCGCCTCGGACAGGCCGGCCAGGAAGCCGCGCAGCAGCCCGGTGCGCAGCGTGTCGGGCACCTCACCGCCGCTCGGTGCCGTGGCGTCGCAGACCCCGTTCTCGGTGATGAGCATCGGTGGGTTGTCGTACTCGCGCGCCGCCCAGCGCACGAAGTCGCCGAGCGCGTGCGGCGCCTGCTCGTAGCCCATCTCGGTGAGTGGCAGGGTCGGCGGCGCGCGGCGGAAGCCGAGCGCCGAGTCGGGCTCGGGCAGGATGCGCGCGCGGCTGTACAGGTTGATCCCCAGGAAGTCCGTCGGCGCGGCGATCACGTCGAGGTCACCGGCCTCGATCGGGAGCGGCGCGCCGTTCGACTCGTAGTACGCCAGCACGCTCTTCGGGTAGCCGCGCCCGTAGATCGGGTCGTGGTAGGTGCGCGTGTCGAGGTCGCGCGCCAGCTCGACCGCGGCGGCGGTCTCGGGGCGCTCGTCGGCGGGCTCGAAGCTGGTATTGGCGTTGGTGATGCCGATCTCGCCGCTGCGACCCGTCTCGCGGAACGCGCGCACGGCGAGCCCGTGCGACAGCATCACGTGGTGCAGCGCGCGCGCCGTGATCCCGAGGTCGCGGATGCCCGGCGCCAGCACGCCGAAGCGGTGGCCGAAGGCGACCGTGATGAGCGCCTCGTTGTGGGTGATCCAGCGCGTCACCCGGTCGCCGAGCCGCTCGAACATCAGGCGCGCGTAGTCGGCGAAGTGCGCGGCGGTGTCGCGGTTCGCCCAGCCGCCCAGGTCCTGGAGCGCCTGGGGCAGGTCCCAGTGGTAGAGCGTCGGACAGGGCCGGATGCCCGCTTCGAGCAGGGCGTCGACCAGCCGGTCGTAGAAGGCGAGCCCCTTCTCGTTCGGCTCACCGCGCCCGAACGGCAGCACGCGGGGCCAGCCGATCGAGAACCGATAGGTCTGGAGCCCCAGCTCGCGCATCAGCGCGACGTCCTCGCGGTAGCGGTGGTAGTGGTCGCAGGCGACGTCGCCAGTGTCGCCGTTCACCACCCGTCCGGGCTGGCGGCAGAACACGTCCCAGATCGAGAGCCCGCGTCCGTCCTCGAAGGCGGCGCCCTCGATCTGGTAGGCGGCGGTCGAGGCTCCCCACTCGAAGCCCTCGGGGAAGGCGTGGAACGTCATGTGGTCCTCCGCTCGGCGATGGCCTGGTCCAGTCTGTAGCATCCCGCGCGTGGACGCCCTCCCCGCGCTCACGAACGCCTTCGCGCCGCCGAACCGAACCGAGCACATGCGCGAGGTGATGACCGTCATCTACGTCGCCGACGGCAGGCGCGTGGGCCCCCTCGACCAACCCGCCCGCCGCTTCGACCGCAACGCCTGGCTCCCCGGCTGCGACCCCGGCGGGGCCGGCGTGGGTCGTCAGGGCGCCGCGCGACGGCCGCGCGGGTTGAGCGATTCCCACGACGAGCGCACCGCGTCTCGCTCTGCGGCACGGAGCGCCGAGCGCAACGCGCGCAGGCCCGCGCGCAGCTCGGACGGCTCGGGAGCGCCCTGGCCGCCCCCGTAGCGTGCCCGCTCCAGGCGTGCCCAGAGCGCCGCGAAGCCCGAGGCCTCGGCGGCCGACCAGAACGAGCCGGGCCGGACCTCCGCAGCGAGGCGGTCGCGCCACTGCCAGTGCGCGCGCACGATCGCGTCGGGGTCGCCGCGACGGATGCTGCGGAGCAGCCGGCGGAAGTGGTGCGCCTCGGAGTCGAGGCGGCGCGCGCGCGCGTGGCGCAGCCGCTCGACGGCACCGCGCGCGTGGTGGTGCAGGCTGGGCACGGCGAAGTAGCCGATCGCGCCCGCGAGTAGCAGCGCGAGCCAGTGCTCCCGGACGAAGTGCCCCAGCGGCGCGAGATCGCGCAGGACGCGCGCCGCTCGCGCGAACAGCGACGGCGCCGCCGCGACGGCCGGATCTCCAGGGCCCACCTCGAGCGTGCGCTCCGCGAGCGTCTCGGTGACGAGCGCGCCGCGCGCCGGATCCCACCAGTGCACCTCGATCGCGGGCAGCAGGAACGCGCCCTCGCGCTGCAGCACGTAGGTCGCCGCCTCGATCCGCTCGCCGCCGCTGCGACCGCGGTCGGTGCGGTCCTCGATGCGAGGCGCCTCGGGGTACACGGCGATGCCGTCCGGCGCAGCGAGCCCGACGGGCGGCAGCAGCATGCCGAGCGACGCGTCGGCCGACACGCGCACCGTGCGGTGCGGTGCGTCGCCCACCGCGAGGCCGTCGAGCGGCCGGTCCCAGCTCTCGCGTAGCGTCACGCGGCGCGCCGTCACCACGTCGTCGCGCCCGGCCAGCTCGGGCGGCAGCACCACGGCCAGCCGGAGCGGCTCGCTGCGCAGCGTGAAGGGCTCCGAGGGACCGTCCCCGGTCGCCACGCCCAGCTCGATCTCGAGCGGGGGAAGGCGCAGGACACCCGACCGCTGCGGGAACACCAGATAGGTGCGGCGCTGGCCGGCCCAGGTCTCGGCGCCGCGGCGCGCCGTGAAGTTGCTGCCGAAGCGCTCGGGGCGGAGCGACACGGCGCCCTCGAGCGTCAGCTCGGGCAGCCGCGGCGCGCGGGTGAACCAGCTCGGGGTGAGGACCTCGACCCGCACCCGGACCTGCTGCCCGACCACGACCTGCCCCTCCGGCTCGAGCCAGACGCGGAGCTCGGCCGGCGGCCTCGCGGCGGCGGGCGTGGCGAGAGCGAGCACCAGCGCGAAGACCGGGGCCCGCACCGGCGTGAAGCGGCCCGTCATCGCGCCCCCTCGAGCTGCCGCGCGAACTTGAGCCGCAGGAAGTCCCCGGGCGTGGTCGCGACCCGGCGCATCCACAGCTCACGCAGCTGCGCGTCGCTGAGCCCCTGCGCGCGCGCCTGCTCGGCCGTCATCGTGTCGCTGCCCTGCGCACCGCGCTCGTCGAACACGAAGCGGTCGGCCTCGAGCTTGCCGCCCGTGCCGCCGAAGTCCTCGTACTCCCGTTCGGCCAGCTCGATCAGGCCCTCGACCCACTCGAGGTTGAAGCGCGCCTCCCCGAGCCCGGGCTCGAGCGCGAGCGCCTCGCGGTAGGCGGCGGCCGCCTCGTGCAGCCGCTCCTGGTGGGCCAGCGCGTTGCCGAGCCGCAGGCGGCCGCCCGCGCCCTCCACGCGCGCGAACGCCGCGGCGGCCGACGCGAAGTCCTCGGCCCGGTAGGCGGCGATGCCGCGCCACAGCGGATCGGCGAACCAGCGCGCCGCGCGCGCCGGCTCGCCGCGCGCGAGCCAGTAGCGACCCTGCTGGTCCGGGGTGAGCCACCACGCCAGGAAGCCCTCGCCGGGCGCGCAGCCCGCCGCGCCAAGCGCGGTCGCCACCAGCAGGAGCCTCACACGCGCCACTGCACCGTCCAGCCGCGCCGGAACCAGAACGCCATGCAGAAGGCCACCCCCCACACCAGCGCGTGTCCGCGGTCGCGCCAGTCGAGCGCGTCGTCGGCGCCGAGCGCGTCGACCAGATGGGTGCGGATGCCGCGCTCCAACGCGTCGACGTCGCCGTCGTCGAGCGCGGCGACCCGCGCGCGCCCGCCGGCCGCGTCGGCCACCGCCTCCAGCCCGGCGCGGTCGAGGTCGCGGCCAAAGCCCAGCAGCAGCGGCTGTGCGCCAGTGCGGGCAGCGAACGCGCGAAACGCCTCGGCCTCGGCGCGATCGATCCCGTCGGTCAGGAACAGCACGCTGCCGGCCACCGGCTCGGGGGCGAGCAGCGTCTCGGCCAGCGCCAGCGCGCGCCCGGGGTCGTTTCCGGGCCGCGGCATCAAGGCGGGGTCGAGCGCGTCCAGGTAGCTCTCGAGCAGCTCCGCGTCGTCGGTGAGCGGCAGCGCGACGTGCGCGCTGCCCGCGTAGGCGACGAGCGCGGTGCGCGCGCCGCGGCGGCGCTCGAGCAGGTCGCGCAGCTTGTGGCGCGCGCGCGCCAGCCGCGAGGGCTGCACGTCCTCGCCGAGCATGCTGGGCGTGAGCTGCAGCGCCGCGACCAGCGGAGCGCGATCCTCGGTGAAGGGCGTGATCTCGCGCTCCCAGGCCGGGCCGGCGACGGCGAGGGACGCGAGCGTCAGCATCACCGTCATCAGCTGGTAGGGCCGCACTCGGATCGCTCCGCGCCGGCTCACGGTGAGGTGCGCCAGCAGGGCGGGCTCGATTGCGCCCTGCCACTGGAGCGAGGCGCTGTGAGCGCGGCGCAGGCGCACGTGCAGCCACAGCACGTACGGGATGAACAGCAGCCACCACGGCCGCAGGAAGTGGAACGCCGCCCAGCTCACCCAGATCGAGTCAAGCACGGCGCAGCACTCCGAGGCCCGCGCCGCGCAGCATCCAGTTGAACCAGGCGAAGCCGAACCCGAGCATGGCGCCCAGCGGCCAGTGGTAGAGCTCGCGCCGCGGCTGGTACGACACGGTGTCCACGCGCTCGGGCTCGAGCGCGTCGAGCTCGGTCTGGATCGCGTCGAGCTCGGCGCGGTCGAGCGCCAGGAAGAAGCGCCCGCCGGTGGTGGTGGAGAGCGACTCGAGCAGCGGGACGTCGAGCGCCTGCTCGCCGACCGTCTCGGGATCGCCGATCGCGACGGTGTGGATCGTGATGCCGTCGCGGGCGGCGATGCGCGCGGCGCGCGCCACCGGCATCTGGCTGCCGGTGTCGTTGCCGTCGGTGAGCAGCACCACCACCCGGTTGCGGCGCTCGCTGGCCTCGAACAGCCGCACCGCCAGGCCGATCGCGTCGCCGATCACGGTGCGGGGCCCCGCCAGGCCCGGCTCGAGCTCGTCGAGCAGCGAGCGCACCAGCTCGTGGTCGGCGGTGAACGGGGCCTGCAGGAAGGCCGCGCTGCCGAACACCGCCAGACCCAGGCGATCGCTCTCGCGCCGCTCGATGAACGCGTCGAGCACCTGCTTGACGGCCTCGAGCCGCGTGACGCGCGCGCCGCCGGCGCCGCTGAAGTCCTCCGTCTCCATCGAGCCGGAGAGGTCCACGGCGACCAGCAGGTCGCGCGCCGGCACCTCGCGCACGATCGGATCGCCCACCAGGACCGGGCGCGCGAGTGCGGTCACCACCAGCGTCCAGCCGACCACGTGGTAGAGCTTCTGCCAGCGCTGCTTGCGCAGCACCACGGCGCCACTGCGCGGCAGGCGTCCGGTCAGATCGACCAGGCGCTGGAAGAACGGCGCGCGCACCGCCTCGCTCTCGTCCTCGAACTCGGGTGCCAGCCAGTACACCAGCGGCGGCAGCGCCAGCAGCGCGAAGGCCCACGGCAGCTCAAACGCGAGCACGCTGCGCCCTCACCCAGCGCCGGCTCGCCGCCACGAGCCGCGCCGCCGCGGCCGGCTCCAGCAGCTCCGCCGCCTCCGGGTCGTAGGGAAGCCGGTCGAGCAGCGCCGCGTCGTCCGAGTCGAACGCGCCGCCGGTCCGGTTGAGCCACGCCACCCACGCCGCGCCGCGCAGGCCCGCGACGTCCTCGCGCGCGTGGGCCGCGAGCGCGGCGGCGCGCAGCAGGCGCGGCAGCTCGGCGAGCCCGCCGCGCGTCGCACCCAGCGCCTCGAGGCGCGCCAGCGCCTCGCGCTTGAAGCGCTCGCGCTGCCAGCGCCGCCAGCGGCGCAGCGCGAGCCAGCCGAGCGCCACGAGCAGCACCAGCAGCAGCGCGAGCCAGGCCTCCGTCGCGGGCACCCAGGGGATCGGATCCGGCGGCGGCAGCTCCTTCAGTCCCCACATGCGGTCGGAGCCGAACGTCTCCGCGGGCACCGTCAGCCCCCCGCCCCGTGCCCGAGCAGCTGGCGGAGCTGGCCGGCCACGGGCGCCGCGGTGTGGATCGGCAGCATCGGCACGCTGCGCCGGTGCAGCTCCACCCGTCCGCTGTCCACGGTGTCCTGGAACGCCTGCGTGAACGCGCCGCGCAGGCGCCGGTCGCGCGCGTCGACCTCGAGCTGCAGCTCGCCGTCGCTCACCACCAGCAGCCCGGCGTCGGGCAGCGTGCGCTCGAGCGGGTCGAAGATCAGCAGCACCAGCAGGTCGTTGTGGCGGGTGATCCGGTCGAGCAGCCCGGGCGTCGCGGCGTCGAGGCCGTCGAGGTCGGAGACCAGGATCACCAGGTGGTCGTGGTGGGCCAGCCGGGCGGCGCCCTCGAGCACGCGGTTCAGGCGGCCCGGGTCGGCGCGGTGGCGCGCGTCGGCCGAGAGCGCGCGGTTCATGGCGGCGACCGCGTCGAGGATCGCCAGCGCGCGCGCCTGGCTGCGGTGGGGGCGCAGCTCCACCTGGTCGCGGTCGTTGAACACGATCGCGCCCGGCCGGTCGCCCTGCGCCAGCACGCGCCACACCGCGAGCGCCGCGGCGCGCGCCGCCGCCACCGACTTCATGCTGCGGCGGCTGCCGAAGAACATGTTGAGGCGCTGGTCGACCAGCAGCAGCGTCGGCCGGTCGCGCTCGGCCGTGTAGACGCGCGTGTGCGGCCGGCGCGTGCGGGCGGTCGCCTTCCAGTCGATGTCGCGCACGTCGTCGCCGGGCCGGTAGGCGCGCAGCTCCTCGAAGTCGAGGCCGCGCCCGCGCAGCCGCGAGGCGCGCAGGCCGGCGAGCTGGCTGCGGAGCGGCTGGCGCGGCAGGAAGCTGGTGTCGCGGCCCTCGCCGCGCAGCCGCACCAGCTCGCGCAGCGTGACGTAGACGCCGCTCTCGGCCGCCGGCCTCAGGGGACGGCCACCCGCTTCAGGATCTCGTCGATCACCTGGTTCGCGGTGCGCCCGTCGGCGCTCGCCTCGTACGACAGGCTCACCCGGTGGCGCAGCGCGTCGTGCGCCAGCGCGCGCACGTCCTCGGGCGTGACGTAGTCGCGCCCCGCGAGCCAGGCGTGCACGCGCGCGCCGCGGTCGAGGCTGATGCCGCCGCGCGGGCTCGCACCCAGCGCGATCCAGCCGGCGAGCTCCTCCGAGTAGCGCCCCGGCTCGCGCGTGGCGAACACCAGGTCGACGATGTAGCGATCGATCGCCTCGGTGGTGCGCACCCGGGCGATCTCCTCGCGCGCGTCGAACACCGCCTGCTGCGCGATCGGCTCCGGCGCGTCCCCCTCCGCGCCGTCGCGCTCGCCGCGCACCAGCGCGATCACGCGCGCCTCCTCCTGCTCGTCCGGGTAGCCCACCTCGACGTGGAGCATGAAGCGGTCCATCTGGGCCTCGGGGAGCGGGTAGGTGCCCTCCTGCTCGATCGGGTTCTGGGTCGCCATCACCAGGAACAGCTCGGGCAGCGCGTGCGTCGTGCCCGCCACCGTCACCTGCCGCTCCTCCATCGCCTCGAGCAGCGCCGCCTGCACCTTGGCCGGCGCGCGGTTGACCTCGTCGGCCAGCACCACGTTGGCGAAGATCGGCCCGGGCTGGAAGCGGAAGCCGCCGCCCGCCTCGCTGCCCTGGTAGACCTCGGTGCCGGTGACGTCGGCGGGCAGCAGGTCGGGCGTGAACTGGATGCGCGACAGCTCGGCCCGCAGCTGGCGCGCCAGCACCTTCACGGCGCGGGTCTTGGCCAGCCCCGGCAGCCCCTCCACCAGCAGGTTGCCGTTCGCGAGCAGGCCGATCACGAGACGCTCGATCATGCGCGACTGGCCGACGATCGACCGGCCCACCTGCTCGCGCAGCCGCAGGATCTCGTCGCGCGCCGACACGAACGGTTTCCGGCCGACCGCCCGCTCAGCCCTGCGACTCGAGCTGCCGCATCACGTTCTCGAAGATCTGGTCGATCGTGAAGCTGGCCGGCCGCTGGCGCGGCGGGAACTGGCGCAGTGAACCGAGGAATCGGCCCACCACCTCCTGGGCCTGGAAGATGCGCGGCACGCGGTCGACCCACCACTCGTTGTAGCTGTTGGAGTCGGTGTCGGCGCGCTCGTAGGGATCGCGGCGCAGGTGGAAGATCTTGGGCGCGCGCAGGAACACGAAGGGATCGCGCCAGACGTCGAAGCGCCGCGCGCGCTGCTCGGCGAACACCATCTTCCAGTCGCCGACCCGGGTGCCGACCAGCAGCCCGTCGTCGTTGAAGTACAGGAACTCGCGCCGCGGCCCCTGCGCCACCGCGCCCGTCAGGTAGGGCACGAAGTCGTAGCCGTCCAGGTGGACCTGGAAGGTCCGCGCGCCCGCCGTGTGCCCCGCCAGCAGCTTCTTCTTGATCCCCGACTCGCCGGCGGCGGCGAGCAGCGTGGGCAGCCAGTCCAGGTGCGACATGATCTCGTTCGAGACCGACCCGGCCGCCACCTTGCCGGGCCAGCGCACCAGCGCGGGCACCCGGTAGCCGCCCTCCCAGTTGGTGTTCTTCTCGCCCCGGAAGGGCGTGTTCGCGGCGTCGGGCCAGGTGTTGTAGTGCGGCCCGTTGTCGGTCGAGTAGAACACCAGCGTGTTCTTCGCGATGCCCAGCTCGTCGAGCTTGTTCAGCAGGTCGCCCACCTGGCGGTCGTGGTCGACCATCGCGTCCGAGTAGAAGTCCTGGCCCGAGATGCCGCGGATGCTGTCGGGGATGTGCGTGCGGAAGTGCATGCGCGTGGAGTTGAACCAGACGAAGAAGGGCTTGTTCGCCGCCGCGGCCCGCTCCATGAAGTTCAGCGCCGCGTCCAGGAACTCCTGGTCCACCGTCTCCATGCGCTTGCGGGTCAGCGGCCCGGTGTCCTGCACCTCGCCGTCGGCGAAGGAGTGGATCACCCCGCGCGGGCCCAGGCGCTCGCGGAAGCCGGGGTCCTGCGGGTAGTCCTCGTGCTCGGGCTCCTCCTCGGCGTTCAGGTGGTAGAGGTTGCCGAAGAACTCGTCGAAGCCGTGGTTGGTGGGCAGGAACTCGTCCTTGTCGCCCAGGTGGTTCTTGCCGAACTGGCCGGTGGCGTAGCCCATCGGCTTGAGCAGCTCGGCGATCGTCGGGTCCTCGGGCTGGATCCCGAGCTCCGCGCCCGGCACGCCGACCTTGGTGAGGCCGGTGCGGAACGGGCTCTGCCCGGTCACGAACGAGGAGCGCCCCGCGGTGCAGCTCTGGTCGCCGTAGTAGTCGGTGAACAGCATGCCCTCGGCGGCGATGCGGTCGATGTTGGGCGTCTGGTAGCCCATCAGCCCGCGGCTGTAGGTCGACAGGTTGGTGATCCCGATGTCGTCGCCCCAGATCACCAGGATGTTCGGCTTGCCGGCCGGCTGGGCGCCGGCGCTGCCCGC
The DNA here is from genome assembly GCA_030066475.1 of Myxococcota bacterium. The sequence goes on from JASJBO010000048.1 coordinate 17,815, forward strand.
CGCCAGCAGCAGCGCACCCGCGATCGCGAGGACTCTCGTCATCCCGGCTCCCTCCCCGTGGCTCGGCCGGCGAGGATACTCTGGCTTCAGCCCGGCTTCCCGTCGGGGCGCGGGCGCAGCAGGATCGGCGCGTAGACGGCGGCGAACACCGCAAAGGCGCCGCCCCAGAGCAGGCCGGCGAGCGCCAGCAGCGGCGCCTGCCACGCCGGCGCCACGGCGGCCGCGACGCGCGCGACGGCGCCCGCGTGCACCAGGGCGTAGGCGGCGACGGCGCCGGGCGGGAGCACCAGCGGCCGGCCGGTGTGGCCGAGGCCCACGCGCGTCATCACGGCCAGGATCATCGAGCCCATCGCGCCGGCCGTGAGTGCGTGGAGCCCCACGGTGGCGCGCGGGTCCACCGCGACCAGCAGCAGCCCGAGCCCGACCCACGCCAGGCCGGCGTGGAGCGACCAGAGCAGCGGGTCCGAGAGGGCGCGGAGCGTCTGCCAGCCGGCCATGCGCACCAGCACCGCGATGCCGGCGGCGCCCGCCAGCACGCGCGTGCCGATGCTGCCCGGCGCCAGCAGGTCCGCGAGCGCAACGCCGGCGACGCCGGCGATCGCCAGCCCGCCGACGAGCGGCAGTGCCCAGACCTCCGCCTCGAGGCCCGCGCGCCGCAGCGCGTTGGCGGTGAAGGCGGGCGTGATGCGGCCGCCGATCACGACGATCAGCACCACGACCCCGTCCACCGCGAGTCGCAGCGCGCGTGGCGCCAGCCCGGAGACGAGCCCCAGCGCCTCGGCGTGCGTGACCGCGTTGGCGACGGCCAGCGCGCCGACCACGACCACGATGCCGTGGTGGCGCCGCTGCTCGCGTCCCCAGAGCGTGCGCGCCAGCACGCCGGCCAGGACGGGCAGGAAGGCCAGGTCGACGGCCGCGACCAGCGCCTGCGGGAGCCCTCCGGCCGCAACCAACGGGAGCCAGCCGGCCGCGCCCAGCGCGACTCGTCCCGCCAGCCACAGCATCGCGAGCGCGAGCAAGGGTCGGCCCGCCAGCGCGGGGCGCCCCGACCAGACCGGCGAGGCCGTCAGCAGGAAGCCGGCGATCGCGGCGGCCACGGTGCCGAACAGCATCTCGTGGGCATGCCACCAGGTCGGTGCCAGCCAGCGCGGCGCGGGAACGGCGCCGAGCCAGATGGCCGTCCACAGCGGCACCAGCAGGGCGGCGTGCAGTGCGCCGCCCAGGAAGAACGGCCGGAAGCCGCGGGCCCAGAGCGCCTGCGAGGGGCGGGTCGGCTGCACCGCGGGCACGCTAGCAGGCGAGTCCGGGCACTCCTGTTAGACTCTCGCGGGGATTGAGGCGGTCCCCTCGGGAAGCGCGTGATCCAAGATTCCGGCATCGCTGGACTTTCCGGTCCTCACCGGACCGGCGCTCAGGGCTGGACTCGCCAGGGCTCGACCTGGCCTCACGCCACCCGCGCGCGCGACCACTTGCGCCAGCCCCTGCGGGTCGGCTGCAGCGCTGCCGCGCGCCGCACGCCCAGCCCCCTGGGACACCCGAGCCCCCGGTTCGGGCACCCACGGAAGGGCGCCCCCCTAATCCGCCAGCAGACGAAGGAACAACGATGAGTACCCCGACGAAGAACGAACGCCTGCTCGCCTGGGTGAAGGAAGTCGAGACCCTGTGCCAGCCCGAGCGGGTGCACTGGTGCGACGGCTCCGAGGCCGAGTACGACTCGATGATGGGGCTGCTGCTCGAGAACGGCGCAGCCAAGAGGCTCGACGAGAAGAAGCGACCCAACAGCTACATCATCTGGTCCGACCCGAACGACGTGGCGCGCGTCGAGGACCGCACCTTCATCTGCTCGAAGGACCGCGACGACGCCGGGCCCACCAACAACTGGCACGACCCGGAGGACATGAAGAAGACCCTGACCGAGCTGTTCACCGGCTCGATGAAGGGCCGCACCCTCTACGTGATCCCGTTCAGCATGGGTCCGGTGGGCTCGCCGATCGCGCACATCGGCGTGCAGCTCAGCGACTCGCCCTACGTCGTGGCGAGCATGCGGACCATGACGCGCATGGGCCAGCAGGTGCTCGACACGCTCGGCGACGGCGAGTTCGTGCCCTGCCTGCACTCGGTG
>JASJBO010000045.1 GCA_030066475.1 Myxococcota bacterium
CTGGTCACCCTGCACGATGGCTGGCTGCTGAGCGGGCACTGCGCCTACTCGCTGGGCTGCGAGCGCTGGCGGCAGGGCTGCGGGTCCTGCCCGCACCTCGACGTCTACCCGGCCGCGCGACGCGACGCGACGCGATCCAACTGGGAGCGCAAGCGTGCGCTCTACCGCGCCTCGCGCCTCGCGCTGGTCGCGCCCAGTCGCTGGCTGCTCGAGCGGGCGCGCGACTCGATCCTGGCGGCGGCCGCGGGTCCGATGCAGGTCATCCCGAACGGCGTCGACCGGCGCGTGTTCCGTCCCGGCGATCGCCGCGCGGCGCGCGCCGAGCTGGGGCTCCCGCCCGAGGCGCCGCTGCTGGCGGCGGTCGGGGTCGGCCTGCGCGGCCACCCGTTCAAGGACTGGCCGACCCTGTCCGCAGCGGTCGCGCGCGCCGCCGCGCGCACCACGCCTGCGCCGGAGCTGCTCGTGATCGGGGAGGCGGGCGGGCCGCCGCGGCTGGGCCGCGCGAGCGTCCGCTACGTCCCCGCCCTCGACGACCCGTCGCGGGTCGCACGCTTCCTGCAGGCCGCGGACCTCGTCGCGCACGCCGCCCGGCCCGACTCCGACAACTTCCCCAACGTCGTGCTCGAGGCCCTCGCCTGTGGGACGCCGCCGGTCGCGACCGCGGTCGGCGGGATTCCCGAGCAGGTTCGGGGCTTCGGCGAGGCCGGGCCGGCGGCCCTCAATCCGGCAGGGGAGAGCGAGGCGACCGGCGTCCTGACGCCGCCCTCCGACGCCGAGGCGCTCGGCGCGGCGCTCGCCGCACTGCTCGACCGCCCGGGCCAACGGGCGCGGCTGGCTCACAATGCGGCTCTCGACGCCGCGGCCCGCTTCGACCTCGAGCGCCAGGTCGACGCCTATGCCGCGTTCTACCGGCGGCTCGATCAGGAGATGGGCCGAAGAGGACGGGGGTGACGAACCTCACTCGCTGTCACCGCCCGAGGTGGCATCCTGTCACACGGTGACCGTCACTCCCCAAGGGGGGGACGCGTGGCGATTTCCCGCGAAGAACTCGACCTCGGAGCTCATCCGTCCGACTAGAATTCGTTACCCCGACCTGCCCCGCGGCCACCTAGTGGTTGCTGGGCCGCGCTGGGAGGAGAGGTGACCATTCCGCTCGCCACCCCGATCCCGATGCGGATGCTCGCGCGCCAGACCCCGTCGCGGTCTTCTGGTGCCGCGAGCCCGAGCGTCATTCCCGAGGTGCCCGCTGGGGGACTGCTCTGGAAGAACACGGTTTTGCCGCCGCCCCGCGCCGACCGGCGCGCTGAACGATTCTCCCTCGCTTCGATGACGCGAGAACCTTCGAACACGCAACCTGCCCGATGAGAGAAGACGTGGAAGCCACCTACTCGCTCGCTCCGATGCAGCATGGGCTGCTGTTTCACCACCTGTCGTCGCCCCAAGGCGGGAGCGACCTCGAGCAGATCGTGTGCACGCTGCGCGAAGAGCTCGACGTCGAGGCGCTGCGGCGCGCCTGGGAGCGCGTCGTGGCTCGCCACGCCGTGCTGCGCACTCGCTTCCGCTGGGAGGGGCTCGACGACCCGGTCCAGGAGGTGGCGAGCGACGTCTCGCTGCCGCTGCACACCGAGGACTGGCGCGACCTGACCGAGGCCGAGCGCGAGGCGCGCCTCGCTGCCTTCCTCGACGCCGATCGCGAGCAGGGCTTCGACCTCGGCGAGACGCCGCTGCTGCGCATCGCCGTCCTGCGCCTGGGCGACGCGCACCACGAGGTGGTCTGGAGCTTCCCGCACATCATTCTGGACGGGTACTCGTTCCCGATCGTTCTGCGCGAGGTGTTCGCGTTCTACGCGGCGGAGTGCCGCGGCGAGTCGCTGGAGCTGCCGCTGCCGCGTCCCTACCGCGAGCACGTGGAGGCGCTGGCGGATCGCGACCCGACCTCCGCCCGCGAGTTCTGGCGCGAGCGGCTGGCCGGCTTCTCCGAGCCCACGCCGCTGCCCGGAGCGCCGGGCGCGGCTACGGGCCGCGGCGAGCGCGAGCTCGCGATCGATCCGGCCACCACCGCGGCACTGCGCGCGCTGGCCGAGCGCGAGCAGGTGACCCTGGGAACGCTGGTCCAGGGGGCCTGGGCGCTGCTGCTGGCGCGCTACGCCGGCACCGACGAGGTCGTGATCGGGGCGACGCGCGCCGGACGCGCCGGCTCGGTCGAGGGCGCCGAGGCGATGGTCGGCCTGTTCATCAACACGCTGCCCGTGCGGGTTCCCGCCGACGGCTCCCGCCGCGTGGGCGACTGGCTGCGCGAGCTGCGCGCGAACGACCTGGCCGCGCGGCCCCACGAGCACGCCCCGCTGGTCGAGATCCAGGCCGCCAGCGACGTGCGCGCGGGCGCAGCGCTGTTCGAGAGCATCCTGGTCTACGACAACGCGCTGCTCGACACGACCATGCGCGCCAGCGGCGACGAGTTCGCGAGCCGCCAGTTCCGGCTGCACGAGCGCACCAACTACCCGCTCACGCTCTACGGCTACGGCGAGGACGCCCTGCTGCTGAAGCTGGCGTTCGACGAGCCGCGCTACGACGCGGACGGCGCCGACCGCATGCTCGGCCAGCTCGTGCGGCTGCTCGAGGGCATGGCGCAGGACTCCGCGCGCACGCTCGGGTCGCTGCCGCTGCTCACCGAGGCCGAGGAGCAGGCGCTGCGCGCCTGGAACGACACCGGCGTCGAGGTGCCGACCGAGCGCTGCATCCACCAGCTCATCGAGGAGCAGGCGCGCCGCACGCCCCATGCCACCGCCGTGGCGCTCGGTGCCGAGCGCATCCGCTACGCCGAGCTCGACGAGCGCGCCAACCGGCTGGCGCAGCACCTGCGCGGACTGGGCGTCGGTCCCGACGTGCGCGTGGGCATCTGCACCGAGCGCTCGCTCGACCTGGTGGTGGGCCTGCTCGGCATCCACAAGGCCGGCGGCGCCTACGTGCCGCTCGACCCCTCCTACCCGGCCGACCGCATCGCCTTCATGCTCGAGGACGCGCGCGTGCCGGTGCTGCTGACGCAGGCGCACCTCGAGGCCGAGCTGCCGCCGCACCAGGCGCGCGTGGTGCGCCTCGACGCCGACTGGCCCGCGATCGAGCGCGAGTCCTCCGAGTGCCCGGCCAGCGGCGTCACGCCGGAGCACCTGGCCTACGTCATCTACACCTCGGGCTCGACCGGTCGTCCCAAGGGCGTGATGGTCGAGCACCGCAACGTGGTGAACTTCTTCACCGGCATGGACGCGCGCATTCCGCACGATCCGCCCGGTGTGTGGCTGGCCGTCACGAGCCTGTCGTTCGACATCTCGGTGCTCGAGCTGTTCTGGACGCTGGCGCGCGGCTTCGAGGTGGTGCTGCACGAGGACGAGGGCCGCGCCGCGGCGGCCGAGCGGCGCATCGCCGCGGCCGGACAGCGCCCGCTCGACTTCGGGCTGATGTACTTCGCGAGCGACGAGGGCGCCAGCGACGACAAGTACCGGCTGCTGCTCGAGGGCGCGAAGTTCGCCGACGCCCACGGCTTCTCGTCGGTCTGGACCCCGGAGCGCCACTTCCACGCCTTCGGCGGGCTGTTCCCGAACCCGGCGGTGACCGGCGCCGCGGTGGCGGCCGTGACCAACCGGGTCGGGATCCGCGCCGGCAGCGTGGTGCTGCCGCTGCACCATCCGACGCGCGTCGCCGAGGAGTGGGCGGTGGTCGACAACCTGTCACACGGCCGGGTCGGCATCTCGATCGCCGCTGGCTGGCAGCCGCGCGACTTCGTGATCAAGCCCGAGAGCCACGCCGAAGCGCGCAAGCTGATGTACGACCACGTCGAGACGATCCGACGGCTGTGGCGCGGCGAGGCCGTGCCGTTCCCCGGCCCGACCGGCGAGGCGATCGAGGTCTCCACGCTGCCGCGCCCGGTGCAGCGCGAGCTGCCCGTTTGGGTGACGTCGGCGGGCAGCCCCGAGACCTACGAGAAGGCCGGTGAGATCGGCGCCAACGTGCTGACCCATCTGCTCGGCCAGTCGATCGACGAGGTGGCCGAGAAGATCACGCTGTATCGCGAAGCGTGGCGCAAGGCCGGTCATCCCGGCGAGGGCCAGGTGACGCTGATGCTCCACACCTTCATCGGCGACGACCTCGACCACGTGCGCGAGGCCGTGCGCCGGCCGATGATGGACTACCTGGGCAGCGCGGTGGGCCTGGTGAAGGGCTTCGCCAGCTCCTGGACCGCCTACAAGAAGCGCGCCGACGGCACCACCGAGGCCGACCTCGACCTCGACAGCCTCTCCGACGACGAGATGGAGGGCCTGCTCGAGTACTCGTTCGAGCGCTACTTCGAGACCAGCGCGCTGTTCGGCACGCCCGAGAGCTGCCTCCCGATGCTCGATCGCATCCGCGCCATCGGCGTCGACGAGGTCGCCTGCCTGATCGACTTCGGCGTCGCCCAGGAGACCGTCCTCACCCACCTGGCGCACCTGAACCGCCTCCGCGACCTCGAAGCCTCGCGAGCGCAAGGACTCGATCCCCTTTCGGAGCGCCCTGCAAGCGCCGAAGGCGCGCGCAGCGAGCCGCAGGCGAGCGAAGTCAATCAAGACGCGTCCGATTCAGCAGAAGGCCGCCTGCCGGCACAGATCACCCGTCACGGCGTCACCCACCTCCAGTGCACGCCGTCGCTGGCCAGCATGCTCGTCGCCGACGAGGCGTCGCGCGCGGCACTCGGCCGCGTGCGCACCCTGATGATCGGCGGCGAGGCGTTCCCGCCGACGCTGGCCGCGCAGCTCCGCGAGTGCACCGCGGCCGACATCGTGAACATGTACGGTCCCACCGAGACCACGATCTGGTCGTCCACCCACGCGGTCGAGGCCGACGGCGAGGTGGTCCCGATCGGTCGGCCGATCGCGAACACCCAGCTCTACGTGCTGGACGCCGAGCGGCGCCCGCTGCCGATCGGCGTGCCCGGCGAGCTGTACATCGGCGGCGACGGGGTCGTGCGCGGCTACCTCGACCGACCGGAGCTCACCGCCGAGCGCTTCCTGCCCGATCCGTTCCGCGACGCCCCGGGCGCGCGCCTCTACCGCACGGGCGACCTGGCGCGCTTCCGGACGGACGGCACGCTCGAGTTCCTGGGGCGGATCGACCACCAGGTGAAGATCCGCGGCCATCGCATCGAGCTGGGCGAGATCGAGGCCGACCTGACGGCGCTCGAGTCCGTGCGCGAGGCGGTGGTGATGCCGCGCGAGGACACGCCGGGCGACCTGCGGCTGGTCGCCTACGTGATCCCCGCGTCCGGCGCGACCGCGGAGCCGGCGGCACTGCGCGAGGCGCTGCGGCAGCGACTGCCGGAGCCGATGGTGCCCGCGCACTACGTGTCGCTCGAGACGTTCCCGCTCACGCCCAACAAGAAGATCGACCGCAAGGCGCTGCCGCCGCCGGGCGAGGTCGAGCGGGTGGCGGGCGCGGCCCTGGTGCTGGCCAGCAGCGAGATCGAGAAGTCGATCGTCACGGTGTGGCAACAGGTGCTGGGGGTCTCGCAGGTCGGCCTGGACGACAACTTCTTCGACCTCGGCGGCCACTCGCTGCTGGCCGTGAAGGCGCACCGCAGCCTGCGCGAGCTGGCGCCCAGGCCGTTCTCGATCACCGATCTGTTCCGCTTCCCCACCGTTCGCGCGCTGGCCGAGTTCCTGGGCGACGACGGCAGCGGGCCCGGGCTCCAGCAGAGCCAGGACCGCGCCGACCAGCGCCGCCAGGCGATGGCGCAGCGCCGCGCGCGCCGCGGCCAGCGCGGTGGCTCGGGAGGTGCGGGCCGGTGAGCGAGCCCGCGCAGTCGTCGCAGTCCGAGGATGCGGCCGCGCGATGACCGCACCGGCGTGGACGACGGACCAGTCCGCCCCGCGCGGCTCGCGCGACCCGATCGTGGGCAGCCTGTTCGGGAGCCAGGTGCGCTCGGCCTTCTGCCCGGTGAGCGACGCGACCGCCGACCTGCTTCCCGCCGAGCGCGTGCTGGTGGCGGCCGCGGTGCGGGCCCGTCGCGCCGAGTTCGCGGCGGGGCGTCGCCTGGCGCGCGCGCTGCTGTCCGGGCTGGGCATCGACGGGTTCGCGCTGCTCGCGGGGCCCGACCGGGCGCCGAGGTGGCCGGCGGGGATCGTGGGGTCGATCTCGCACGCCGACGGGCACTGCGCGGCGGTGGTGGCGCCCCGCTCCGCAGCGGCCGGCCTCGGCGTCGACCTCGAGACGGCCGAGCCGCTCGAGCCGGAGCTCTGGCCGTCCGTCTGCACCCCCCGCGAGCGCTCCACCCTGCGCGGACTCGCCCCTGCCGAGCGCGGCCGCCGCGCCAAGCTGATCTTCAGCGCCAAGGAAGCGGCCTACAAGTGCCTGTATCCGACGACCCGGGTCCCGCTGGGCTTCCAGGACCTCGAGACCCGTTTCGAGGCGAGCGGTCGCTTCGCGGTGCGCTGCGGCGCCGCGGCGCCCGCGCTCGGCGTGGACCTGCGCGCGCTCCGCGGCCGCTTCCTCTGGAGCGGGCCCTTCGTGTTCACCGGCGCGACGCTTCCCGTCGATCCCGATGGCTGGTGCCACGGCCGATGAAGGCCTGCCCCAACGGCGAGATCCGCTCCGACGACCCGATCGGGGCCTCCTGCGGGCGCGGCGCGCAGGACCCGTCCGGGGCGCCGCTCCCCGCGGCCCCGGAGCAGTTCGCGGTCGACGGCGTTCCGATCACGGACCTCACGATGGCCGACGCGCTGGCGTTCGCTCGCGAGTCGCTGGACGACCCGGCGCACACCCGCGTGGTCTACTTCGTCAACGCCCACACGCTCAACCTGGCCAGCCGCGATCCCGACTACCGCCGCGTGCTGTGCACGGCCGACCGTGTCTTCGGCGACGGCGCCGGCGTGCGCTGGGCCGCGCGCATCCGCTACGCCCGGCGCCTGCTCGACAACGTCAACGGCACCGACTTCGTGCCTGCGCTGTTCGCGGCGCTGGCGGGGCAGGGCTACCGCTACTACCTGCTCGGCACCTCACCCGCCGCGAACCCCCGCGCGGCCGCACACGCGCGCGAGGCGTTCCCGGGCTGGGAGCAGGTGGGCTCCCACCACGGCTACCTGGAGGGCTCGGACGCGCGGGTCGTCGCCGAGATCAATGCGGCGCGGCCGCACCTGCTGCTGGTCGGCATGGGCAACCCGCTCCAGGAGCGCTGGCTCCACGACCACCGCGAGAGCCTGCGGGTCCCGCTGTGCCTGGGCGTCGGCGGCCTGATGGACTACTGGGCTGGCGACCTCGACCGCGCACCCCACTGGCTGCGCCGCCTGGGCTTCGAGTGGGTGCACCTGATGCTGCGGCAGCCGCACAAGGTGCCGCGCTACCTGATCGGGAACCCGGCCTTCCTGCTGCGTCAGGCCGCCGCCCGGCTCGGGCTCAGCGCGTGAACGCGAAGGCCATCGCGATCGGACCCAGGACCACGCGCAGCACCTGTTCGAGCGGGAAGAGCGCGCGTCGGATCCAATAGCCCACGACGACGGGTGCCGACCCGGGCACCACGATCAGGTCGCCGGGCTCGACCCGCAGATCCGAGACGTTGTCGCCCTTGCGGATCCGGTCGAGATTCACCTTGTGCACCTGCGTCGCGCCGCCCACGTTTCGGATCAGGCGGATCCGCGAGCGCGCGCCCAGCTCGGTCGAGCCGCCGGCCATCGCGAGCGCGTCCGGGATGGTCGTGCTGGAGGCGAGCGGAACCCGACCCGGCGTGTTCACCTCCCCGATGACGGTCGCCGTGGCGCTGCCGGTCCCCGCCACCGTCACGTTCGCCACCGGGTCGCGCCGGTAGTCGCTGATCCGCTTCTCGATCTCGCGGGCGATCGCCTCGGGGGTGCGGCCCTCGGCCGGCACGTCCCCGATCAGGTCGAGGCTCACGTTGCCGTCCGGCCGCACCACCACGGTGCGCTCGACCGGCGGCTCGGGCAGCACCAGGATCTGGAGCGTGTCGCCCGCCGCCACGCGATAGGACGCGGCGGGTGGCACGAAGCCGATCGGCGGTGGCTTGTTGGCCGCACACCCGATCGTAGCCAGCAGTAGACCCGCCAGGCCGGCGAGCCAGGCCTTCCGTGAGACGAGCTGAAATCGCACGCTATTCCCCCCACCAGAGTGCGAATCGAAGCGTCTACCCGATACGCGGAACCGTCCCGATCACGGCCAGGCCGCTCGAGCCCTCCACGCCCGGGGCCGACACCAGGATCGGATCGCGCAGCTCCAGCGCGAGGCCGAGCGCCACCGCGAGTCCGAGCGACGCCACGACGCCGACGGCAGCCAGCTTCCGGCTCGAGCTCTGCGGCTCGACGGGAGGCTGGGCCGGATCGATCACCGTCACGCGCGCGCCCTGCTGGGCGAGCTCCAGGCTCTCGGCGAGCTCGGCCTCCTTCACCTTGCGAAGGAACTCGAAGTAGGTCTCCTGGAGCACCTGGGCGCGCTGCTCCAGGGCGGCCAGGGCCTCCGCTCGGACCGGGACGCGACCGACCCGCTGGTCCAGCTCCTCGAGCTGGGCGTCGGTCTCGGTGAGTCGCTGGCGGAGCTGGTCGATCTCGCGACGCAGCGCGATGTGCACGCCGTCGCGAGCCGAGGCAGCGCCGCTGTCGGGTGCGATCTGGCGCTCGAGCTCCTCCACCTGGCGCCTCAACGACACCACGTTGGGGTGAGCCTCGGTGTGGATCGCGCGCTGCTCGGCGAGCGTCGCCCGCATGGATTCGAGACGGGTCTGCGGCGACTCCTCGGAGAGGTCCTCGGCCGTGATCGTGGCGTACCGGGTCTCGGCCTCCGCGATCTGCATGGCGAGGGAGTGGCGCTGCTCCTGCAGCCGCTCGAGACGACGCAGCGAGGTCTCCAGCTCCGAGGGCAGCTCGCCCCGGTGCTCGCTCTGGAACTCGGCGATCTCGCGGGTCTGATCGCGCAGGGCCTGCTCCGCTTCCTCGAGCTCACGCCGCATGAAATCGGTCGTCACGCGTGCCTGCTGGGTTCGCATCCGGATCGCCGCGTCGGTCAGGAGCTGCGCGAGGGCGTTGGCCACGTTGGCGGCCTGTTCGGGATCCTGGGCCTCGAAGCTGATGTTCAGCAGCCGGGTGCGCTCCTCGCGAGTGGGGCCGCCGAAGCTCTGCTCGGTCTCGACCATGACCGACCTCTGCATGAGCGCGACGATCGCCGACCGCGGCAGCGCTTCGTGAAGCTCCGGATAGAGCTCGTGCTCTTCGATCACGCGCGCGAGGTTCCGCTGCGAGAACGCCTCGCCGAGCACGGCATTCATCGCCTCGAGCGGCCCTTCGTCGATGGTGGGCCGCACGAAGTCCTCGGAGACCTTCTGGCTCGCGACGAGCACCCGGGCCGTGGCGAGGTAGGTGGGCGTCCGGGTCGAGACGAGGGCCGCCGTGGCGCCGATCCCGAGCATCGCGGCCGCGAGCATCACCAGCCAGCGGCGCCGGATCACGCCCCAGGGGTCGCGCAGGATCTCCAGCTGCGGACCTGCCGCGCTGTCGACCTCTTCGATCTCGCCTGCTTCGTCGAAGCGTTCCATCTTGTGTCCGTCGGGTGGGTCCATCTGGTGGGTCCCGTTGGCTGTCGCGGGGGTCCCGGGGGGCCAGTGTCTCTCATTCGACGCCCCGTAGCACGACTTGAGCCCCTGGGCTCCGGTGTACCCCGGGGTAGCACTCTTCGCGCCCCGCCCGTGCCCGTTCTAGACTATCGACTCCCCGGGCGCGCCGGTTCAACCCGCCCGGCGGGAATGTCGATAGCGGGGCGGGTCGCTCGCCCGGGCGGCTCGCGGAGTCTCACCCGGTGAAGCTGCTCGTCGTCATCATCAACTACCGGACGCCCGACCTCACGCTCGCGTCCGTCGGTGCCGTGCTGGACGGTCTCGCAGGGCTTCCGGGGAGCCGCGTGGTCGTGATCGAGAACGGCTCCGAGGACGGATCGCTCGAGCGCATCGTCGAGACGGTGGAGCGCGAGAAGTGGGACGACCGGGTGAGTGTGGTCGCTTCGCCCCGGAACGGCGGCTTCGCCTACGGCGTCAACCTGGGTGCGCGCCCGGCGCTCGAGTCGGACGACCCGCCGGACTACGTCCTGCTGATCAACTCCGACGCGACCCCCGCCCCGGATGCGATCGACATCCTCACCCGGTTCATGGACGAGCACCCCGAGGTCGGGATCGCGGGCAGCTACATCCACGGTCCCGACGGCGAGACACACTACACCGCCTTCCGCTTTCCCAGCCTGGCCGGCCAGTTCGAGCAGACCGCCGGCGTGGGGCTGGTGAGCCGTGTGCTCGCCCGTTGGGTGGTCTCGGGGCCGGTGCCGAGCGAGGCCTCTGCGGTCGACTGGCTCGCGGGGGCGAGCATGATGATCCGGCGCCAGGTGTTCGAGACGATCGGGATGTTCGACGAGAACTACTTCCTCTACTTCGAGGAGACCGACTTCTGCCGCCGCGCGGCGCGCGCCGGATGGCCGACCTGGTACGTCCCCGAGAGCCGCGTCGAGCACATCGGCTGCGCCTCGACCGGCTGGAAGGACTTCTCGCGACCCCGACCCGCCTTCTGGTTCCACGGGCGCCGCTACTACTTCTTCAAGAACCACGGACGTCTCTACCTGTGGGCCGCCAACCTGCTCTGGGTGGTGGGCTCCCTGATCGGACGCGTCTGGGCGCGACTCCGGGGCAAGCAGTACCCGGCGCCCCGGCGCTTCTTCCCCGACTTCCTCCGCTACAACTTCGGCTTCGCGCCGCTCCCCTCACCCGAGGGCAGCGGGATCGAGCTGCGAGGCGGCGCCGGCCGCGCGGCCTGAGTCGACGCCTCGATCCTCGAGCCGAGCCTCCTGACGAGCCGCGGCGCCCGCTACGAGGGCTTCTTCGACGCATGGTGGCGCCATGCCACAGCGGCCCCGCCCAGCAGCGCGAGCGGGGTTCCCGCCTGGTGGAGGGCGGCAGCCGCTACCCGCTCGGCGCCCAGGGCCACGAGCCCCGCAGCGGCCAGGAGCAGAACGACCTGCAGGGCGAGGCCAGCCGCAGCGCCGGCCGCGGCCCGTCGCAACGCGCCGGCGAGCGGAGCATCTCGCAGGGCCGCGCTGAGCCAGCCGAGCCCGGCACCGAGCCACACCAGCTGGAGGCCGACGTCGGCCGGTGCCACCAGCAGCTCGCGACGCCCCTCGGTGAGCGCCCCGGAGAGCGCGCCGGGCCCGCCTCCCAGCGCCTCGGCGCCCGCCAGGACCGGGTCCGAGAGCAGGGGCCCCACGTTGCGAACCAGCCAGGTCGGCATGGGCACCAGCCACGCGGACGCCAGCGCACGCACCGGCCGCGGCCCCCCGAGCAGCGCTGCCAGACCGAGGATCGCGAGCGGGATGCCGGGGCGGCCGAAGCGCTCCACGCCGCCGCCGAACGCCACGAGCTCCAGCGCGAGGCCTGCCCCGAGCGCCAGCCAGCCGGCGGCCCGCCGTCGCCCCGGCTCGGCACGGTCGCCTACGAGGCACGCCCCGACCAGCGGTGCGAGGAGCGCGCTGCCGCGAGCCCAGGGCGTGTGGAGCCAGAACGTGGCGAGCTCGACGGCAGCTGGGGAGAGTGCGACCGCGAGGCCTGCCCAGGCGACGATCGGCGACAAGGACGAAGACCCCCCGCGGCGCCGCATGCTACCACTGCGCCGATCCGGCCGCTTCGCGGCTCGGACCTCGGGAGAAACGCGTGAGCGGCTCGGGGCAACCCAGCTCGTGCCGAAGGGAGCCCATCCCGGGAATTCCCTGCGGGGATTCGGTAGATTGCCGCCTGGACGCGGCTCACGAGGCCCGTGGGTAGACTCCGGCCGCAACCCCGAAATGCCGAAAGACGCCCCATGTACGAGACCTTCTTCGGCATGCGCGAGCCGCCCTTCTCGCTCACGCCGGACCCGCGGTTCCTGTGGCTCTCGGATACCCACGAGGAGGGCCTGTCCTCGCTCGTCTACGGCATCACCTGCCGCAAGGGCTTCGTGCTCCTGACCGGGGAGGTCGGCACGGGCAAGACGACCCTGCTGCGGGCCGCGCTGCGGCAGCTCCCGCCCGACACCGAGGTGGCCCTGCTGCTCAACACCGCCGATCTCGGCCCCCTGGACCTGCTGAAGCTGATCTCGACCGAGCTGCGGCTCGAGCCCGGGGGGGACTCGAAGGCGGACTACCTGATCGCGCTCAACCGCTGTCTGCTGCTCGCGCTCGAGAAGGAGCGCAACACGGTGCTGATCATCGATGAGGCCCAGAACCTCAGCCTGGAGGTGCTCGAGGAGGTGCGGCTGCTCTCGAACCTCGAGACCGACACCGAGAAGCTGCTCCAGATCGTGCTGACCGGGCAGCCCGAGCTGCGCGACAAGCTCGCCGACCCGCGCCTGCGGCAGCTCCGGCAACGCATCGCAATCGAGCACCACGTCGACGCGCTGGAGGCCGACGAGGTCGGTCCGTACCTGCGGCACCGCATCCGCGTGGCGGGCGGCGACTACGAGCGGATCTTCGAGGGGGGCGTCGAGCCGATCTTCTATCGGGCGTCGCTCGGCTGCCCGAGGCTGATCAGCCTGCTGGCGGACCGCTGTCTGCTGGCCGCCTACTCTCGCCAGCTCCCGGTCGTTCGCCGAGACCTCGTCGAGCGCAAGGGCGCGCAGCTCGAGAGCGCGCGAGCCCGCTCTCCGCTGGTGGAGCACTGACTTGGGCGAGATCACCGAGGCACTGCGGCGCGCGAGGGAGCGGAGCGAGGCGGAGGGCCGGGAGCCCCGCGCCCCCGAAGCGCCCGCGCCCAGGCCGTCCGTTGCGCCGCCGCCGGAGCCGACTCGTGTGGCGCCGCCGCCGGCCCCCGACCCGCCGCCCGCGGCGGAGCCCGCGCCCGTGGCCCCGATGCCCGCCCTGCGTCCGCCTCGGGGCGAGGACGACGCGGCACCGATGGCGCATCTGAACCGCGAGCGCAGGGGCTTCTGGCAGCCGCGCGCCATCGAGATCAGCGGGGAGGGAGCCGCCGCCGAGTCGTTCCGCCAGCTGGCGCTTCGCGTGCGCCGCGAGCTCGCGCAGCGCGGCAGCCGCAGCGTCGCGGTGGTGAGTGCTCTGCGGCAGGAAGGCAAGACGACGGTCGCCTTCAACCTCGCTCTCGCCGCCGCGTCGCTCACGCGCAGCCGCGCCGTCGCGCTCGTGGATCTCGACCTCCGCAAGCCGTCGGTCGCCAGGACGCTGGACCTCCGCGTGCCCGCCGGGGTCGAGGCCGTGCTGCGCGGCGAGACGCGCGCGTCGCGGGTCTGCGTCCCGATCGATCAGCCCGCCCTCGACGTCTATCCCGTGGCCAGCGCGCAGCAGGAGGCCCAGCGCCTGCTGGTTCAGCCTGGACTCCAGACGCTGGTTCGTGAGCTCGAGCAACGCTACGAGATCGTCGTCTTCGACACCCCACCGGTGATTCCGGTTCCCGACGCGGCGGTGATCCTCCAGCACGTGGCGACCTACCTGGCGGTCGCCCGAGCGGGCCGTACCAGCACACGCGCCTTCTCCCACATGAGCGAGCTGCTACCCGCCGGGAAGGCGATCGGGGCCGTCCTGAACGAGGGGCGGCTCCCGCTCCACGCCCGCCACTACGGCTACTACTCCGACGATCTGGACGACCTGGACGCCTCCTGATCGATGGCGCTCCCGAGTGTGCAGAACGGGCTGCTCTTCGCCTGTCTGGCGGCCGTCGGGGCGGTGGCGTGGGCTCTCCATCTGCGCGCGCCGCTCGTGGTCGATCCCAGCCCGCTCGCCGCGCTGCCTCGGGACCTCGGCGAATGGCAGTCGGTCGATCTTCCGCTCGACAGCGCGGTCGAGTCGATGCTGCGCGCGGACTACAATCTGCAACGGGCCTACACGCACCCGCTCGGTGAGCTGATCTGGTTCTACCTCGGGTACTACGGCACCGAGCGCGGCGGGCGCCCCGAGCACACGCCCGCGGTCTGCTACGAAGCCCACGGCTGGAAGATCTCGAGCCGGCGCCGGATCGAGGCCGGGAGCACGAGTCCCCTTCGGGTCAACGAGTACGTGGTCGAGCGGGATGGCGAGCGTCGCCTGGTCCACTTCTGGTTCCGCTCGGTCCATCGCACCGGCCTGCTGGGGCCACTCGATCAGCTCACCGATCTGGTGACGGGCCGTCTGCTCCACGGGCGCGCCGATGGATCCCTGGTCCGGGTGAGCGCCCGGCTCGACGACGACGACGCCGTGACGAAGCGGACCCGGTTGCTCCACTTCGCCATTGCGCTCGATCGGCAGCTCGAGGGCTACTGGCCTCGGGAGGCCCATGCCGAATGAGCCGTGTCGCGAGGAACGCACGGGCGTCGGGCGATCCGCAGAAACGACTTTCAAACATATGAAATAATTCAGGAATACGCATTTCATCGCGCGGCCTGCGTGGCATAAAGCCCCCAAACGACGAGGGGGAAAATCCTGGAACTGCCGCGACGAAAATGCGGATAATGCGAATCCCAGCGCAACCTGACGCGCTGCGGAGGGCACTCAAAGGGGGGGGGCGTCCCGGGAAGAAGAGAGCTGCATGCGGATTGCCGTTGCCGTGATGGAGTGAGCACGGATGCTGAGAGCGAATGCTGAGCGCTTGTATCGCATGAACCTGGCGGCCGACCTTCTGGTCGGCGTCGCGAGCTTCGTCAGTCTGCTGCTGTTCGTTCCCGGACTCATCGAGCCCGGGAGCGAGCCCCTGCCGGCACTGCTCGTCGTCGGCCTCACCGCCTCGTTGGTGTGGCCGCTCGTCATCGAGCACCTGGGCCTGTACGCCTCCCAGCGCCGCACGGCGCTGCCGCGCCTGTTCGTCCGACTCTGCACGGCGGCGATCGTCGCGACCTCGGTCGTCACCGCCTGCGGGGTGATCGTCTCGGCGCCCGTGGCCCCGGTCTTCTTTGCGCTCTACGGCGGCACCCAGCTCGCCTGGCTCACGGTCTCGCGCGTGGCGCCCTTCGCCGTGCTGCGTGCCTTCCGCCGCCGCGGGCGCAACTACCGCAACATCCTGATGGTCGGCAGCGGGCCGCGCGCGCGCGAGGCCACCGGGCTGCTCGAGGAGCACCCCGAGTGGGGCCTCCGCATCATCGGCTACGCAGACGATGGCGACAGCGCCGTCGACGAGGCGCTCGGCGATCGGCCGATCTACAAGCTCGTCGATCTTCCCGAGCTGTTCCGGAACGAGGTGATCGACGAGGTCGTCGTCGCCTGCCCGCGCGCCATGCTGCTCGACCTCGAGCCCGCCGTGCGGCTGTGCGCCGAGGTCGGCGTCCCCTTCACGCTGCTCTCGGACCTGTTCGGCGACTACGTGCCGCCTCCCCGGGTCGAACGCCTGGGTGCCCTGCCGGCCCTGTCGTTCGCGCCCGTGCACCACAGCGAGATCAAGCTGTGGATCAAGCGCGGCTTCGACGCCGCCGTGGCCGGGCTGCTGCTCGTGGCGGCGTCGCCGATCCTCGCGATCGCGGCGGTGGCCATCAAGCTGAGTTCGCCCGGCCCGGTGTTCTTCCGTCAGGTCCGCTGCGGTCTCAACGGACGCCGCTTCGAGATGATCAAGCTGCGCACCATGCGCCAGGACGCCGAGCACCTCAAGGAGGAGCTCGCGCACCTGAACGAGGTGAGCGGTCCGGTGTTCAAGATGAGCCACGATCCCCGCATCACGCGGGTGGGTCGTGTGCTGCGGCGATGGAGCATCGACGAGCTGCCTCAGCTCTGGAACGTGTTCCGCGGCGACATGAGCCTGGTGGGTCCGCGTCCTCCGATCCCCAAGGAGGTCGACCAGTACGCGCACTTCGAACGCCGCCGGCTGTCGATGCGCCCCGGTCTGACGTGTCTCTGGCAGGTCAGCGGACGCAGCACGATCGGCTTCGACGAGTGGGTGCAGCTGGACGTGCGGTACATCGACAGCTGGTCGCTGACCAACGACTTCAAGATCCTGCTGCGCACGATCCCCGCCGTGCTGAAGGGTACGGGTGCGAGCTGAGAGGCTCCCGGCCCCCGTCCGCATTCCCCACGCCGAGGCCCTGTTCTTCGGGCTGCTGGCACTCGCCTTCGCACCCGCCGGTCTCGCGCTCGCCCGTGCCTGGGCGTCGCTCGACTACCAGTCCCACGGCTTCCTGATCCCGGTCCTCGCCGGCTGGCTCGCCTACGCCGAGCAGGCCGCCCATCCGAGACTGCCCCGCGTGCCGGACCGGCGCGGCGCGGGCGCCCTGATGGCGAGCTTCCTGGTCTACGCCCTGGCGAGCGTCGTGCAGGTGGTCGCGTTGCAGGGCCTTGCCCTGGTGGGCGCGCTCGCGGCGGCCGTGTGGTGGCTGCGTGGGCTCGCGTGGCTGCGCGTGCTGGCGTTCCCGCTGGGCTATCTGCTGTTCATGGTGCCGCTGCCCCCGTCCGTCGTCTCGCCGGTCATCGTGCGCCTGCTCGCCTTCGTGTCGTCGGTGTCGGTGGCGCTGCTCGACACCTTCGGGATCACCGTGGCGCGCGAGGGCAACACCCTGATCCTGCCGAGCGGCGAGGCGATGTTCGTGGCCGAGGCCTGCAGCGGGCTCACGTCGCTCGTCACGATCCTCCCGATCGCCGTCCTGGTGGCGCACCTCAGGCCGATGCCGACGCGGCGCAAGCTGCTGCTGGTGGCACTCGCCGTGCCGGCCGCCATGGGCGCGAACCTGCTGCGCGTGCTGGCGACGGTGGCGGGCTCGCAGCGCTGGGGGGCGGAGACGATGACGAGCGACCCGCTCCACACGTTGGCGGGGCTGCTGGTGTACGTCGTCGCCTGCCTGCTGCTGGTGGCCGCCGCCGGCGCGCTGTCGACCTCCCGGCGTGCGGCGGGCCGCTGATCAGGGCGCGCAGGGAAGGCCGCCGGCGCACCCGCCGAACTGCTCACGCAGCAGCATGAACTCGAAGGTCCCCACGGCCCCGTCACCGTCCGCGTCGTAGACCGGGTCGAAGTCGGGCTGCGCGTCGGTCGAGCCGAAGTGCGCGCGGAGCGCAGCGAAGTCCGAGATGCCCACCCGACCATCGCCGTCGTAGTCGACGTCACAGCGGTTGCCGAGGCCGTCGCGATCGGAGTCGATCTGGAGCGGGTTCGCGAGGTCCACGCAGTTGTCGCACAGGTCGCCGATCGCGTCGCCGTCGCGGTCGCCGTCCGACAGCGGACAGAGCCCGCTCAGACAGCTCTCGCTCCCCGAGCAGGGCAGCCCGGACGGGCCGGGAGCGCTGCCCGCGTCGAAGTCGCAGGCGTCGCCGAAGCCATCGCCGTCCTCGTCGATCTGCTCCGGATTCGGCTCGGCAGAGCAGCTGTCGCAGGCGTCGCCGACGCCGTCCCCGTCCGCATCCTCCTGGGCCAGCGAGCAACGCCCGCCGCCGCCGCAGTCGGCATCCGCGCGGCAGATCCGACCCCAGTCGGCGGTGCCCGACAGGCAGCTGCCCGCGAGCGGACCATTGGGTGTCAGCGGGCAGTTGTCGTCGCAGCCGGCGGTCTCGCCGTTCGCGCAGGGCCAGTCCCCGATCGCTCCGGAGCCACCGCCGTCGTCGGCGACGCCGTCCTCGGGGCCCCGCACGCCGTCGCCGACGCGCAGGCTCTCGTTCGAGAACGTGCTCTCCCGTCCCGCGTCGTCGTAGGCGGTCAGCGCCAGGTACAGACGCGCCGCATCCGGGACGGCGAACGGCAGCTCGTAGCGGACCACCTCCCCCGGTTCGCCGGCGATGGCGCCGAGGTCGAGGACGAACGGGTAGTCGCGCGACGACTCCCCCACGTACAGGCGGTAGCCCGCCACGCCGGCGGGCGCCGGGTGCCAGAACTCCAGCACCTCCGCGCGGTCCGCAGCTGCCGGCAGCGCAGCGAGCAGCGAGGTGAGGCCGAACGCGTACAGAGCGACGCGCCGGGCCCCGGGGCCGAGCATCCACATGAGCGAGTGACGAGCTCCACGGGGCGGTCGAGCGGTGAGGACGATAACGGAGTTCTGCCGGAGCGAAAGGGAGCGAACGGAGTCCCGGTGTCGCGAGCGAGGCTCGGGAGTCTGCTCCGGGGGCCGAACGAAACTCAAACGATGTTTGATCGACCTCGAACGACCGGCGCGCTGCCTGCCGGCTCGGCCCGCCTACCCCAGCCCGAGACGTCGTCGCAGCAGCGCGCCCCAGCCCAGCTCCACGCCGCGATTGCGCCCTCCGGCCAGCCAGAAGTACTGGAACAGCGGGCGCCGGCCCTCCGGGCGGATCTCCTCGAAGCGGCCGTTGATCTGGAGCGTCTCGCCGCCCCACAGGAAGCGGAAGGCGTAGTGGAGCGAGTCCGCGCCCACGGTCAGGTCGCAGTCGGCCCGCGCGTCGCCGCTGGGGCGCAGCCCGCGGAACAGGTCGAAGCGGTAGGCCGCCGCGAGATCCGTCACCCAGATGCGCGGCTGCGGAATGCGGAGGGTCGCCAGCGACGCCAGGCGGGCAAGGAGCGATCTCCGCCCCGTCGCGTCCTGGCGATAGCGCTGCATCGCCAGTCGCAGCCGCAGCCGCAGCGGCGACAGGTCGGCGCACACCTTGGCGCTGAACTCGCGCGCCGCCTGCTCGAGCTCCGCGCTGCCCACCTCGGGGCTGACGATCTGGTCGCGCGTGGCCACCGACTCGATGTCCTCGAGGTAGCGACGGATCGCCTCGGACGAGTCGCGTGCCTCGCCGACCTCCCACTCGTCGCCCGGGTAGAGCACGACGGGCGTCGACGGCGTGTCCTCGTCGAGGGCTCTGGCGACGTCGTCGATCCGGTTGTGCTCCGAGTTCATGAAGAAGTTCTCTTCGTGGCAGAACCACACGAAGCTCGCGAACGGGATCACCCAGCGTGCGTCGAACTCCTGGCAGTGCAGCTTCGCGCGCGACAGCATGCTCTTCGCCCCGGCGCGCCGGCGCTCGACCTGCTGCGGGTTGCCGTCCCAGGACGAGATCGAGAACTGCGTCGCGAGCACGTCCACCGGACCGACCTTCTCGCGAATGGCGGCGGTCTCGGCGGGCGTGTAGATGGCGCAGTCGTTCACGTTGAGGAGCGTGGCTTCCGGCGTCCGCAGCGCGAGCCAGGAGTCCCCGCTGGTCCACGGGCCGCACTGCACCGAGACCTCGGCTGCCAGCTCGACCCAGGCATCCGGCTGCAGCTCCTTCACCTCCTTGAATCCCATGCCGGCGCAGAACTCCACCACCTTCTGGTCGGCGGTGACCTGATAGAGCACGCAGATCCGCGATCGCAGCTCCTCCGGGATCGCGCGCAGCGACGCCGGCGAGAAGTGGTCGGGGTGCTCGTGGGAGAACCAGATGTGGGTGACGCGCTCGAAGTCGGCGGGGCCGAAGGTCGTCGGCGAGAGCAGCGCCCAGCCGTCGTTGAAGGCGGTTCCGAACAGCCAGGGGTCGCACAGCAGGCCGACCCCACGCGTCTCGACCAGGAAGGAGGAATGATTCACGAACTCGATCTTCACAGCCGCACCTCAGCCTGCGAGCCCCGCGTCGGCATCGGGTGAGTGCCTTGGATCGGCGATCGGTTTCCTCCGATTCACCCGATTTCGGGGTCTTGCGCGCACTCTTCCGCCGGCTTGCGCCCCGGATTCCGGGGAAGTGCGGAGCGGGCGAGTGGTGCTGTGGTGTCCGCTGCCGCAAGGTCCGGCTGGCGGACCTCCGCGATCGGTCACACCGGTACGGAGACGAGGTGGAGCTGTGCACGAGGGCGGGCCGCGACCTGACGGTCGGCGCCCAGGGCCGGCACTCAGTCGGGAGCGTCTGCGAGGGAGCCAGGGAGCCGCGCGGCTGGCCGCGCGGCTCCCTGGTCGAGGCGAAGGGAGGGACTCCTCAGCAGCCCGCTAGGCCTAGGAGTTCGCGCGGCCGAAGCGCCCTGCAAGCGCCCGGAGGGCGCGCGCAGCGAGGCGCAGCCGAGCGAAGTCCACCAGCTAG
>JASJBO010000340.1 GCA_030066475.1 Myxococcota bacterium
GCCCGCGCAAGCGCCGCCCCCCGAAGCCCGAGCAGCGCACCCCTGCGCCACGCGGCGCGCGCAGCGAGCCGCAGGCGAGCGAAGTCCACCAGCTTGCGCGCGCAGCGAGCCGCAGGCGAGCGAAGTCCACCAGCTTGCGCGCGCAGCGAGCCGCAGGCGAGCGAAGTCCTCTACCCAAACGTCCGGGAGACGAACCAGAACAGGCCCAGGCCGCAGATCGCCGCGGACGCCACCTCGGAGAAGCCTCGCAGCAGCCGACCCTCGGCGGGCCGGTCGAGCAGGCGCAGCAGCGGCCACACGGCCAGCACCACGCCCAGCTGTCCCAGCTCCACGCCCACGTTGAAGCCGAACAGGGCGGGCACCAGGCGCTCGGCGGGCAGCTCGATCTCGGTGAGGATGCCTGCGAAGCCGAAGCCGTGGACCAGGCCGAAGGCGAAGGCGACGGCCGCGCGCAGCCGGGCCGGGCGGCTCACGCGGTCGAGCAGGCCGAAGTGGCAGGCCGCGAACAGCGCGAGTCCCAGCAGCGTGAGCGGCGCCACCGCGCCGAGGCCCGCCAGCGCCGCGACGGCCAGCGCCAGCAGCCCGGCCACCACGGCGGCCGGCACCGCGAGCCCGCGTCCGCCCAGGAGCCAGGCGTTCTCGGCCGCGACCAGCGCGATCGAGAAGCCGATCAGCGCCTCGACGGCCACCGGCTCGGGCCGCACCACGCCCAGCACCGCGAGTCCGAGCGTGACGCTGTGCGCCACCGTGAAGCCGGTCACGAGTCCGGCGACCTCGCGCACGCTGCCGGCGAGCAGCAGCAGCGCCAGCACGAACGCCAGGTGGTCCCAGCCGGTGAGGATGTGCTCGACACCGAGCTCGAGGTAGCCGACCAGCGACGTGCCCGGGTCGTGCGCCGGCGCGTCGGGCTCGTCGCCGCCTCCGAGCGCCCAGCTCGGCCCGGCGTCGGAGAGCACGCGCTCGAGCACGCTGCCGTCGGCCCGCTCGACGCGCGCGAAGTGCAGGTGCGAAGGCGCCACGTCCAGCAGCAGTGAGCTCGAGATGACCAGGGCGCCCGGGCTCTCGCAGCGCACGCGCCACTCGTAGAGCACCCAGCCCTCGGGTGCGGCGGCCGGCAGCGGGTCGGCCGTGGCCGGGCAGGGCCGGCCGTCGCCCGACAGCCGCACCTCCCCGGCCAGCAGCTGCGCCACCGAGTGGGCCGCGCCCGGGTCCGCGACGGGGTCGAGCTGGAGCCGCGTCAGCTCGAGCCGGGGGATCCGCACCCGCACCAGCGCGCCGTCGGGCCGCAGCTTCCAGCTCGAGTAGGAGATGCTCCGCCCGTGTGCGAACGCGTCGCCGGCGGCCGCGGCGAGCAGCAGGGCCAGCAGCGCGCCGAGCGTCTTCACGGCGCGACGTCCGCCACGGTCACGTGGGCCCGCTCGCGCAGCTCGTCCAGGTAGCGGCGCAGCGCCCGGTCGCCCGCGCGGCGCCGCGTCTCGGCGCGCACCTCGGTCTCGATGGCCGACAGCGGCGGCACCACCGCGGGCTCGCGGGCCACGAGCCGCAGCACGTGGTAGCCGCCCATCGCGCGCAGCGGCTCGGTGACGGCGCCCACCTCGGTGTGGAGCAGCTGGCGCACCACGCTGGGACTCAGGTACTCGCTCAGCTTGGTGGCGGGCAGCGAGGCGTCGGGAACCGGCGCGACGATCGGGTCGCCCAGGGCCTCCGCCACCTGCACCAGCGGAACGCCCGCGCGCAGCCGCCGGGCCGCCTCCTCGGCCCGCGCGCGCGCCTCCGCGTCCGGGCGGCGCGAGCCCGCCTGCACCCAGATCTGCCGCACCCGCATGCGTCCGGGCCGCGTGAAGTAGTCGCGGTTCTCCTCGTAGAACTCGCTCACCTCGGCCGCGGTGGGCTCGCGGCGGTCGGCGTCCGCCACCACCGACTGGATCACGGCCTGCACCAGGTCGGCACGCACGCGCTTGTCGAGGCGCGCGAAGCCCAGCTCGAGGCCGCGCTGCACCAGCAGCTCCTCGTCTACGAGACGGTCGAGCACGTAGCGGCGGTCCTCGTCCTCGAGCGGCTCGCGCCGGTCGCTGGCCAGCGCCACCACGGCGCGCTCGTAGTCGGCCAGACGCACGGGGGTGCCGTTGACCAGCGCCACCACGTCGTCGGGCAGGCCGCCCGCGTCGCCGGCGTCGCCGAGCAGCAGGCCGGCGGCGGCCGCCGCGATCCCGACGGCGGCGCCCAGGGCGAGCAGGCCGCTCGCGCGCGTCACGTGAGGTCTTGCAGCCAGCCCGCGACGGCCTCGCCGATCTCGTCGGGCGAGTCCTCCTGCACGAAGTGCGTGCCCTTGACCGTCACCTCGGTCTGGTTGGGCCAGCCCTGGCAGAACTCGCGCGCGCTGCCGCGCAGGATGGCGCCCGGCTCGGCGTTCACGAACAGCTTCGGCAGCGGGGACTCCGCCAGCCAGGCGCCGTAGGCCGAGACGATCTCGGTCACGTCGGCGGGCTCGCCCTCGATCGGGATCTGGCGCGGCCAGGTGAGCGTGGGGCGGCGGCCCTCGCCGGGCTCGGCGAAGGGGCGGCGGTACACCGCCATCTCCTCGTCGGTGAGCCCGCGCAGCACGGCGCCCGGCAGCACCTGCTCCACGAACACGTTCTGCTCGAGCACCATCTGCTCGCCGGCGGGCGAGCGGAAGGCCTGGAACACCGGCTTCACCGGCTCGGGCCACTCGTCCCAGGTGAGCGGCCGGACGATCGCCTCCATGTAGGCGATGCCGCGCATCGCGTCGCGGTGGCGGTTGGCCCAGTCGAAGCCCAGCGCCGAGCCCCAGTCGTGGATCACGAGCGTGACGTTCGCGTCGACACCGAGCTGCTCGAGCAGCGCGTCGAGGTACTGGCGGTGCTCGACGAAGCGGTAGCGGTCGGGGCCGCTCGGGTCGAGCTTGTCGGAGTCGCCCATGCCGATCAGGTCGGGGGCGATGCAGCGGCCGAGCGCCTCGCAGTGCGGGATCACGTTGCGCCACAGGTAGCTCGAGGTGGGGTTGCCGTGCAGGAAGACGATCGGGTCGCCCGCGCCGACCTCGACGTAGGCCATCGTCTTGCCCAGCACCTGGGCCCGCTTCTTCTGGTAGCGTTCGGCGGGGGAGATCGGGCTCACGGGGGTCCTCCTGGTCGGGCGCTCCGGGCCCGAATGGATAGCAGCGCGGCGATCGCCTCGGCCAGCGTCGGCGGCTCGGCGGCGTCGCGGAAGCGCGCGAGCCGGCGGTAGGTCTCCGCGGCGGCGCGGTGGTGGCCGTCGGGCAGGCCCGCGTCGGCGAAGCTGGCGGCGATCTCCTCCATCTCGCCGACGAAGCGCCAGGCCTTGGCGGCGGTGCCGCGCAGCGAGCCCTCGGAGCGCGCGGGCAGGTCGGGGAGCGAGCGCGCCCACTCGGCGAGCAGGGCGTCGTCGACGCCCTCGGCGGTGGCGAGCGCACGGACCGCGGCCAGCAGCGCGGCGGAGCCCTTGGTCCAGGCGGCGAAGCACATCTTGAGCGCCGACGCGGCGCCCGGCGGGCCGTCGAGCGGGATGGCCTCGAGCGGCGAGCCCGCGAAGTGCGCGGCCACCTCCGCCGCCCGCGCGCCCGAGACGTAGAGCCGCGTCGTCCCGGCGCGCTGCGCGGGCGGGCCGATCAGCCCGCCATCCACGAACGCGCCGCCCGCGGCCTCGATCCGCGCCCCGATCGCGCGTGCGGTGGCGGCCGACACGGCGTTGCAGTCGACGTACAGGCCCGCGAAGCCGAGCGCCGCGACCTGGTCGGCCAGCTTCGCGGCGGCGTGCGGCGGGCACACGGACAGGATCGCGTCGCTCGCGGCCACGAGGTCCGCGAGCGCTCCCGCGTCCTCGAGTCCAGCGCCGCCCGCGCGCGTGCGGGTGGCCTCGCTGCGGCCGGCGCCGCACCACAGCACGCGCGCCCCCCCGGCCCGCACCGCGCTCCCCACGGTGGCTCCCATCGCCCCCGGGTGCAGCAGCCCGATCGCTCCGCTCATCGCTCAGGTGCCGCGGCGCGGCAGGCCGGCGCGTTCGTAGACGGCGTCGATCACCCGCATGTTCGCCACGCCGTCGCGTCCGTCGGTGGGGAGCGCCGTGCCGTTGCGCACGGCGTCGACGAAGGCGCGGAGCTGGTGGGTGTAGGTCTCCTCGCCCTCCACCTGCTCGCGTCGCGTGCCGTCGCGGCCGCGCACCCGCAGGCGGTGGAAGAAGTGCGGCACCAGCGGATTGAGCGCGCTCAGCTCGCCGGCGTCGCCGCGCACGACGAGGCGCAGGTCGAGCAGGCGCGCCGAGAACATCGAGGAGAGGATGCGCGCGCTGCGGCCGTCGGCGAAGCGCAGCTCGGCCTCCATGAAGCGATCGACCTTCGGCCGCGCCAGCTTGGCGCGCGCCGACACCACCTCGGGCTCGGCGTCGGCCGTGTGGCGCACCATCGAGACCGGGTAGCAGCCCGCGTCCATCAGGCAGCCGCCCGCCAGGTCGTACTGATAGCGGATGTCGCCGAAGCGCGGCAGCGGAAAGCACACGATCGCCTCGATGCGCCGCACCGCCCCGATCTCGCCGCTCGCCACGATTTCCCTCACGCGGGCCGCGAGCGGGTGGTAGCGCCAGTGGAACGCCTCCATCAGCAAGCGGCCGCTCTCGTCGGCGGCCGCGACCATCCGGGCCGCCTCGTCCGCGTTCGAGGCCAGCGGCTTCTCGCACAGCACGTGCTTGCCGGCGCGCAGCGCGCGGATCGTCCACTCGCAGTGCAGGCCGTTGGGCAGCGGGTTGTAGATCGCGTCGAGCTCGGGGTCGTCGATCAGCGCCGCGTAGCTCTCGGCCACGCGCGGCACGCCGTGCTTCTCGGCGAAGGCGCGCGCCCGCGCCGGGTCGCGCGCCGCGATCGCCACGAGCTCCGCGCCGGCAACCTTGCGCGCCGGCGCCACCAGGGCGCCCGGCGTGATGCGGGCGGCGCCGAGCACGCCGAAGCGCAGGGGGGAATCGCTCACGGCCGCTACGCTAACCGAGCCAGCGCCGGCGCGGCTACACTCGCGCCATGCCCGGCTTCCTGCTGCGCCTGCTGATCAGCGCCTTCGGGCTCTGGGTGGCTGCCCGGATCGTGCCCGGCATCCACATCGAGGGCACCGGCACCCTGCTGCTGGGGGCGTTCCTGCTGGGGCTGGTGAACGCGGTGGTGCGACCCATCGTGATCCTGTTCACCCTGCCGCTCACGATCCTGACCCTCGGCCTGTTCTTGCTGGTCGTGAACGCGCTGATGCTCCAGCTCGTGGCCGCGTTCCTCACCGGCTTCCACGTCGAAGGGCTGATGGCGGCGATCCTCGGCAGCCTGATCGCCAGTCTCACCGGCTGGATCGCCTCGAGCTTCATCGGTCCGTCGGGGCGCTACGTGGTCTGGGTGGTGCGGCGCTGATCACAGCGCCGCGACGAACACCGCGATCGCCTCGACCGCCTCCGCCAGGTTCTGCTCGAGCGTGCGCCCCGAGCTCTTGCGCGGCTTGAGCGAGTGCTCGCCGTCCTCGCTCCAGTGGAGGCGGATCCGCTTGGAGAGGGGGTAGCCCTTCACCTCGTCGGGCGTGCCGAACGGGTCGCGCGTGCCCTGCACGATCAGGGTCGGGGTCTTCAGCCCCTCCAGGTGCTCCGTGCGCAGCCGCTCCGGCTTGCCGGGCGGGTGGAACGGGTAGCCCAGGCACACCAGGCCGCGCGCGCCGACTTCGTCGGCGACCAGGCTCGCCATCCGACCGCCCATCGACTTCCCGCCGATCACCACGCGCTCCCCGCCACCGAGCGCGTCGATCGCGGCGCGCCAGGTGTCCAGCAGCACGGGCTGCCGGTCGGGACCGCGGCGCTTTCCGTCGACCCGGCGCTTCGCCATGTACGGGAACTCGAAGCGTGCGACGCGCACCCCGTGCTCGACCAGGCCGGCCGTGATGCGCTCGAGGAAGGCGTCGTCCACCGGCGCGCCGGCGCCGTGGGTGAGCGCCACGAGGTGCTTCGCGCGCGCCGGCCCGTCGAAGCGCAGCTCGGGCGCGGCGCTCACCGGATCGACTCCGCCTCCTTGCGGTCGTGGCCGTTGCCGCCGCGGTCCGATTCGGGGCGCGGCACCACGCGCACCTCGGTGATGCGCGAGCCCGAGACGCCGGCCACCTGGATCTGGTAGCCCGGCACCCGCACGGAGTCGCCGCGGCGCGGCGCCCGGCCCAGCTCGTTGAACACCAGACCCGAGAGCGTGTCGCCCCGCTCGGCCGCCACGCTCCAGCCCGTCTCGCGGTTGAAGTCGAGCACCTTGACCCGGCCCAGCGCGCGGTAGCTGCCGTCCACGTCGCGGCGGATCGTGAGCAGCTCCTCGCGGTCGAACTCGTCGCGGATCTCGCCGACGATCTCCTCGAGCACGTCCTCCTGGGTGACCAGGCCCTGGGTCACGCCAAACTCGTCCTTCACGATCGCCACGTGCACGAAGGCGCGCTGCATGTCGGCCAGCAGGCTCAGGATCGGCTTGCGCTCGGGCACGCGCAGCACGGGCTTGAGGATCGAGCCGATGTCGGTGGCGCCGCCCCGCACCGCCTCGACCAGGTCCTTCAGGTGGACGAGCCCCAGCACGTCATCGATCGACTCGCGGTAGATCGGCGCGCGCGTGTAGCGCTCGTCGAGCAGCTCCTCGAGCAGCGCCGCCGGCTCGACGTCGTGGGCATACGCCACGATCTCGGTGCGCGGCACCATGATGTCCGACACGTGCATGTCGACGGCGCGGCCCACGCCGCCGATGATCGAGAGCGGCGAGGCCTCCTCCGGCGTGGTGCGCGCGGCGCGCGCGAGCCGCAGCACTTCTTCGGCCGAGCCCGGCAGCTCGCCCTCGGCGCCGCCGGCGATCCAGCGCACGGCCGGCTCGACGAACCGGTCGAAGAGCACGTGCACCGGCCGCAGCGCCCAGTGGACGATGTAGAGCGGCAGCCCCACGGTGAACGAGACGCGGCGCGGGTAGCGCGCGGCGAACGCCTTGGGCAGCACCTCGCAGAACAGCAGCACCAGCGTCGTCATGATGCCCGCGGCGGCGAGCACGCCCAGGCGCTCGCCGAGGTAGTGGATCGCCACGGCCGAGGCGAGCGATGCGCCGAGCAGGTTGACGACGTTGTTGCCGAGCAGGATGGTGACCAGCAGGCGCGAGGTCGAGTCGAGCAGGGAGCGTACTGCGACGCCCGACGGGCTGCGGGTGATCTCCTCCTCGGCCTCGAGCTCGTGGCCGCGCAGCCGCATCAGGGCCGTCTCGCTGCCCGAGAAGAATGCGGACAGCACCAGGCAGCCCGCAATGATGAGCAGATAGGGGAGCGGATCCATGGATCTCCTCGTGATCGGCCCCGCGGGCCGACCCCATCAGTTTCGGCTTCCCGGGGCCGAGGCTCCACCCCGCGCCGGAGGCGCCCCCGTCATCGGCTAGCCTTCCCGCGTGGACGCCCCCGCGCTGCTGATCTCCGACCGGGTCGAGGAGCGCGCCGGTGTGGCGCTCGCCGAGGCCTGGCCCGGCGCGCGCGTGGTGCTGCGCGGCGACGACCTGGACGGCGACCCCGCCGCCGTGGGGGTGGCGCTGTTCTCGGGAGACCTGTTTCCGGATCGGACCCGCGCGTTTGCGCGAGCGCTGCGCGACGCCCCCGGCCTGGCCTGGATGCACAGCTTCAGCGCCGGCGTGGACGACCCCTGGTTCCAGCGCCTGCGCGCGCGCGGCGTGCGGCTCACCACCTCTTCGGGCGCCATGGCGGTGCCGATCGCGCAGACCGCGATCCTCTACCTGCTGGCGCTCTCGCGCGACCTGCCAGGCTGGCTCGACGCCCAGGCGCGCCGGAGCTGGGAGCCCCGCGACGTCAGCGACCTCCAGGGCCGTGTGCTCGGCGTCCTCGGGATGGGCCCGATCGGGCAGGAGGTGGCGCGGCTGGGCGGCGCGCTTCGGATGCGCACTCTGGCGGTCCGGCGCAAGCCCACCGGCGACGAGCCCTGCGAGACCTGGCCCTGGGAGCG
>JASJBO010000341.1 GCA_030066475.1 Myxococcota bacterium
CTCTTCTACCCCACCACAGCCACGCTTGCATGCGGCCTGCGCGCAACCGCGGCCCGCGCGGTCGGGATCACGCGCGAGGGGCTGTACAAGAAGATGAAGCGGCTGGGGATCGAGTGAGCCGGCGGGTGGCGGGGCTGGCGGAGGATGGCACGATATACACATGAAGCGTACGAATCTTGTGCTTCATGAAGAGATTCTCGAAGAAGCCACACGGCTCTCTGGAGAGAAGACCTACTCCGCCGCCGTCATGCGAGCCCTCGAGGACTTCGTTCGGCGCGCCAAAGCCCGGCAGATCCTCGAGCTCCGCGGCTCGGGCCTCTGGGAGGGCGACGTCTCCGCGATGCGGCGCGATCGCAAGAGCAAGAAGCGCGCTTCGTGATCCTGGTGGACACGTCCGTCTGGGTCGACGTCTTCCGGGCGAGTCGACCGCTCGACCTCGAGGCGGTCGTCGACTTCGACGATGTCGCGACGTGCCTGCCCGTGATCCAGGAGGTTCTGCAGGGGGTTCGCGACGAGGCCGCCTTTCGACGTGCACGCGAGGCCATGCTCTCGCTTCCCGTGGTGGAATCGCCGCTTGCGGAGGATGTGTTCTCCCTGGCGGTAGACCTCTACCGGAGTGGGCGATCTGGGTCGCCCGGTGGCCCAGGAGGCGGGCTTCGATCCTCGAGGAGGCGCTTCGCGACGGACGCTTCGTGAGAGCGAGCGCGCCGTGTCGATCCAGCCCAGCCCGCGCCACTGGGAGATCTTCCAACGGCTGTGCCGTGAAGGAAGCGCACGAGGCAACCGCGTTGCGGACGCCTATCTCGCCGCTCTGGCCATCGAGTCCGGCTGCGAGTGGGTCTCGACGGACCGCGACTACGCGCGATTCCCCGGACTCCGTTGGCGTCACCCGCTCGGCTGAGCAGCCGGGTTCAGTGGGATCGAGGCGGAAGACGTTCGCGAAATCGAATCCTACCGATCCCGATGACGAACAGACCACCG
Organism: Myxococcota bacterium; assembly: GCA_030066475.1. The sequence goes on from JASJBO010000341.1 coordinate 982, forward strand.
GCCGCCGCAACGGCGAGATCCTGCCCCACGCCCTACGAACGCACGACGAGGCCGGCCAGGCTCTCGGCGAGCCAGCGGCGGAAGCGCGCCTGGGCGTCGTGCTCGCCGTCGAGCTCTGCGCGAAGGTCCAAGATCGGTCCCAATATCGCGTCACCCAGCAGCGCTGCACCGATGAGGCGCACGAGATAGCTCGCTTCCCGGCGGTCGGGCGGATCACTTCCGCGTTCCCGCGCGAGCCGTGCGCGCCACTGGTCGAGCCCGTCGATCAGGCCGCGGAGCAGCTCCTGCTCGCTGTGTTCGGGGAGCGGTGCCTCCATGCTGAGTGAGCGCCACGCGAACAGCCGTGCGTGCCCCGAACCGCCCACGGTCTCGAGCAGGTTCTCCAGCACCGTAGCTACGGGCACGTCAGCAGCGGGTCTGGCCAGTGCGGCCATCAGGTCCGCCGCCAGCGCATCCAATGCGTCTTGGGCCAGCGCCTGGGTGAGACCTTCCCGGCTGCCAAAGTGGTGCAGGATTGCCGGGTGAGAGATCCCGACGTCACGGGCGATCTCCTGGAGCCGGATCGCCTCGGGTCCGCTCTCGGCCAGGCGTCTGCGGGCCGCGTCCAGGATCGCGCGACGCGTGTCCCGGGTGGGCCGGGCCGTCTTGGGCGCCCGTTTGGGCTTCGCGCTGGCGCGGGTTTTCGGGACGCGTCTCGATCTGGGCATTGACAAATTTGTAAGCTCGAATTTACAGTAGTGTAAGTCCCCGTTCGCGGGGTCGCAACCAGAGGAGCCCCCATGAACATCCGAGCTCCGGGCCGATTCGTCCTTGGCCTCGCGGCCGCGGCTGCCGCTCTCGTGATCGCCGGCCTCGTCTTGCGGTTCCTTGGACAGCAGCGGATCGCCGCCCAGACGCGGATCGAAGCCGCCCACGGGGTCGAGTCCCTGGAGCGGGTGACGCTGGGCGGCATCCCCCAGTCGATCCTGGTGCGCGGCTGGGATCGGCGCAATCCGATCCTGCTCTTCCTGCACGGCGGACCCGGGTTTCCAGAGATGGCCGTCTCGCGCCTGTTCAGTGCGAGGCTGGAGGAGCACTTCACCGTGGTGCACTGGGACCAGCGCGGGTCGGGCAAGTCGTACCGCTTCGGCGAGGACCGGTCTTCGTGGACGATTCAAGACTACGTCGACGATACGCACGAGCTGATCGAGCTGCTCTTGCACCGCTTCGGGAAAGAGCGGCTCTTCCTCGTGGGCCACTCGTGGGGCACCGTGCTTGGCCTGCGGACCGCCCGCGATCACCCCGAGCTGCTTCACGCGTTCGTGGGTATCGGGCAGGTCGTGAACTGGCGCGAGCAGGAGGAGATCTCCTACCGCTGGGTCGTGGAACGGGCACGCTCGACACGGAACACCCAGGCCCAGGAGGAACTCGCGGCGATCCAGCCGCCGTACGAGCACCCGAGCGAGATGTGGGTGGAGCGCAAGTGGCTCGCACACTTCGGTGGTGACTTCTACGACGCCCAGGGGATGCGCAAGTACGTCCTCGCCGGTGCCCTCTCTCCTCACTACTCCGTGCTGGATGGACTGCGCTTCGCGCGGGGGATCGGCGCGCCGTTGGAGATGTGGCGAAACGAGATCCGGGAGACGGACTTCCCTCGGACCATCCCCCGTGTGGATGTGCCGGTCTACTTCTTCGCCGGAAGACGCGACTACAACACGCCCTCCGAGCTGGTGGAGCGCTACGTAGAGGCGCTCGAGGCGCCCCACAAGGAGATGGTCTGGTTCGAGCGCTCGGCGCACTCGCCCAACCTCGAGGAGCCCGACCTCTTCCAGGAGGCGATCGTCTCCCGGGTGCTCGCCAAGACCCTGGCGACGGCGGATGCGCGCCCGCCCGCGGCGAAGCCGAAGCTGTCCGTCGTCGATGCTTCGGAGGGGCCGTCTCGAGCAGCGGAGCCGCCCTGGTGAGGGTCGGCCGCTCGCCACCCTCCTGGGCGTGCGCCGCGAAGCGATCACGCGCCGCACGCTGGCGGCCACGGTGGAGCGCGCCCACCCGGTCGACCTGACAGGCGATCCACCCGCTGTACCCTGTCGCGATGGACGCCACGAAGCCGCGCTCGGTCGTCGCCTCGATGGTGGGGGTCCTGGCGCTGGGCGCGGGACTGGCGGCGTTCGCGGTTCCCCTCCAGCACGCGGGCCCCTACGGAATCCCGGGGCGCGGCCTGATCGGCGGGCTCCTGTGCTTCGCGATCGCAGCCGCCCTGCTCGTGCGCGCGACGCCGGCGATCGCGCGCGGCATCGCGCTCGCGGCGTCGCCGTTCGTCCTGTTCCTGGCGCTCTACGGCGCCCTCGCCGAGCTCGAAGAGGTCGTGGTCGTCTACGCCGACGAGGCCGAGCTGCGGCTGTGGATCGTCGACCACGAGGGCGCCGAGTGGGTCTCGATGCCGCGCTCGAAGGCGGAGAGGCACGCGCTCGACGGCGCCGAGCTCGAGATGCTGCGCGCCGGCGCGGTGCGCTGCGTGGTGCCCCGCATCGTCGACGATCCGGTCGCCAACCGGCGCACCTTCGACCTGCGCCAGGAGAAGTACGCGGTACAGCGGCTCGGCGGGCTGCTGGGGATGTTCGGGGACGGCCCCGGCCCGGAGACGATCACGCTGCGCCTCGACGCCTGCGGGTGAGCCACGGCCGCTCCGAGACCGGTCGGTGGTGCGTTCAGGCTCCCGGCATCCCCAGCCGCCGCAGCGCCGAGCGCGCCGCCCAGTAGCCGCACTGCCCGTGCACCCCGCCGCCCGGGGGCGTGGCCGCCGAGCACAGGAAGAGCCGCGGGTTCGGCGTCGAGTACGGGTCGAGCCGGGCCACGGGGCGGGTGAAGAGCTGCAGCGCGTCGGCGACCCCGCCCGTGATCGTCCCGCCCTTGTAGTTCGGGTTGTACGCCTCGAGCCAGGCCGGCCCCATCGTGTGGCGGGCCAGGACGCGGTCGCGAAAGCCCGGCGCGAAGCGCTCCATCTGGCGCTCGATCGCCTCGGTCATGTCCACCTCGGAGCCGTGCGGCACGTGGCAGTAGGCGTAGCCGGTGTGCTGGCCGGCGGGCGCGCGGGTGGCGTCGAACTGGCTCTGCTGGCAGACCATCAGGAACGGGCGCTCGGCGTGGCGGCCGCGGAAGGCGTCGCGCTCCGCGGCGCCGATCTCCTCGAGGGTGCCGCCGACGTGCACGGTGGAGGCCTCCAGGCAGGCGGGGTCGCGCCAGGGGATCGGCCCGTCCAGCGCCCAGTCGAGCTTGAAGACGCCCGGCCCGTAGCGGTAGCGCGCGAGGCGCCGCCGGTAGCCGGGTGGCAGCGCGTCGCCGGCGATGCGCGAGAGCTGCTCGGGGGACGTGTCGAACAGGACGACGCGCGCGGCAGGCAGCTCGCCCAGACGCTCGACGCGGCGCCCGACCTCGATCTCGCCGCCGAGCTCCATCAGCAGCGAGGCCAGCGCCTGCGTGATGGCGCGCGATCCGCCCCGGGCGACGGGCCAGTCCTCGGCGTGCCCGGCCACCGCGAAGACGAGCCCGAGCGCCGCGCTGAGAGGCCGCGACAGCGGCAGGATCGAGTGGCCGGCGCAGCCGGCGAACAGCGCCCGCGCCCGCGCCTCGCGGAACAGCAGCCGCGCGAGGCGGTTCGCGGAGAACGCGCCGCGCAGACCGAAGCGCAGCATCCGCAGCGGGTGATCGGGCACGCGCAGCGGCGCCAGGATGTCGGCGAAGAGCGACGGGGCGTCGTCGACGAAGGGCCCGACCAGCCGCCGCCAGGCGCTCCCGTCGCGGCCCAGGCCCTCGGCCGTCCGCTCCACGGAGCGGACCAGCAGGACGGCGTCGCCGTTGGGCATGGGGTGCGCCGCCGAGGCGGCCGGCCGCACCCACGCGAGACCGTGCCGCTCGAGCGGCAGGCTCCGGAAGAAGGGCGAGAGCGCTCCCATCGGATGCACGGCGGAGCAGACGTCGTGGACGAACCCGGGCAGGGTCAGCTCGGCCGAGCGCGTGCCGCCGCCCACCTCGTCGCTGGCCTCGAGCACGCGCACGGCGGCACCGGCCCGTGCCAGCGCGACGGCTGCCGCCAGGCCGTTGGGGCCGGCCCCCACGACGACCGCGTCCAGCCCGCTCGCCGGGCTGCCGGCAGCCGGTCGGAGATCCATCGACTACGAGGCGGTCCGCGTCGCGCCGCGCGCAAAGGCCGCGGCGTCCTGTCCGGTCGGCCACGGCTGCTTGTGGAGCACGTCGGCCACCTCGGTCCGGCCGCTGTCGACGAGGCCCGTCGCGGCGTCGAAGATCTTCCACTCCCAGCCCGAGCCGAACAGGGGCTGCGATTCGATCGAGACCATGCGCAGCTCGCCCGGCTCGAACCCGCACACGGCCTGCACCGAGTCGAGCAGCTGCTTCCCGTTCAGGTGGCCATCGCCGAAGTTCCAGCCCACGATCTGTCCGCCGAGGACCTCGCCCTCCTGCCACTCGTAGTCGTCCATGTCGTCCACGGCGCGCGGCAGCGCGTCCTGCAGCGGGCGGCCCTGGAGGTGGGTGAAGCGCATCGCCATCGTCATCTCGGCGGCGAGCGCGATCTCCTGCTCCTCCAGCTTCATCGCCCGCATCTGCTCCCGCAGGATGCCGCCCGGCGTCTTGAGCCGGCGCAGCTTCTCGATGGCGCCGTCCTTGCGGAAGAGCCAGAGGTTGTAGGCCCAGTTGCCCGCGTAGTAGCGCATCGAGAGCAGGAACGAGACGTGCTTCGGCACGAAGTTCCCGTAGGTCTGCATCACCACGAGCACGAGGAAGAGGAAGACCACGAGTCCGGGCATCGCGGCCAGGGCCCCCACGCCGGGCTCGGGATGGAAGCCGAACAGGAAGATCCCGCCGTAGATCATCAGGATGTTCCAGTCCACGGGCATGCCGTTGGGGTTGTTGAGGGCGATGAAGCCGTGGAAGCTCACCATCAGCATCAGGGCGAGCACCGTCACGATCTCGTTCGGGCTGGTCAGCAGCAGCAGGGGGATCGAGTACTCCGCGACCGTGCCGAAGTGCGCCATGAAGGTCGCGAGACGCGAGGGACGCAGGTCGTCGGGATAGTCCGCGAACAGGCGCTTCTTCAGCGCCTTCGGGAAGAAGGGACCGTTGTTCATCATGAACATGATCACGGTCGGGAAGTGGTGGTTGAGCTTCGAGGTGGCCGCCCAGAACCAGATCAGGGCCCAGACCACCTTGCAGCCCGCGATCCACAGGTCGTCCTGCGCCGCTACGACGAGGCAGACCAGCGCCACGTAGTAGTGCTCGGCGCGCGCCGCCAGGAAGAGCGTCTTGTCGAGGACGCCCATGATCGGCAGCAGCACGAAGCACGGCAGCAGCAGGTCGGTCGTCACCTCGGGTGCCAGCAGCGCCCGCAGCAGCAGCAGGTGGTTCAGCCCGTAGACGCCGACGTCGAGCCAGCCGCGATGCGGGCTTCCGATCACCGGGACGCCCGGGAACAGCGGCAGCTTGATGGTGCCGACCCACAGGAAGTTGCGGATGCCGCCCAGCATCGGCTTGATGCGGCCGTTCATCGGCCCCCACGAGCAGCCGAGACCGGTGAGCTCGTAGAGGATCGACCAGGCGATCATCTTCTTGAAGGACGTCGTCGTGAAGGCCCACTCGAGGGGCGAGGTGAAGCCCGGGTAGCTGGCGTTGAAGCTGGCGAAGAAGGCGAAGCCCCCGACATAGAGGACGATGTACTTGGTCCAGTAGAGGGCCATGACGATCTTCGGGTTGGGCATGGCCTGCGAGGCCCAGGTCTGGCAGACCAGGCGGATGCGCTCGGCGAAGGGCGCCGCGAGGATCTGCTCGGGCTCGTAGGGAGGCTCGGTGCGCGCAGACGTGCTCATCTCGGGTCCAGCGCCATCGCCAGTCGTCTCCTCTCCCGGATTCCCGGGCACTGTACTCGATCCCGGCGGCGCGTTCGCGGCCCTGGCCCGCCGTCCGATCTTCGGCGACGATCCCGGGTCGAATCAGATCGGGGGTAGACTGCCGACCATGGCCGAACGCAGAAGCGGAGTGACCCGAAGAGAGCTGCTCCAGAGCGCGGGCGCCGCCACGCTGGCGCTCGGCACCGGCACACTCGGCGCCGCGCCCGGCGCGGCGGCCCCAGCGCGCCCGGACGGCTCCGATCGGGGCGGGAGCCGCGGCCCCTACAACGTCCTCTTCATCCTGACGGACCAGGAGCGCCACTTCCGCGCGGACGAGATTCCGCCCGGCTTCTCCCTCCCCGGCCGCGAAGCGCTGCGGCGCCGCGGCGTGACCTTCACCAACCACCAGATCGCCTCGGCCGTCTGCTCTTCGTCGCGCGCCGTGATCTACACCGGCCAGCACATCCAGCGCACGAAGGTCTTCGACAACCTCAACTTCCCGTGGTCGAACGACCTGGACCCCGCCATCACCCCGACGCTGGGACACATGCTGGGCCAGGCCGGCTACTACGCCGCCTACAAGGGCAAGTGGCACCTGACGCGCGAGATGGACACGCACGACAGCCTGGCGCTGCCCGAGACGAGGCTGACCCGCCTGATGCGGACCTACGGGTTCGAGGACTACGTGGGCATCGGGGACGTGATCGGCTTGACCCACGGTGGGTTCCTGAACGACGCCCTGATCGGGGCGCAGGCACGGCGCTGGCTGCGGCTGCACGGCCGGCGCCTGAACGAGCAGGGGCAGCCCTGGCTGCTCGCCGTCAACTTCGTCAATCCCCACGACGTCATGTTCTTCGACACCGACGCGCCGGGCGAGGCCGTCCAGAGCGTGCCGGCGCCGCTGATGCGGATCGCCCGCGAGCCCGACACCCCGATGTACCAGAAGCGCTGGGCGCTGCAGCTCCCGCGGAGCCGCCGAGAACCCTTCGACGCGCCGGGACGGCCGGCTGCGCACCGCGAGTTCCAGCGCGCCCGCTCCGCCCTGGTCGGGACCTTCCCGAACGAGGACGCGCGCTGGCGGCGCCTGCTCGACTACTACTACAACTGCCTCCG
>JASJBO010000342.1 GCA_030066475.1 Myxococcota bacterium
CTGACCGGTGCGCTGCGGCAGCGCCACGGAACGGAGGACGCGCCGCAGCCCCTGCTCGCGACCACGAGCACCGGCACGGGACCCACGGGAAACCCCGCGCTGCCGATCGTCTCGGGGGCCAACCCGCCCCCGTTCGACGTGCTCGGCACGGCCGTGCGGGTGGACGCCGTCCTGTTCCTGGACGGCCTGCCGGCGGCCGGCTCGCTCTCGTGCACCGTGTCGAGTGATCCCGACTTCTGCGTGGACGGCACCGTCACCATCGACCTCGACGCGAACCCCGGCAACGGCCTCCACCTGCTCCAGGTCCTCAACCCGAGCGGTCCGCTCAGCAACGAGATGCCGATCTGCTTCGGCAACGCGGGGTCGTGTACGTAGGATGCGGGTCCTGCGCGCTTGCGGCCGCGGGCGACGCAGCTAGGGTCCGGGGCCAGCCCGGGGAGCGAGCACCGAGCCGGGCGGTGGAGGAAGCTCGATGATCGCCCGTCTCGGTCTGCTGCTCGCGTTGGTTGCGCTCGGCTGCGGCTCCTCCGGCTCGCCGCCCGAGCCGCCGCGCGCCACCACGCCCGAGCAGGGCGCGTGCATCCGCGAGTGCCAGGGCATCTTCACGGACTGCACCGCGCCGCCCACGAGCGATCAGAAGGTGGCGCGCTGCAACGAGCTGCTCGAGGACTGCTACGCCACCTGCCCCGGGGGCTCCTGAGGCCCGCGTCCGCGCCACCGAGGACGGCGCCGGTTTCAACGGCCCGGCCGGGCGACATCTTCAACGGGCCGCTAGGGCTGACCGGCAACGACTTCCGAGCTGAAGCGCTTCAGCGTACTGGTCGACGAGCGCAGCAGGTTCTCGAGCAGGCGGGTCTTGAGCTCGGGGGCGGACGCGTCGAGCGACTCGAAGGCGCTGCGTTCGAGCACCCAGCAGACCGAGGGCAGGTCGGCGCGCACGTAGGCGGCGCGCACGGCGCCCTCGAGCATGGCGCCTTCGCCGAACCCCATGCCCGGAGAGAGCGCGGCGAGCCGCACCAGGCGGCCGCCCGGGGTGTCGGCGAGCACGCTCAGGTCGCCCTGCACGAGCAGGAAGAGCGCGGAGGCGGCATCGCCCTTGCGCACGAGGATCTCGCGGGCGCGGAACGCGCGCCGCTCCATCAGGCCCTCGAGCAGCTCGATGTGAGCGGGGTCGAGCCCGGCGAGCAGGTCGTGCTTGGACAGCGGCAGCTCCTGGCGCTCCCGCGCGGTGGCGCCGTCCGCGGCGAGCAGTGCGTCCTCGCACCACTCCACCGCGAGGTCCAGCTCGTCGAAGTGCACGAGGGGCAGGGAGCCGTCGCGCGCCCGGGCCTCCTCCAGCGCGCGGAGCAGGCGCGGGTGACGGTCGAGGCGCACGAACGCGAGCCGGCGGTCGCGGGCGGCGAACGTAGCGATCAGGTCGAGCAGCAGGCGGCGGCCCGGATCGTCCACGTCGCGCACGCGGGACAGGTCGATCACGAAGTGGGTGACGTGAGCCGGCTCGGCGCTCAGGCGGCGAATCGCCGCCTCCATGCCCGCAAACGTGAGATCGCCCTGCAGCTCGTAGACGACTCCCTGGTGGCCCTTCGCGTCGAGCACCGCGCGCTCCGCGTCGAAGCGCGCGCGGCGCGAGCTGAGCGACCCCACCGGGTCTCGGGAACGCACGGCGAAGATCGACGGTCGCGGCGCCCGCAGGAAGTGCAGCTCGAGCTCTTCGGAGAGCGCCTCGCAGACGGCGACGCCCCGGACGCTGTTGCCGCGCTCGTCGAGCGGGGGCGAGAAGGCCGCGATCGCCAGCTGTCCGGGCATGACCGCCACGATTCCACCGGAGACCCCGCTCTTCGCCGGCAGCCCGACCCGGTAGACCCACTCGCCCGCGTAGTCGTACATGCCGCAGGTCGTCATGACAGAGAGCACTTCGTCCACGTTGTCGGGGTGGAGCACCCGGTCGCGCGTGATCGGGTTCACGCCCCCGGTCGCCAGGGTGGCGCCCATGATGCTGAGGTCGCGGCAGTCGATCGCGATCGAGCACTGCCGGAAGTAGAGATCGAGGTCGGGCTCGGGGTCGTGCTCGATGATGTCGAAGTTGCGCAGCATGTGGCTGATGGCGCGGTTGCGGTGGCCCGTGTCGCGTTCGGAGCGGTAGACCACCTCGTCGAGCGAGAGCGAGCGGCCGGCATACATCGAGAACAGCGCGAGGATCCGCTCCCAGCGTTCCTCCACCGAGTCGCCGGCCACGAGCGAGGTGGTGGTAATTGCCCCCGCGTTGATCATCGGGTTCCGTGGACGCCCGGTCTCGGACTCGAGGCTGATCTCGTTGAAGGCCTCGCCCGTGGGCTCGACCCCGACCCGCTCGAGCACGGCCGGCTTGCCGCGATCCTCGAGCGCGAGCCCATAGACGAACGGCTTCGAGATCGACTGGATCGTGAACGGCCGGCGCGTCTCGCCCACCTCGTAGAGGTGGCCGTCGGCCGTTGCGATGCTGACGCCGAACCAGTCGGGGTCGGCCCGCGCCAGCTCGGGGATACAGGTCGCCACGGCGCCGTCGCCGAGCGATTGGAAGCGCTCGTGCAGGGCGCGCAGGTAGCGCGCGATCGGAGAGACGTCGGAGTGGTGGGTCATGGCGCGACACCGAGCGTCGACGCAAGATGCATGCCAGCCAACACGTCCTCTCGAGAGTCCCGGCTGTCGCCCTGCTGGCAAACGCATCAAGGGTGCACGCGAAATGGGCGCGCGAGTCGATCGCCCCGGCGGCAGCACGGGGCTGCTTCTTCGACGCTTGCGGCCGTCCGCCCAATCGTCATCCTCGCTCCGTGTCGGACGTGAGCACGGCCCAGCGACTGGGCGTCTTCGCGGTGCTCGGCCTCTTCGCGGTCGTCCTGCTGCGTACCGCGTGGCTTTGCGACGACGCGTACATCACGCTCCGCAGCGTCGACAACCTCGTCAACGGCTTCGGGCCGCGCTGGAACGTGGCCGAGCGGGTGCAGACCTTCACGCATCCGCTCTGGATGGGCGTGCTCTCGCTGTCCTACGCGCTCACTCGCGAGCCGTTCTTCACGACCCTGTTCGTCTCGATCGCGGTCTCGCTCGGTGCCATGGTCCTCTTCGCGTTCCGGATCGCGCGGTCTTCGGGGCTCGCGATCGTCGGCGTGCTTGCGCTGACCCTGTCGCGCGCGTACGTCGACTACTCGACGTCCGGACTCGAGAACCCCCTCACCCATCTGCTGCTCGCCGTATTCCTGGCCGGCTGGTTCGGGGGCCGCTCGCTGCTCTGGCTGAGCCTCGTCGCCAGCCTCGGGATGCTGAACCGGCTCGACACCGGGCTGCTCTTCCTGCCGCCGCTCGTCGCCAGCCTGGTGGCCCCCGGGACCCCCCGACGCTGGCGATCGCTGGTGCTCGGCTTCCTCCCGCTCGCCGCCTGGGAGCTCTTCTCGCTGCTCTACTACGGCGCTCCCGTCCCGAACACCGCCTACGCGAAGCTCGACATCGGCGTCGAAGGGAGCGCGCTGCTGGCGCAGGGCTTCGGCTACCTGCTCAACTCGCTCGAGCGCGACCCGCTCACCGGGCTCGCGATCGCCGTGGGCCTGTCGGTCCCGCTCATCATGCGCGAGCGCCGATACGCGTGGGTTGCCATTGGCGTCGTCCTCTACCTGCTCTACGTGGTGCGGATCGGCGGCGACTTCATGTCCGGCCGCTACCTGACCGGACCGCTCTTCGCGAGCGTCTGCCTGATCGCGCGGGTCCCCGGGGTCAGCGCCTTCGCGGCGACGCTGCTGGGCCTCGCGGTGGTCGGGATCGGACTCGCCGCGCCGCACCCGACGCCGACCTCCGGGGCGAGCTACGGCGACGTCGACGAGCCCCGCATCGACGCGCGCGGCATCGCCGACGAGCGCATGTACTACTACCGCATGGCCGGCCTGCTGCGCGCCCGCCCCGGCGTGGAGCTGCCGACGGCGAACTCGGCGCGCGAAGGGCGCGAGGCGCGGGCCCGCGGCGAGCGCGTCGTGGTGCGGCGCAACATCGGCTTCTTCGGCTACTACGCGGGCCCGGGAGTGCACATCGTCGATCCCCTTGGCCTGGGAGACCCGCTTCTCTCGCGCCTGCTGCCGACGCCTCTGGCCCCCCGGCGGATCGGCCACGCCCGCCGCGCGCTCCCCATGGGTTACCTCGAGAGCCTGCCCGACGCAGCGAACCGGATCGAGGACGCGGCCATCGCCCGACTGTACGACGATGTCCGGCTCGCGACGCGCGGGCCGCTCCTCGCCGGCGATCGCTGGGCCGCGATCTGGCGGCTCGGCAGCGGCGCCCACCGCGCGGAAGCGGAACGCTTCGTTGCGAGCTCGACCCGCTTCACGCTGGCCGAGATCGAGCGTCCAAAGGACCGCGGCACGCGCTGGGACCATCCCGGGAACCTGGTGATCCCGGCCGGCGGCATCGGAGTGGATCTCGGCGCGCCGCGGCGATCGCGACGGCTCGAGCTGAGCGTGGACCACAACGACGCGTACCAGCTCGAGTTCCGGCTCCGGGACGAGCCGATCGCGGTCGCGACGGTCGAGAGCGATCGGATCCCGGGCGGAGGCCTGCGCGTCGACCGCGTGGACGTTCCCGCCGCCGCCGTAGCGCGCGGCTACGACGAGATCGCCGTCACGCCCCGCGCCGGAGACGGCCTGTACGCCCTCGGCCATCTGCGCCTGCTCGAGTGAGGGCCTGGCGGCGGGCTTCCGGTCGGCCTGGTGCGCCGCGCGCCCGATCCCGATCTCGCGTTCGGCCCCGCGCCCGCGGGGCATCCCGGCGCTTGACGCGGAGGGGCCTGGGCGGGTGGGAAGGCCCTTTGGGGGCTGTCGGGTGCGGACCGGGAGGACCCGGGCGATGCGCTTCTTCTGGCTGGCTCTGCTGCTGGCACTTCCGACTCGTGCGGAGGTCCCCGGCTTCGTCGACTACCAGGGCCGCCTCTTCGACGCCGCCGGCGCCCCCGCCGACGGGCCCGTCGAGCTGCTGGTGATGATCGTAGACACCGGCCCGACGGTTCCCGTCGTGGTCTACTCGGAACGCCACGACGCGGTCGACCTCGTGGACGGCATCTTCCACATCCGCATCGGAACCGGCTCCGAGGCCTCGGGCCCGTTCGACGCGAGCGTCTTCGCCTCGCCCGACCTCGAGCTCGTGATCGACGTCGACGGCGAGATGCTCGCTCCGGCGCAGCCGGTCGGCTCGGTGCCCTACGCGCTGCGCGCCGGCGCCGCCTGCTTCTCGGGAGACCGGATCACCTGCTACACCGGGCCCGAGCCGACGCTCGGCGTCGGACTCTGCCAGACCGGGCAGCGCGTGTGCGGCGACGCCGGCTTCGGCCCGTGCGTCGACGAGGTGGTGCCCGAGCCCGAGGTCTGCAACGGCCTCGACGACGACTGCGACGGCGCCCCCGACGACGGATCGGGGCTGGCCGGCTGCCGCGACGGCTTCGCCGACACGGACGGCGACGGCTTCGGCGACGACGCCCTGGGCCTCGGCTGCTACTGCGGAACGATCGCCGCCGCGGGCGGCGACTGCGACGACGCCAACGCCGACGCGAGGCCGAACCAGGAGGACGGCTTCACCGCGCCGCGCGCGAACGGCAGCTTCGACTACAACTGCGACGACGTGGAGACGCTCGGCTCCGACGTCCTGTTCGCGGGCTGCACGGTGGGCACGCTCGGCAACTGCTTCGGCGACGGCTGGGTCGACGCCGTCCCCGCCTGCGGCGAGACCGGCACCTTCCGCACGTGCGGGGGCATCGGCGGCGGGCGCTGCAACACGATCGACACGCCCGGAACGGTGCAGCCATGTCTATAGACCGTAGGCCTACCGTGATGCTCGCTCGCTGAGCGTCCATCACTGGACCATTCCGCTGGCGCCGCGCGGCAACCGAGCCGACGCTGACATTGTGGCAACGTTTGTGCCAATATCCGGTTCGGGCGGACGCCGCCCAGAGAGCGGAGGAAACCCCATGCCCGATCTCGAGCAGATGAGCGAGGAGGAGGTCCGCGAGCGGACCCGGCGCCTCCTCGACGAGGTCCACCCCGAGCAGGTCGACAGCGTCACCTTCCGGCGCAGACAGTTCGAGCACGGCCTGGCCTGGGTGCACTTCCCCGAAGGCCACGGCGGTCTCGGCATCAGCCCCAAGATGAACACCGTCGTGATGGACGAGATCGCCAGGCACTCGCAGGTCGTCTACCACGACCCGCCGGCGGCGATCATCGGCATCGGCATGGGCGCACCCGTGGTGCTGACCCACGGCACCGAGAAGATGAAGCGGGAGATGCTGCCCAAGATCTTCACCGGCGAGGAGATCTGGTGCCAGATGTTCAGCGAGCCGGGCGCCGGATCGGACGTGGCCGGCCTCTCGACGCGCGCCGTGCGCGACGGCGACGAGTGGGTCGTGAACGGCCAGAAGGTCTGGACGACGGTCGCCCACCTCTCGAAGTGGGGGATGCTCGTCGCCCGCACCAACCCGGACGTGCCGAAGCACGACGGCCTCTCCTACTTCGTGCTCGACATGCACAGCCCCGGCGTCGAGGTGCGGCCCCTCTACCAGATCACCGGCGAGGCGGAGTTCAACGAGGTCTTCTTCAACGACGTCCGCATTCCCCACGAGAACATGCTCGGCGTGGAGGGGCAGGGCTGGCGCGTCGCCATCACCACCCTCATGAACGAGCGCGTGGCGATCGGCGGCGGCGGGTCGAAGCGGAAGGGCGGCGGCGCCATCGCCCAGCTGGTGAAGCTCTGGAGGGACCGCCACCAGGGGGCCTTCTCCGCCGCCCAGGACGCGATCCTGCGCGACCGGGTCACGAAGAGCTGGATCGAGAACGAGCTGCTGCGCGTCACGGCGCAGCGCGCCCGCGCGGCCCAGAAGGCCGGCAACCCCGGTCCGGAGGGCTCGGTCTCGAAGCTGGCCCAGGCCGAGATCAACAAGCGCATGTGGGAGCTCGCGATCGACGTGCTCGGCAATGACGGCCTCTCGTTCGAGGCCGGCTACGAGCTGCGCCAGGGCTTCGGCGGCGCCGACACCACCGAGGGTCTCGCGAAGTACCAGTTCCTGCGCTCGCGGGCCAACTCGATCGAGGGCGGGACCTCGGAGATCATGCGCAACATCCTCGGCGAGCGCGTGCTGGGCCTGCCCGGCGAGCCGCGCGTCGACAAGGACGTCCCCTGGAAGGACGTCCCCCGCTCGTAGCGGCGACGGAGAGAACACCCATGGCACTCGACTTCACGTTCACCGACGAGCACGAGGAGCTGCGCGCCACCGTGCGCGCCTTCCTCCAGGACAAGTCCGACGAGCAGGCCGTGCGCGAGCACATGGCCAGCGAGCGCGGCTACGACCCGGCCGTCTGGACCCAGATGGCCGAGCAGCTCGGCCTGGCCGGCCTCATCATCCCCGAGGTCCACGGCGGCGCCGAGTTCACCCCGGTCGAGCTGCTGATCGTGATGGAGGAGATGGGGCGCGCGCTGCTCTGCTCGCCCTACCTGGGAACGGCGGTGCAGTCCGCCAGCGCGATCCAGGCCTGCTGCGACGAGACCACCCAGAAGGAGCTGCTCGCCGAGATCGCGGCCGGGCGCGCCATCGTGAGCCTCGCCCACGCCGAGCCGAACGGCCGCTGGGAGCTGGCCGGCATCGAGATGCGCGCCCGGGAGAAGGGCGACGAGTTCGAGCTCGACGGGAAGAAGTGCTGGGTGCTCGACGGCCACACGGCCGACGTGCTCCTCGTGGTGGCGCGCACCGACGCCGGCCTCGAGCTCTTCCGCGTGGACGCGGACGCCGCGGGCCTGACCCGGACGCTGGTGCCCTCGCTCGACCTGACCCGCAAGCTCGCGCACCTGGAGCTCGCGGCCACGCCGGCCCGGCGCGTCAGCGCCGGCGACCAGACCGAGGCCCT
>JASJBO010000343.1 GCA_030066475.1 Myxococcota bacterium
CCCAGGCCGGCCGCGGTGGCGATCTCGCGGATCAGCTTGGTGAAGAGCTTGCCGCGCTTTGCGTCGGCGGCGCCCTTCTTTCGCTTGATGGTCGACCACTTGGAATGGCCGGACATCGCTGTGGCCTCGCTGGATGGGTAGGAAACCGGGATCGCGAGGTGGTTAGCACGCGCTCCCTGGTGCGGGCAACGCGCTCCGGGCGCGCCGAACCGCTCAGGATGACGCCGCTTTCGCCCGATAGGCAGGACGCGCAGAACGGGGGCCAGGCCGCCCCCGAGGGGACCCGGATGGCCATCGGCATCGACCTCGGCACCAGCAACTCGTGCGTTGCCATCGCGCGCAGCGGGCGCGTGGAAGTGATCGCGAACCAGTACGGCGAGCCGATTTCCGCCAGCGTCGTCTGCTTCGAGGACGACGGCAGCCACCAGGTGGGCAACACCGCCAAGGCGCGCGCGATCCATGCGCCGGAGCGGACCATCACCGCGTCCAAGCGCCTGATCGGCCGCTACTTCTTCTCGGAGGAGGTGAAGAAGGCCAAGGCGGTGTGCTCGTACGCCATCGTCGAGGGCGCGAACCACTCGGTGCGGGTCAAGGTCGACGACCGCGTGATGGCGGTTCCCGAGGTGTCGGCGCTGGTGCTCGCGGAGATGAAGGCGATCGCGGAGACGCGGCTCGGCGAGCCCGTCACGCAGGCCGTGGTCACGGTGCCGGCCTACTTCAACGACAACCAGCGCCAGGCCACCCGCGACGCGGGGCGCATCGCCGGCCTCGAGGTGCTGCGCCTGCTGAACGAGCCGACCGCCGCCGCGCTGGCCTACGGCTTCGGCCGCGGCCTCACGCAGCGCGTGGCGGTCTACGACCTGGGCGGCGGCACCTTCGACATCTCGATCCTCGAGATCGGCGAGGACGTGTTCGAGGTGCTCTCGACCTGCGGCGACACCTTCCTCGGTGGCGAGGACTTCGACGACCGCCTGATCGACCTGCTCGCCGACGAGTTCCACGCCCAGCACCGGATCAACCTGCGCAACGACGCGCGCGCGCTCGAGACGCTGAAGGCCGCGGCCGAGGACGCCAAGAAGGCGCTCTCCGAGGACGAGCACGTCGACATCTCGATTCCGCAGGTCGCCAGCGGCGAGGCGGGGCCGCTGCACCTGGAGCGGCGCATGGACCGCGCCGAGTACGGCGCACTGGTCGGCGATCTGATCCAGCGCACCTTCAAGGTGGTCGACGAGGCGCTCCAGCACGCGAGCCTGACGGTGCGCGACGTCGACGGCGTGATCCTGGTCGGCGGCCCCACGCGCCTGCCGATGATCCGCGAGGCGGTCTCGCAGTACTTCCAGCAGGAGGCCAAGACCGACGTCGACCCGGACCAGGTGGTCGCCATGGGCGCGGCCATCCACGCCGCGGCGCTGGTCGGCGAGGAGTCCGACACCTGCCTGCTCGACGTGACTCCGCTTTCGCTCCGCATCGGCGTGGCCGGTGGTCTGGCCGAGACCGTGATCGAGCGCAACACGCCGGTGCCGATCGAGCAGACGCGCGCCTTCACGACCTTCCGCGACTTCCAGCAGGCGGTGAAGATCCGCGTCTACCAGGGCGAGGATCGCCACGCCGAGCAGAACGAGCTGCTGGGCGAGTTCGAGTTCACCGGCTTCAAGAACGCGCGGCGCGGCGAGGTGCGGATCGAGGTCACGTTCGAGATCGACACCGATGGCATCGTCAACGTGACCGCCCGCGACCCGGACACCGACGAGGTCGCCTCCACGCGGATCCACCTGTCCTCGGGCCTGTCGGAGGACGAGCTCCAGGCGATCATGGGGAGCAGCCCGACCGACGGGCCGGCGGAGGACGCGCTGGTGGCGGTCGAGAGTCCGGCCACCGAGCCGGATGCGACGCCCGAGGAGCCGCCCGCCGCGGAGCCGTCCGACGCCGTCGCGTCGGCGCTGCCCGCCGCGAGCGCCGCGCCCGCGGCGCCGGTCGACCCGGACGCCCCCACCGCGCCGCCGGCCCTGGACGTCGAAGAGATGGACGAGCTGGACGAGCTGGAGGAGCTCGAGGTCGACGGGCCCGAGGCGCTCGACGTCCAGGCCGCGCTCGCCCCCGCCGACGAGGTGATGCTCGACGTGGAGGCGGACGAGGAGGGGCTCGTCGCGCCCGTCGTCGAGACCGCGGCGGAGGAGCCCGTGCTCGAGACGACGCCCGAGGTCGAGCCGGAGCCGGTCGCCGAAGTCGAGCCGGAGCCGGTGGCCGAGGTCGAGGTCGAGGCCGAGCCCGAGGCCGAGGCCGAGATCGAGCTCGACGAAGAGGCGCTCGACACGCTGGTCGAGCTGGCGGACGAGCCCGCCCAAGCGGGGGGCGGCGAGCTGTTCGACGCCGTCGGCACCGACCTGTCGCAGTACCACGACGACGACGAGCCGAAGTCGCACTAGGAGACCGATGTGTCCGCGCTGGCGCCGGCGGAGATCCAGGCTCTCGCCTCACTCCTCGACGAGCTCGACTACTACCAGCTCCTCGAGATCGCGGCGGACGCTCCCACGTCCGAGGTGCGCCGGGCCTACCACCGCGCCTCGCGGCGCTACCACCCCGACTCGCACCGGCACCTCGAGCCGCGCCTGCGCACCACCATCGCGCGCATCGCCAAGCGCGTGGCCGAGGCCTACTCGGTGCTGCGCGACCCCCGGCGCCGCCAGGTCTACGACCGCCAGCTCGCCGAGGGACGACGCGAGGTGCGGCTGCCCCTGGTCCAGGCCGAGGCCGAGGCGGGCCGCCAGCGGCGCGAGACGCACGAGGGCCGGACGCCCAACGGGCGCCGCTACTTCGCGCTCGCCGCAGCCGACCTGAAGCGCGGCGACCCGGTCGCCGCGGAGCGCAACCTGCGCACCGCCCTGACCTTCGAGCCCGACAATGCCCATTTCAAGGACTTGCTCGCCTCGCTCGACAAGCGTTCGGCCTGAGCCCCGCGCGTCGGCTCGCGCGCTATCCTTCGCCGCCGTGCGGGTGGTGAACGCCTCGATCTTCCGCAACCTCGTGGCTCCGATCGTCGCCGTGCTGGCGGCCTCGCTGCTCGGGACCGCGTGCGACGGCGGCGAGTCGGGCGGCGCGCCGAGCGCGGCGCCGGGGCCGGTCGCGGCGGCGCACGCCGCCGAGCCGAAGGACGCCCACCGGGGTCACGACCACGGCCGCCGCGCGCCGCCGATTCCCGCCTTCGCAGGCTTCACGATCGACGGCAAGAAGTTCGAGATGCGCGAGGTGATCGGCAAGCGCACCCTGCTGTTCCTGTTCAACCCCAACGCGCGAGAGGCCGGCCCCGCCGCCGAGGCGGTGGCGGCGATCGCGCCCGCGCGGGCCGAGCACAACTTCCAGATCGTCGGATTCGCCCTCGCGTCGAGCCCGGACGACGCCCGCCGCTTCGCCGCCGAGCACGGCTTCGACTTTCCGATCGTCGACGACCGCGGCGCCGTGCTGCCCAACAAGCTCGGCGCCCCGGCGCCGGCCCTGGTCATCATCAGCGACGCGGAGGGCAACTTGGCCGGCGGCCTGCGTCCGCCCGGACCCGATCTGCCGAACGCGGCGCAGATGGTGGAGGGCCAGCTCCGCGAGCAGCTGCGACTCCCTCCGCCCGAGAACAGCTTCGTGGCGTCCCTCGGCGAGCGGCCGACCGCGCCCGACTTCGCGGCCGAGCGCCTCGAGGGAGGGAACCGGCTCGAGCTGGGCGGGCTGCGCGGCCGACCGGTGGTGCTGATCTTCTTCCTGCACACCTGCCCGCACTGCCACGAAGCGCTGCGGTTCCTGAAGCAGGAGCTCCCCAAGCTCCCCGAGGCGACGCGGCCGCAGCTCGTGGGCGTCTCGGTCGACAACCGCAGCGACTCGGTCCGCATGCGCCTGCGCGACGACAACCTCGACTTCTTCCCGGTCGTGATGGATGCCGACTACGCGGTCCGCAACGCCTACGGCGTGATGGCGGGCGTGCCCGACCTGTTCGTGATCGATGCGCAGGGCTCGATCGTCGCGCACGTCCAGGGCTGGCGGGAGGACCGCGATCCGCCGCTGCTCCGCATGTGGCTGCACAAGGTCGCCGGACAGCCCGTCCCCATGCTGCTCCACAGCACCGGCTACAGCGGCAACGAGTTCTGCGGCGTGTGTCACGAGGCGCAGCACGAGACCTGGCACTTCACCCGCCACGCCTCGGCGTTCTCGACCCTGGTGAAGCACGGCGAAGAGTCCAACCGCGAGTGCGTGGGCTGCCACGTCGTGGGCTGGGAGCAGACCGGCGGCTACACCGCGGCGCCGCCGACGCCCCACCTCGAGGACGTGGGC
Source organism: Myxococcota bacterium (assembly GCA_030066475.1). The sequence goes on from JASJBO010000343.1 coordinate 4,315, forward strand.
TGCGAGACGTGCCATGGCCGCGGCGGTCCGCACCTCTCGCCCCAGTTCGTGGTGGACGGGAACTACGAGGCGACCTGCGTCGCCTGTCACGACCAGAAGCACTCGCTCGGCTTCGACTACGCGACGTTCGTGCCGCGCGTCTCGCACGCGGCCAACGCGCACCTGGCGAGCCTCTCGCTCGAGGAGCGCGACGAGCTGCTCGCGGAGCGCGGACGACCCGGCGGAGCGCTGCTCCCGCAGAGCGCCGCGTTCGTCGGCTCCGAGGCCTGCCGCAGCTGCCACGAGCAGGAATTCGAGACCTGGTCGCAGAGCGGCCACGCCCGGGCGGTGGCCTCGCTCGAGAAGAAGGGCGAGGCAGGGAACGCCGCCTGCCTGACGTGTCACACGACGGGCATGGGCCGGCCCGGCGGCTTCCCCTCCGGCGCGAAGGTCTCCGACCACCCGGACCTCGCCGCCGTGGGCTGCGAGTCGTGCCACGGTCCCGGCGGCGACCACGTCGCCGAGGGCGCGGCGCGCGTGGGCACGATCGTCTCGCTGGGCGACAAGTGCGACTCGTGCGTGATCCTGCAGATCTGCGGCGGCTGCCACGACGAGGCCAACGACCCGGGCTTCGAGTTCGAAGTCCAGCAGAAGATCGACGCCCAGCGCCACGGCACGATCGAGCCCGCGGCGACGCGGGGCAGCGGAGCCTCCGCCTGGCTCGACGCGCCACCGTCCGCCGTGGTAGGCGCCCTCGAGCACGCCTTCGCCGCCGCCGAGGCGCACCCGGGCCAGCGGTGAGCGCCCCGCCCCCCGACCCCGACGCCCGCCAGACGCTCGAATCCGTCCGCGCCCTGCTGGCCGAGTGGCTGGAGGAAGGCGTCGAGGTCTTCGACGCCACCTTCGAGGCCACGGCCGCACGGCAACCGACTCATTCAGAGGCACCCCCGCAAGCGCAGCCGCGCAGCGGCGGAGCGCGCAGCGAGCCGCAGGCGAGCGAAGTCCACCAAGACGCCAACGCCCAGCAAAAAGCCGCTACGCAGGCACCCCCGCAAGCGCAGCCGCGCAGCGGCGGAGCGCGCAGCGAGGCAAAGCCGAGCGAAGTCCATCAGGAGCCGCGCAGCGGCGGAGCGCGCAGCGAGGCGAAGCCGAGCGAAGTCCATCAGGAGCCGCGCAGCGGCGGAGCGCGCAGCGAGCCGCAGGCGAGCGAAGTCCATCAGCCTGCGCAGATCTCGCTCGTCGGCGCCGCCCATCCCTTTGGCGAGCATCCGACGCTCGACGCGGTGCGCGAGGCGCTCGGGGAGTGCACGCGCTGCCGCCTCTGCGAGGGGCGTACCCAGATCGTGTTCGGGGTCGGCAATCCCGAGGCCGACCTGCTCTTCATCGGGGAGGGACCGGGGGAGCAGGAGGACCTCAAGGGCATCCCCTTCGTGGGGCGCGCCGGCGAGCTGCTCACGCAGATGATCGAGGCGGGTCTGAAGATCCCGCGCCCGAGCGTCTACATCTGCAACATCGTCAAGTGCCGACCGCCCGACAACCGCACGCCGCTCGCCGACGAGGTCGGGACGTGCCGTCCGTACCTCGATGGCCAGATCGCCGCGGTGGCGCCGAAGGTCATCGTGGCGCTCGGCAAGCCCGCCACGAGCCTGCTGCTGGGGCGAGACGTCGCGATCACGCGGCTGCGCGGCACCTGGCAGGAGTACGCCGGCATCCCCGTGATGCCGACCTTCCACCCCGCGTTCGTGCTGCGCCAGTACACCCCGGAGAACCGGCGCCTGGTCTGGGAGGACCTCAAGGCCGCGCTGGCGCGCGCCCGCGAGCTGGGCGGCGCGTTCCCCGAGCCGGGCTAGCAGCCCGCGGCGAGACGCGCCGGATGCCGCAGCGCCGCGCGCCCGCGCCCCCGACCGGCTGGGCGCTACGCCTGGCGCGCCTGCCGATCGCGCTGTACCGGGTGGGGCTCGGCGCCCTGCTCGGGCGCCGCTTCCTGCTGCTCACCCACCGCGGACGCCACAGCGGCGAGCCGCGCTACGCGGTGCTCGAGGTGGTGCGCCACGATCCGGAGACCGACACCTGCATCGTCGCTGCGGGGTTCGGCGAGCGCTCGCAGTGGTACCGCAACCTGCTCGCCGATCCGCGCGCCGCGCTGCAGCTCGCGGGCCGCCGCTTCGACGTCGAGGCGCGGGTGCTGGCGCCCGACGCCGCGGAGCGCGAGCTGCGCGACTACGGCGCCCGGCACCCGCGCTCGCTGCGCGGCGTGGCGCGCGTCTGCGGCTGGGCACTCGACGGCACCGACGCCGACCTGGCGGGGTTCGCGCGCGCGATCCGGCTGGTCGAGCTGCGCCGGGTCCCGCGCTGATCAGAGGTCGGGACGCTCGGGGACGCCGGCGGTCTGCTTGCGCCGGAAGGCCGCCAGCGCGCTGCGCACGTCGGCATCGGAGCGGGCCAGGATCGCGCCGGCCAGCAGCCCCGCGTTCTTGGCGCCGGCGCGTCCGATCGCCAGCGTGCCCACCGGGATCCCGCCGGGCATCTGCACGGTGGCCAGCAACGCATCCATGCCGTTCAGGGCGGAGCCCCCGATCGGCACGCCCAGCACCGGGAGCAGCGTGTGCGCGGCGGTCACGCCCGCCAGGTGCGCCGCCATCCCGGCCCCCGCGATGATCACCTCGATGCCGCGCTCCTCGGCCGTCAGCACGTACTCCTGGTGGCGCTCCGGGGTGCGGTGCGCCGAGGTGATGCGCGCCTCGTACGGGATCCCGAGACCCTCGAGGGCCTCGGCCGCGGCCTTCATCACCTCCCAGTCGGACGCGCTGCCCATCAGGATCGCGACCCGGGGCGGCTCGCTCGCGGCCGCCCGGCGCTGCGGCCGCCTGCGGCCCGTCGTCTTCCGCGTGCTCGCCCGCGGTGTGCGTCGACTCGCCATTCCGTCCTCCACCCTGCCCCGGGGTTGACGCGCCGGGGGGAGTGGCATACTTCGCGATCCCTGCGCGGATCGCAACAAGCCGGAGGTCGGGTGCAGCGGATCGGTCCCACGACTCGGCTCTGCGGCGTGATCCTGCACCCCGCCGGGCACACCCGCTCACCGGCGATGCACAACGCCGCCTTCCGCGCGCTCGGCATCGACGCGGTCTACCTGGCGTTCGACGTGCTCCCCGAGGCGCTCGGCCCCGCCCTCGCCGGCGCGCGCGCGCTCGGCGTGCGGCAGCTCGCGGTGTCGCTCCCGCACAAGCTGGCGGTGATGCAGCACCTCGACGAGGTCGACGCGACCGCGCGCCGGATCGGCGCGGTCAACACCGTCACCGTGCGGGACGGCCGGCTGATGGGCGACAACACCGACTGGACGGGCGCCGTGCGGGCGCTCGAGCGCGAGACGGCGCTGGCCGGCCGCGAGGCCGTCGTCCTCGGCGCGGGCGGCGCCGCGCGCGCGGTGGTCTACGGCCTGCTCGAGCGGGGCGCTCGGGTGCGCGTGCTCAACCGCACCGCAGAGCGCGCCGCCGCGCTCGCCCGCGACCTGGGGGCGGACGCGGGTGCGGGGCTCGAGGCGCTCGGCGAGCGCGCCTTCGACGTGCTCGTGAACACCACCAGCGTGGGGCTGCGCAGCCAGGACTCGCCGGT
>JASJBO010000344.1 GCA_030066475.1 Myxococcota bacterium
GAGCACCGCCAGTTCTGGGCCCTGGCCGAGAACCCGAGCGCCGCCTTGGATCTGTGCGAGGAGCTGCGCGTCCGGAACGGCGTCGAAGCCTGATCCCCCTCGGGGTGGGAATCGAATCCCCCGGTTTGGTCCTTGAATCGTGCTGTTTTCGTCACATAGACTGCGGCATTCGGGGGATTCCTGGTCACCCGTCCCCCGGCGAGGAGAAGCTCGATGGGGTTCCACCGCAACACGCTGCTCGCAGTCGGCTCGCTGGTCTGGATGGCCGTCGCGCTCGGAGGCATGACCTGCAAGCCGCAGAAGCTGTTCAAGAGCGTGTCACCCGCCGATGGCAGCACGGTGAGCACCTTCTCCTTCACGATCGACGTGAACCTCGGCGGCGGCGCCACTCCGGGCACGCTGACGGCCGAGCTGAACGGCCAGGACATCACGGGCCTGTTCACGGGCGGGCCCGTTCTCTACAGCGCCGCGATCTCGCCGGGCCCGCCGCTCCAGGACCTCAACGACCTGGTGCTCAGTGCGCAGTTCACACCCACGAGCGCACCGATCTCGAGGACCTTCCAGTTCGACTACCTGCCGCCCAAGGCGCGCGCCGAGCTGGTGGTCGACTCCGCCGACTGCATCACCGGTCCCCTCGCCCACTGCACGGTCGGCGACTACCTGCTCTCGAACAGCGAGGCGCGCTTCGTGGTCCAGAAGCCGCTGCAGCGCGAGGCGCACGCGGTGGGCGTCTTCGGCGGCAACCTGATCGACGCCGAGCGGGTGGTGGGCGGCGTTCCCCAGGGCAACGACAACTTCTTCGAGATCCAGCCCGGCGTCAACCTGGAGACCGTGATCAATGCCACCTCGGCGGTGATCGTGAACGATGGCCAGGACGGCACCACGGCGATCGTGCGCACCTGCGGCCCCGACGACCTGCTCGACGACATCAACCCGTCCTCGGTGGTGGCCGGGCTCGGCATCTTCCCCGCCGAGACCGACGACAAGGACTACGACCTGATCGGCTGCACCGAGTACCGCCTCGAGCCGCTCACCCGCACGCTCGAGCTGGCCACCGAGATCGAGAGCCTGCTCGGACCGACCGAGTTCTGCGCCGGTCCCGGGCCCGTCCCGGGCAGCTGCGGCCTCTACGTCGGCGACTACGTCAACGGCGGCGGCGAGCTCGAGCAGATCTCGCCGCTGTCGGACGCGGCCCTCGTCCAGATCGGGCAGGCCGGCGTCGGCGAGCTGTTCGCCAACTGGGGCATCGACGCCATGAGCTTCTTCGGCTTCGACGAAGCCGCGGGCACCGACTACGGGCTGGTGGTGCCGCAGCCGCCGTCGGTGGCGTTCCCGTCCAGCTCGTTCACGACGTCTGGCGTGTCGTTCGTGATGCACGGCAACTCGATCCCGTTCGTGCTCGCGTTCGGCGCGGCGCCGACCTTCTTCGTCCCCGCCGGCGGCACCAGCACCTTCACGCGCTGGTTCACGGTGGGCGACGGCAGCGCAGGCAACGCCATCGACGCCTCGATGGACCTGCTCGGAACCGCGAACGGGACCCTCCAGGGCTGCGTCACCGAGGCTGGCAGCGCCCCGGTGCCGGGCGCCACGGTGATCGCGGCGCGCGACACGGCGGGCGGCACGAGCGGAATCGAGGTGCTGCGCAACCACTTCGTGGCCGACGCTTCGGGCTGCTACGCCGGCCGCATGCCGGTCGGCAACTACCTCGTGGCCGCGGCGAAGGAGGGCTTCGCCTACGAGGGTGGCGGCAGCACGCCGGTCACCCACCTGGTGACGGTCACGGCGGGCGGGACCACGACGCAGGACGTCGACCTGCCGGCCAACGGCCGCCTGCGCGTCGAGGTGTTCGACCACCTGGCCAGCCCGGTGCCGGCGCGCATCGGCATCGTGGGCTTCGACCCGAGCCCCGACATCGGGCTGCTCGCCTCCGTGATCACGACCAACGACGCGAGCAGCGCGGCGTTCGCAGACCCGCGGGACGGCGTCCCGACCGGGCTCACGCGCACGGAGTACACCGACGCGGGCGGCGTGGTCGAGCTCGACCTCGAGCCGGGCGACTACCAGCTCGCCGTGTCGCGCGGCACCGAGTGGTCGCTGTTCACGCAGGCCGTGACGATCACGCCGGGCTCGAGCCAGACGGTGATGGCATCGATCGCCGAGGTGGTCGACAGCACGGGCTTCGTGTCCTCCGACGCGCACGTGCACCTGATCGAGAGTCCCGACTCGCGCATCAGCAGGCGCAACCGGATCCACTCGTTCGCGGGCGAGGGCGTCGACAACATCATCGCCACCGACCACGCGGCGATCACCGACCTGCTGCCCGACATCGCCGCGCACGGACTCGACGCGTTCGTGCACGCCACGCCGGGCGAGGAGATCACCACCTTCGACTACGGGCACTTCAACGCCTACCCCCAGGGGCTCGACCCGAGCCAGGTGCAGACGAAGGGCTCGACCGACCACGGCGGCGTGGCGCCGGCGGGCATGGACTTCCCCTCGCTCGGCAACTGGAACCTGACGCCGGCGCAGATCGAGAGCCTGGTGCTGACCGACCCCGACAACGCGGGCCTCTCGACCGTGGTGCAGATCAACCACATCGACAGCCACTACGACCCGCTCAAGATCGACACCGCGCTCACCCCGCCGGCGTCCCAGCTCGGCCCGGGCGAGCCCGAGGCGTTCCGCCTCGACCCGGCCGTGCCCAACTTCTTCCACCACTTCACCGCGCTCGAGGTCTGGAACGGCGTCACGATCGGGCACCAGAACGAGTTCCTCGACGACCGCATCGGGATCTGGATGAACCAGCTCAACCAGGGCCTGATCACCACCGCGATCGGCGACACCGACACCCACACCTACCACAACCTGCGCCAGGGCGGCGCGCGCTCGTGGACGCCGTCCTCGACCGACGCGCCGGCGGGCATCGTGGACGCCGAGATCGGCCAGGCCGTCCAGAACGGCCAGGTCGTGGCCGGCCAGGGCATCTACGTGCAGGCCCGGCTGCTCGCCACCGACGGCTCGGGCGGCGTGGCCGACTTCGCGCTCGGCGGCAGCACGCTGGTGGCCGTGACCAACAACGCCGCCGACCTCGAGATCCACGTGCAGGCCCCGACCTGGGCGCCGTACGACACGATCGAGATCTACCGCAACGCCAGCACCACGGTCACGGGCACCAACGGCGGCGTGCCGACGCTCTACTCGGCGATCCCCACCACCACGCTGACCGCAGGCGTCGACTTCACCGTGAACACGGTCGCCGTGAACGGCTCGCAGCGCCTCGACACGCTGCACGTGGAGTCGCTCACGGGCGTGACGGCCGACGAGTGGATCGTGGTGCTGGTCAAGGGCACCCCTGGCGTCTCGGCGCCGATGTTCCCGGTGATGGCCAGCGGGGTGGACGTCGACACCGAGAACACCACGCTCGCGGACCTGATCAACGTGACGGCGGCCGAGGCGGGCATCCGCGCGCTCGGCTTCACGAACGCGCTCTACCTCGACGTCGACGGCAGCCCGGGCTTCGATCCGCCGGGCGTGTCGGTGTCGCCCTGAGCGGCACGCGCCGCGGGCTCGCGCTCGCCGCCCTGCTCCCGCTGCTGCTCGGCGCCGAACCCGGCGGCGAGGCGCCGGCCGCCCCGCCGCGCGCGCGCGGCGGCGACGCGCTGCTCGACGCGGTGGAGCGCGCGGCGCGCGTGGTGGTCGGCCGCATCGACCGGCCCGCGCGCATCGACCTGCACGGCTGGGCCGCCAACCTGCGCGTGGAGCGCGAGCTCGCGCCTCCCGACGCGACCGCCCTGGCGCCGACGCGCATTGCCTGGGAGGAGCTCGCCGAGGGCCGGCCGGCCCGCTTCGCGCAGGACGAGCGCGTGCTCGTCGCGCTCGAGCCCCTGCCGGGCTACTCGCTGTGGCGCCAGCGCTTCCCGAAGGGCGACGCGCTGGCCGTCGCCGCGCGGGGCCGCGCGTTCCTGCACGACCCGGACGCGGCCACCTTGGCGGGCATCGCGCGCTGGGCGGCCCTCGACGCGGCGGCGCGCGAGCAGGGCGACGGGCTCGATGCGCTGATGCAGCTCGCCGCCAGCGCGGAGCCGCGCGTGGCGCGCGCCGCGCTGGCGCGCGCAGACCGGGTGCCGGGGCTCGCCCTGCGCCTGCCACCGAGTGCCCTCGCCTCGCTGCGCGCGCTGCTGGCCGACGGCGGGCGGCCGCTCTCGCTGCGCGCGGCGGGCGTCGGGCTGATCGGACGGCGCGGAGTGCGCGCGCTGCGGCCCGAGCTCGAGGGTCTCGCGGCGAGCGACACCGAGCTGGCCGCACCGGCCTGGGAGGCGCTCGCCGCGCAGGACGGCGGACTGCCGGCCCCCGCGGTGGAGCGCCTGCTGGCGAGCGACGACGCGGCGCGCCGCGTAGTGGGCGCGCGCCACGCCGCGGGCACGCCGGCCGAGGCACGCCTGGCCGAGCTGCTGCGCGCCGACCCGGACCCCGACGTGCGCGCCACCGCCGTCGTCGCCTGGACCCGGGTGCGCGGCGCCGCCGGCTTCGAGGCGGCCCGCAGCGCGCTCTTCGACGCCGAGCCGCGCGTCCGCGCCGAGGCCGCGCGCGCACTCGGCAGCCTTGGCGAGCCGGTGGTGCCCGCGCTGCGCGCACTCGCCGAGGGCGCCGCCGGACCGGAGGCCGCGGGGCCGATGGCGGCGCTCGGCCTCGCGGGGCCCGCCGGCCGGACCGCGCTGCTCGAGCTGTCGCGCGAGCACCCGGACGAGCGCACCCGCGCGCTGGCGCGCCTGATGCTCGGGCGCGACCCGGTCGCGCATCACTGAGACGGCGCCGGCGCCGGTCGCGGGGCCCGGACTCGCGCGCCGGCGCGCTCAGCCGTCGCCCTCCCGATGCTGGCGCTCCCACACCACGAACGGCGCCCACGGCGTGGCGCCGTCCCAGAGCGGCCGCTCGCGCCACATCGTGCGCGCGGGCTTCCCCTCCAGGATGCGCGTGCTGCGGTCGCGGGCGAAGGGCACGACCGCGGCGATCTCGTAGTCGCTCGCCACCAGCTCGCGCAGGCCCTGGCGCAGCGCGGGCGGCGTGCCCGCCTGGGTGAGCTGCGAGGTGCGCAGGAAGCTCGCCACCAGATAGCGAGGCGGGTCTGCGCGGAGCGCGTCCAGCACCTCGCGCTGGCGCTCGAGGGGCCGGCCGAACGGCATGTTGAGCGGGTACACGTAGATGTAGCGGCTGGCGCTGCGCCGCCGCGCGTAGAACAGCAGCTGCGGCTCGGAGCCGTAGACGAACACGCGGTCGTCGGGCTCGGAGTGCGCGCCCAGCCAGGCGCCCAGGTGGACCGCCTCGGGGAACGGGTTCGAGCCGTAGATCCGCACCAGCTTGGCCTCGGGGTCGCCGGGCGCGTAGTACCAGGGGGAGTGCGCCACCGTGTACGCGACGCCGCCCAGGGCGAGCCCGGCCGCCAGCCAGGGGGCCGCCCGCTGCGGGGCGATCCGGCGCGCCAGGCCCGCGACGCCCAGGCCGGCCAGCAGCGCGAGCGGCGGCACCGCCAGCAGCAGGTAGTGGCGCCGGAAGAAGCCGCCGGCCGAGACGGCGAGCAGCGAGACGCCGAGCCAGCCGGCGATCCAGCCGACCGACGGTCCGCGCGCGCCGCGACCCGCCAGGGGGGCGAGCGCGGCCGCCGCGTAGAGCGGCGCGAAGGCGACGAAGCCGTCGCCGAGCTGGCCCCAGAAGTAGCGCGGGTACTCGGAGAGCGGCATGCCACCCGCGTACACCAGGTTGTTCAGCACCGTGGCGTCGAAGAACGGCGCGAAGGCGCCCTGCGCGGCGAAGTACGCAGCCGCCAGCAACGCCGGGAGCGCCGCGACGGCGCCGCCCGCGAGCAGCGGCCCGAGCGCACGCCGGCCCCAGACGGCGGTGAGCAGCAGGAACGCGACGATCGGCGCCACCACCGGCTTCATCAGCAGCGCGATCCCGCCGAGGGCTCCCGTCGCCACCACGGCCCCCAGCGCCCCGCGCGGCGCTGCGCGCGCGAGCCAGGCCGTCCACGCGGCGCCACCCAGCGGGGCGATCGCGAGCGTCTCGGTGTTGACGGCGTTGCCCAGCAGCGTCCAGTCGACGGCGAGCGCGGCGGCGAAGAGCGCCGCGGGCACGCCGGCCTCCGGCGTGCCACGGCGGCGCGCCAGGGCCAGCAGCGCCGCGAGCAGCACCAGCAGCAGGCCCTGGGCGGTCCACCGCGCCGCGGCGGGCCGCTCGCCGCCGATCGCGAACGCCAGCGCGTAGACCGCGAAGATGCCGGGCGGCTTCTGGTCGAACGCATCGCGGTAGGGCACGTCGCCTTCGAGCCAACGCCAGGCGATGTAGGCGTACTCGCCCTCGTCGCGCTCGAACGGGAGCGACGCGACCGGCGCGCGCAGCGCGAACGAGAAGGCCGCCACCGCGAGGAAGGCGCCGATCGCGGAGCGCGTCCGGGGGCTCAACGGGGCCCCTCCACGAAGAACGGGCTCGACCAGGCGGCGCCCCCATCGGTCTGGACCGCGCGCACGTACACCCACTCGCCCGCGTCGAGCCGGCGCAGCGTGTGCGAGAAGCCGACGCGGCGGCGGCGCTCGCCCGGCACCTGGTGCACGACCCGGCGTCCGCGCACGACGTCGATGCGCTCGAGCTTCCCGTCCCCCACCACGAGCACCGAGAGGCGGCGCTCGGCTGCCGGCGGCAGCAGCGCGCCCATCGGCGCGTCGTCGAGCGTCACGCGCAGCAGCAGGCGCGGGCCGTTGGTGGCGTAGACGCGGCGGGCGCGCAGCGCCTCGCGCGCGCCGTCGCGCGTGAGGCTCTCGCTCCACAGACCCGCCAGCCCGCCGGTGGCGGGGCGGCCCAGCCGCGTCAGGCCGGGATGCCCGTCGTGGCCGTCGCCGCTGCCGACGAAGCCGAGCCGATAGCCGCGCGCCAGGGCCTCGCGCACGAAGTTGCCGCGCACCGGCCGGTGGACCGGATTGGGCGTGTCGATCGACTCGCTGCTGCCGTGGACCGACACGATCTCGGTCACCGGCTCGAGCTCGGGATCGGGTGGGATCGCCCAGTTGGTCGCGATCGGCCCGCCGGCCGAGTGGTGCGCGAAGGTCAGCGCCGGGCGGCCGCGCAGCGCGTCCCACAGAGCGAGCGGAGACTCGGTGCGCGGATCGGCCGAGCTCACCACCTCGCCCCCGTCGCCGAAGAACAGCACGTGGCGGTGTCCGTGGATCCAGCTGGTCCACTCGTAGCCGAGCAGCGCCACGAAGCGGCCGGGCTCGTGGAAGCCCTCGACGGCGCGCCGGATTCGCTCCCAGTGGGCGGGCGTGCGATCGAGCGCCGGGAAGCCGATGTGGTCGTGATCGGTGAGCGCGACCACGTCGAGCGCCGCCACGTCGCGGGCGTAGCGAAAGTAGTCCTCGGGCGTGCCGGTCCCGTCCGAGAGGTTCGAGTGACCGTGCAGGTCACCCCACAGCAGCCGCGGCGGGCGCGGGAGCGCCAGCAGCGGGTTGCTGTCGGCGACCTGGCCGTCCGGCCCGCGCGCGCGCAGCACGTGGACCCCGGGCCCACCGAGCGCGACCGCGACGCGCACGCTGCCCGCGTCGTCCGGCGTCAGCGCGACGCGCGCGGGGGGGCGGGCGTCGCCCTCGAGCGCTTCGAGCCGCAGCTCGAGCGCGCAGTCGGTCACCGCGTTCCAATGGCGGTCGAGACACGCGACCGTGAGCGGAGCCTGCGCGCGCGGCGCTGCCGTGGAGGGCCAGCGCAGCACCACGTGGGCGGTGGGCCCCGCTGCCACGTCGAGGCGCGCGCCGTCCTCCACCAGCGCGTCGACGCCGTCCCCGTCCCCGTCGACGAACAAGTTCAGGCGCGCCTCGCGCTCGGCGAAGCGATCGACGCGGGCCCGCGCGGGCC
>JASJBO010000345.1 GCA_030066475.1 Myxococcota bacterium
AGGCCTCCTTGGCCCAGCCCGGGCCAACCACATTCGGTGTAATCCCGAGCGACAAACGGTAGCCTCTGACTGGATACCGGTCGTCCGGCGAGCCGGGATCGCCGGGGCGGGCGTGGCGAGGGAGCATTCGCGGTGTCCACCGAAGTGCCGAGCACGCGCTATGTCGTCGATGCCGACGACACCATCATCTCGGTCAGCGACTCGTGGCCTGTCTTCGCTCGAGCCAACGACGCCAGCGAGTCGATCGCATCCCGCGTCGTCGGGACCTCTCTGTGGCAGTTCATCGAGGGCAGGGAGGTGCAACATCTCTTCCGGGTCGTCTTGCAGCGAGTCCGCGAGAACGACACCCCCGTCATCCTCCCCTTCCGTTGTGATTCGCCCGGCATGCGCCGTCTGATGCGCCTGATCATCTCCCATCAGATCGAGGGGAGGGTTCAATTCGATGCGCTTCTGGTCCGAGAGGAGCCGCGCGCACCGATTGCCCTGCTGGGGTCCGGGCCGCGAGAGGGACGGGCCTTCCTCGCAATGTGTAGCTGGTGCAAGGTCGTTCGCGTGGCTCCGGAGGTATGGCTCGAAGTCGAGGATGCGATCGTGAGGCTGGGGCTCTTCCGCACTTCGCTGCTGCCTGCCATCACGCATTCCATCTGCCCGCGTTGCGAGAAGATGCTGCAACCGTCTTCCGCGGCTCCTCTCCCGAGCTAAGCACGAGGCCAGCCGGCCCGCCGCGATGGACGGGGCCGTGCGCGGCTGGTATCGATTCCCGATGGATCGGCTCGCATGCGCCCGGCGCAGCCGCGGATACGCGGGGATCTGGCTGCTCCCGATGGCCGTGCTGCTGACACCGCTCGCGGCCGCGGCCGGCAACGCGCCGGGCTTCTGCGGCGCGGGCTGGCCCGGCTGGTCGATCCTCGGACCGTCCGAGGCCAGCATCGACCTCTACAACGCCGGCCTGTGGTTCGCCGGCACGGGCGCGATCTCGTTCGGCGCCAGCGCGTCGTCGCGCTGGGGGTCGGTCAACGAGCTCGACGAGGGCATCCGCTCGGGCCTGCGCGGCGGCAACACGACGCGGCGCAAGAACGCGGACGACGCCAGCGACTGGCTGCTCGGCCTGAGCATCGGCGTCCTGCCGACCGCCGCCGTGGTGAGGCCCCTCTTCCGCGATCGGCCCGACTGCTTCGAGGCCTACGACCTGCTGACCGACTTCGCCGAGAGCGTCGCGCTCACCGTCATGCTGACGGAGGCCGCCAAGACGATCTCCGGTCGCAAGCGCCCCTACACCCAGGAGTGCGACCGGCTGCGACCGCCCTCGGACACGAGCTGCGGCAGCAGCGACCGCAAGAAGAGCTTCTTCAGCGGACACGCGTCGCTGGCCGCGACCGGCGCGGGCCTGACCTGCGCCTGGTCGGTGAAGCGCCGGGTCTGGGGCGACAGCCTGGCCGCCCGGGCGATGCCGTGCGTGCTGGGGAGCGGCCTCGCCCTCACGACGGGGCTCCTGCGCCTCAGCGCGGACAAGCACTGGGGCACCGACGTCCTGACCGGCTGGGCCGTCGGCGCGGTGGTCGGCTACTTCGACACCTGGGGCCCCTTCGACCTGCTGACGTTCGAGGCCGGCGGGACCGCCGCCGAGCCCGCCGTCGTGGGGCAGCTGACGCCGTGGACCGGCGGCGACGTGCTCGGCGGGCGGCTCGAGATCACCTTCTAGCTGGTGGACTTCGCTCGCCTACGGCTCGCTGCGCGCGCCCTCCGGGCGCTTGCAGGGGGCTTCCGCCGCGCAGACTGCTAGCCGGTCGATCCGACGCGGAGCGTGATACGCTCGGCGGCCCCGGCCCGGGAGGTCCGCCGTGAAAATCGTCCTGCGTCTCGTGGCCAGCCTGCTCACCGTGCTGCTCGTCCTGATCGTCGGCCTGGGGATCGGGGCCCGGTACTCGGACGGGCCGATCGCCATCTTCGCCGGCGGGCCGTTCGAGAGCGGCGATCTCGTGGAGGGCCCCGAGCCCGACTGGTCCTTCGTGCGCGATGTCCAGGAGGTCGAGTTCCAGCTGCTCGACCCGCCCCGCTCGCGCACCACCTGGATCCTCGACCACGAGGGCAAGGCCTACATCCCGAGCGGCTACATGACCACCTGGTGGGGCAAGCTCTGGAAGCAGTGGCCGCACGAGGCGGCCAAGGACCCGCGCATCCTGCTGCGGATCGGCGACCGCATCTACGAGCGCAGGCTCGTGCGGATCGAGGACGGGCCGGCCGTGGCGCCGCTGCTGGCCCAGCTGGGCACCAAGTACGCCGGCGGCCAGGAGATCCCGAGGGAGGCGGTCACCTCCGGATACCTCTGGCTCTTCGAGCTGGCCCCCCGGAGCTGAGCTCGCCCTCACCCGCCGCCCCGCCAGGCGGACCCGACCACGGGTCCGAGCGCCTCGCCCATGAAGACGCTCGCCGGGAAGCGCTGCCCGCTCTCGGGGTGGCGCACCGTGCGCTTGACGACGTAGTCGAAGAGCAGCGGGTTGAAGTCGTAGATCTCGTTCAGCCAGGCGCGCTCCTCGGCCGTCACCATGCCGTGTCGAACCAGGGCGCTCGTGTGGACCACGACGTTGATGGCCGGCAGCGGATAGTCGCTCCCATCGACCAGGCGGTCGTGGAGATCGCTGCGTGCCAGCAGCGCGATCAGCGGGTCCGGCAGCCGGTTGACCTGGGTGATCGCCGACAGCTCGCCGAAGAGCCGGCCCGCGTAGCGCGGGTCGTCCATCAGCCGCAGGAACAGCTCGAAGCTCGGCCGCCGCTCGCCCGGCCGATCGAGGTCCTCGTCGCTGCCGAGGCTCGCTGCGTGTGCCATCACGACGGTCACGCCCAGCTCGAGCGGCCGGCGGAAGAGCAGCGGATTCCCCAGCGCCTGGTCCTCCGCCGCCTCGACGGCCTGCTCCTCCCCCACGTGCGTGAGCAGCACCAGGTCGCGCTCGACCAGCGCGCGGTAGTAGGCGTCGTGGGCCGCGCGGCTCGCGTCGATGCCCATCGCGTTGGGCAGCCACTTGACGAAGCGCACGCCGCGATCGGCCCAGCGGTGCAGCGCCGCGACCGCATCGGCGCGATGCGGGTGCACCGAGACGGCCGGCACGAAGCGGTCGGGATGCCGGCGCGCCAGCTCGACGACGTAGGCATTGGGCGTGTGGAACTCGCTCCGCTCGGGATCCCGGTGGCCGGCCTCGTCGTAGCGGTAGTCGAAGCCGAGCAGCAGGCGCCGCCCGGGCGCGTGGCGCGCCAGCGCGAGCAGGCGCTCGGCGTACTGCTCGTCGGCGCGCTCGAGGTCGGAAATGCGGCCGCCGCTCAGATACGCGAGCGCCTTGATACGCGCCACCGGATGCCGCCAGCTCAGCATCTTCGGATGCACCCAGGCGCCGGTGCCGCCCGTGCCGAGGCCCAGCACGTGCACGTGGTGGTCGCGCAGCAGATCGGGGTCGACGTCCTCGAGGCTCGCCGCGAGCAGGCGCCGTGCGCCCGGGCTCAGGCCCTGCTCCAGGGCCGCGGGGTCGCTGGACGAGGCGCCGCCGAGCTGGCGCAGCGCGACCTCGGCCAGGGCCCCGAGCACGAGGAGCGCCAGCGCCACGCCGGCGGTCGCCTTCAGCAGGCCTCGCACCGCCCTACCGGCCCCGCGTCAGGATCCAGTAGGGCCGGCCGGCGGGCGTGAGCAGGCGGTAGCGCAGGCGGCTGCGCGGGGGCTCGCGGTTGACCAGGCGCAGGAACAGGTCGTCGAAGAACTCGGGCGCCTCCAGGCCGAAGTTGTGGAAGTTCCGCGTGCGGTTGACGGGCGTGACGTCCACCAGGGTCACCCGCTCCCCGTCGCGCTCGAGCAGCTCGAGCAGCTCGAGGACCTTCGCCGCCTCGTCCGACTGGTCCGGGTTGCGCGGGTCGAGCGTGCTCTCGCCCAGGCGCCGCTCGCGGTTCAGGATGCGGCTCATCAGCAGCGCCCGGTCGTTCGAGGACACGTAGACCGTGAGGTCGCGGGTCAGCGCGTCGATCTCGGGCGCGAAGCGGCGGCCGAACTTCTCGTGGGAGACGTCCGGTGCGGTGAGCACGACGTTCTCGATCTCGGTCTCCGCGTCCACCAGGTCCGGCTCCTGGTAGAGCCGCGTGAAGGCCTGCACGACGACCTCGGCGCCCATGCTGTTGGCGAGCAGCCACAGCCGCTCGGGCTCGACCCGCCGGACGAGCAGCGCGAGCGCGCGCGCCAGCTCCTCGCCGGAGTCCCGCGCGATGCCCTGCGCGCGCCGGTAGCCGCGCGGCGTCGAGCCCTGGTCGCCCGGCCAGTCGAAGACCAGCACGGGCGAGTCGATGTCCAGCACGTGGGCCACGAACGCGGTCTTGCGCAGCGCCGACCCGAAGCGCTCGCGGAAGCCGTTCACGTTGACGAGCAGCGAGCGGTGGGGCGAGCCCTGCACCTGCCCGCGCAGCGCCTCGACGAACGCGGCCTGGTCGAGGGCGCGGACCTCGCGGAGCCGGATCTCCTCGTTCTGGAACCAGTCGGTGGGGTTGAGCAGCATGCCGATCCCGAGCGTCGGCTCGATCGCGGTGTCGAAGCGGCCGAAGCGCAGCCCGGGCTCCCGCTCGCTGGCGAAGCGCTCCGCGACGGGCCCATCGGGCCGCAGCAGGCGGCGGTTGGTGGCGAAGAAGAAGCGGTAGCTCCCCTCGTCGCCCAGCCGCGTGACCAGCATGCGCCGGAAGCGGAAGGCCTCGGCGCGCTCGAGCGCCCGCTCGGTCGTGACCTGGAACAGCCCGCCCAGCGCCAGCGCGACCGCGAGGGCGGCGGCGGCGGCGAGCCAGAGGCGACGGCGGCGGGTCATAGGGGCCCTCGGGCCAGCGGGCTACGGCGTCTCCGCGGCGGCCGCCTGGGGCGGCGCCTGGGAACGCGCGCCGAGCTCGTCGAGACGGGACTGCACGTAGGGAGGCAGCTTCACGTCGGGCGCCTCGGTGGCGAGCCGCTGCTGGATCGCGAGCGCCGCCTCGGGGCGGCCCGCCTCGAGCCAGCAGCGGGCCGCGTCGCCGAGCGCCTCGTAGCGGAGCGGGTAGACCGCGATCGCGGCCGCCGCCTCGTGCGAGCGCGCGGCCGCCTCGAACTCGTCGTCCTGCTCCTGGAGCCGGGCGACCCGGCTCAGCAGCACCGCGCGCACCGCGCTGTCGGCGCCGGCCTGCTCGACGCCCTGCTGCCAGACCTCGAGGGCCCGATCGGGAGCCTCGAGCTGCAGGTAGATCTCGCCCGCCTCGAGCAGCGCCAGAGCGCCCGGCGCGGTGCCTGCGTAGTCCTGCCCGAGCTTGACGAACCGGTTCACGAACTCGTTGCGAACCTCTTGCGCCGTCTCGGGATTTGCGGGCTCGGGAACCTCGAAGTCCGAGGCCTTGCCGCCCATCGCCTCCACGTACTCGCGGCGCGCGTCGGCGAATGCCATCGAGGCGCCCTCGGCCTGCCCGCGAGACCAGGCGGCGTAGCCGCCCGCGATGGCGGCGATCGCGAGAATCGTCCCGACCACGGCGAGGATGGGAAACGGGTTCTCGGCGACCCAGCGGGCCAGCCGGTCGCCGAGCGATTCCAGCTCCTCGAGCGTGTCGCTGGGCCCTTGCTTCCGCCTCGCCACGACTCCTCCAGCCGATGGGCGCATGACGCCCCGGGGGCGCGGATTGTATCCGCCGAAGGCGGCGACGCTACTCCCGCCGCGACCGCAGGTGCAGCCGCACCGGCGTCCCGGCCAGCTCGAAGCGCTCCCGCAGCCGGTTCTCGAGATAGCGCCGATACGAGTCGCGCACGGCCGCGGGCTCGGTGCAGAACAGCGCGAACGACGGGGGGCGCACGCCCACCTGGGTGGCGTAGAAGAAGCGCACGGGGCGCTTGCGTGGGCCGCGCTGTGCCATGGCGGGCTCGTGGGTCTCCACCGCCTGCTGGAGCCAGCGGTTGAGGGCCGCCGTCGGGATGCGCGTGCGCGCGGCGCCGGCGAGGCGCCGGACCACGCCGAACAGCCGCTCCACGCGCTGCCCGGTGAGCGCCGAGACCGTGACGATGGGGGTGTCCGGCGCGAAGCGCAGGCGGCGGGCCACCTCCGCGCGCAGCGCCTCGGCACCCTCCCCGTCCCGCGTGTCGACCAGGTCCCACTTGTTCACGACGACGGCCGCGGCGCAGCCGCGGTCGCGCACCATGCCGGCCACGTGGACGTCGCGCTCGGTGAACCCCGCCGAGCCGTCGACCACCACCAGAGCCACCTCGGCGCGCTCGATCGCGCGCAGCGCCACCAGCGCCGCGGCGCGCTCGCCCACGCGGTCGCGCCGTCCCTGACGGCGCAGCCCCGCGGTGTCCACCACCAGATACGTGCCGTCCTCGCGCTCGATCCGGGTGTCGACGGCGTCGCGCGTCGTGCCGGCCTCGTCGGAGACGACGGCCCGCTCGGCACCGGCCAGGCGGTTCAGCAGCGAGCTCTTGCCGACGTTCGGGCGGCCGACCAGGGCGACCCGGAAGAGCGACTCGGGATCGGCCTCGGTCTCGGGTGCGGGGGCCGGTGCCGGCTCGATCCGCTCCACCAGCTCCTCGAGCGCGTCCCAGGCGCCGCGCCCGTGCTCGGCCGAGGCCGTGCGCAGCGGCTCGAGGCCGAGGCGGTAGAAGTCGACCGCGCGGTCCTCCTGGCTCGGGCCATCGATCTTGTTCACCAGCAGCAGCAGCGGCCGGGCGCCACGGCGCAGCGTGGCCGCGATCTCCTCGTCCCCTGCCGTGAGGCCGGCCCGGCCATCCACGACGAACAGCACCGCGTCGGCCTGCTCCATCGCCGCGCGGGCCTGCGCCTGGACGGCGGCCGGCAGGCCCTCGGCCGGGCCCGGCTCCAGGCCCGCCGTGTCCACCAGCAGGATCCGGCGCCCGCCCACCTCCACCTCCTCGGCGATGCGGTCGCGGGTGAGCCCGGGGCGATCCTCGACGATCGCCCGGCGCCGGCCGGCGTAGCGGTTGAACAGCGTGGACTTGCCCACGTTGGGGCGGCCCACGATCGCGACGATGGGCAGCTGCGAGGCTTCCATGGGGTCCTGGGGCGGCGGGGGCTTCCCGCAACTTGCGGGCCAGATGCCCCAAGCGTGCGGAGTTTGCTTGACAACGGCGGGACCGCGCAACTAGGGTCTCCACCCGGGGGAAGCGCTCGTCCGCCGGCGGCTGGCACCGAGGTGCTGGCCATGGGGAAGTCGGCACAGGTGGCGCGCGCCACATACGGGGAGAGAATTCGTGAACGCCTTCGCGCGCCGTCTGCTCTGTGGGGCCGCCCTGCTCGCCCTCCTCGCGAGCGTCGCACCCAGCCCAGCCCATGCCACCAGCGACACGATCAAGCGCTCGGTGCAGAACATCCTCTTCTTCCCGCTCGACGTGGCGCTGTCGCCCTACGTCGCCCTGAAGGCGCTGTGGGTCAACTGGAACGACAGCGACGACACCACCGCCGTCAAGATCGTCTACCCGCTGCCCGGCGCCGTGTGGCTGGTGAGCGTGAACCTCGGCGCGTCGGCGATCCGCGGCCTGGCGGGCGTGCTCGAGTTCGTGCCCGGGTTGATCCTGATCCCCTTCGAGGCCGACCTCGATGCGATCTACGACCTGCCCGAGGACCGCGAGGCCGTGGTCGACTGGGAATCGGACTTCATCAACGTCCGGTTCGGCATCGACTACGTCTCGCCAGGCTATTAGCTGGTCATATCGACTTCGCTCGCCTGCGGCTCGCTGCGCGCGCCTGCGGCGCTTGCGGGGTGCCCGCGTAGAGAGGGATTGCCGTGCGGGGAGCGGCCTGATGGACTTCGCTCGCCTACGGCTCGCTGCGCGCGCCTGCGGCGCTTGCGGGGTGCCCTCCAGGGGCTCGGTGCTTCGCGAAGACGG
>JASJBO010000346.1 GCA_030066475.1 Myxococcota bacterium
CGCAGCGAGGCCGCGCGGCGCCCGAGCCGCAAACGAAGCTCCCCCGCAAGCGGAGTCTTCGGAGCGCGCAGCGAGGCCGCGCGGCGCCCGAGCCGCAAACGAAGCTCCCCTGCAAGCGGAGTCTTCGGAGCGCGCAGCGAGGCCGCGCGGCGCCCGAGCCGCAAACGAAGCTCCCCCGCAAGCGGAGTCTTCGGAGCGCGCAGCGAGGCGAAGCCGAGCGAAGTCATCTAGAGCCGGAATCCTGGGCCGCGTGCGACCGGTCCGGCGGCGCAGCACCGATCGAACGCCGCCGCCGAGCCCGCTGATGCGGGTGCTGTCGCTGTTCTGAGAAGGATCGGATCCGAGGAGGGGAATCCATGCGTCCGATTGCCGAGCATCGCCGCGACGCCGCCGTCGCGGCCCTCGCGACCGCCGCGCTGCTGGGGCTCGCCTGCGCGAGCAGCGCGCCGCCCACCGACGCCGACAAGGCGGCGGATCCGGCGCTCGCCGAGCGCCGCGCCCGCATGCACTACGACGTGGGCGTCGAGCGCCTCACCGAGGGGCGCAGCGCCGCCGCGCTGCGCGAGCTGCTCCAGGCGGAGCGCTACAACCCGGGCGATCCCTGGATCCACCTGGCGCTGGCCGAGGCCTTCCGCCGCAAGGGGCGCCTGGAGGACGCGGAGCAGCACCTGCTCAGCGCGATCGAGGCGGATCCCGAGTTCCACAAGGCGCACCTGAACGTCTCGGCGCTCTACATCCAGATGGAGCGCTACGAGGACTCGCTCCGCCACGCCGAGCTGCTGCTCGCCGACCCCACCTTCGAGGCGCCCTGGCGGGCCCACACGAACCTGGGCTGGGCCAAGCTCCAGCTCGGCGACCCGGTGGCCGCGCGCGAGCACCTCGAGAGCGCACTCGACTTCCACGACCGCTACTGGCCCGCGCGCCTCAATCTCGGCATCCTGGAGGCCGAACACGGCAGCCGACTCGAGGCGCAGGAGCACTTCGAGCGGGTGCTGGACGCAAAGCCCGGACCGTTCGCAGAGGCCGAAGTCCACTACCGGCTGGCCGAGATCCACGTCTCGCTGGGTCAGCGGGAGCGCGCCATCGACCATCTCACTGCGGCCGTGGCGCAGCGTCCGAGCGGGCCATGGGGCGAGCGCAGCGCGGACTACCTGAAGCTCCTGCAGTAGGGGACCGACCCGACGCCGCGCCCGAGGCGATCGGGGCCTACCTCTCCCGCCAGCGTCGCCTGCGCGGCATCAGTCTCGACGAGCTCGCCGAGATCACACGCATCCCGCGGCGCTCGCTCGAGCGCCTCGAGTCCGGTGCCTTCGACACCGAGCCCGACGGGTTCGTGCGCGGCTTCGTCCGCGCCGTGGCCGGCGCCCTCGGCCTGTCGCCCGAGGAGACCATCGCTCGGATGCTCCCCGAGGTGGGCGCCGAGAGCGACGCGGTCGCGGGCGGTGCGCTCTGGCGCTGGGCGCCGCGGGCGCTGGCCGGGGCCCTGCTCGTCGCGGCGCTCTGGTGGCTCTGGCCCCGTCCCGAGCCGCCGCCGCTCGCCGGCGCCCCCGATCCCGACCTGATCTACCGCCGCGACGCCGTCCGCGAGCTGGCGGACGAGAATCCCTAGGGAGTCGTTGCCGGGCCGTGCGTTCCTACCATACCGAGGCGATCGTGCTGCGGGCCGTCGATTTCGGCGAGTCCGACCGGATCGTGCGGCTGCTCACGCCGGGGACGGCGCGGCTGACCGTGATGGCCAAGGGCGCGCGGCGCAGCAAGAAGCGGTTCCCGGGCACGATCGATCTGTTCAACCACCTGGCCGTGCAGGTCGAGCAGCGGCGGCCGACCTCGATGGCCCGGCTCGAGCACACCCGGCTGATCGATCCGTTGGAGGGGCTGCGGACGCGTCCGGGCCGCTTCGCGCTCGCCTGCACCTGCGTGGAGCTGGTCGACCGGCTCGCGCCCGAGGGCGTCGGCGGCCGCGAGTCGCGTCGCTTGTTCGACGCGACGCTGTCCGCCCTGCGCGCGACCTCGAGTCGCCCGGCCGACGCGAGATTGCGCGCGCTGCTCGAGCTGCGCCTGCTCGACGCGCTCGGGCTGCGCCCCGAGCTCGGGCGCTGCGTGCGTTGCGCGCGTGCACTGGGCGACGACGCGCGCGTGCGCTTTCACGTCGGAGAGGGCGGGCCGCTGTGCGCGAGGTGCACCGGCGCGGCGGAGGCCGCGGTGCCCGTCCACCTGGGCACGCTGCGCGCGCTCGCCCTCGGGCTGCGCCTCCCGGTCGAGCGGCTCGACCGGCTGTCGTTGTCGCGCGAGACACTCGCCGAGGCGCGCGTCCTGCTCGGGCGCTTCAAGCGCTTCCACGTCGGCATCGAGCTGCGCAGCGAGCGCTTCGCCGATGCGCAGCTCGCCCCGGCCGACCGCTCCGCGAGCGCTTGACACCCCGCTTGACACCCCGCGGGTGGGGGGCAACCATTCGCCGTTCCCCACCCCTGGAGCCCCCATGTCGCTCGATGCGGAATCGCAAACCGCCCCGGACAGCCTCGCCTCGATGGACACCGTCGTCTCGCTCTGCGCGCGGCGCGGCTTCATCTGGCAGTCGAGCGAGATCTACGGCGGCATCAACGGCTTCTGGGACTACGGGCCGCTCGGGGTCGAGCTGAAGAACAACCTCAAGGCGCTGTGGTGGCAGCGCGTGGTGCGCGAGCGCGACGACGTGGAAGGTCTCGACAGCTCCATCATCGCGCACCCGCGCACCTGGGAGGCGTCCGGCCACGTCGAGCACTTCAGCGACCCCATGGTCGACTGCCGCACCTGCAAGCGGCGCTTCCGCGCCGACCAGCTCGAGGGGCAGCCCTGCCCGGAGGCGCCGAAGAAGCGCCAGCTCGCCGACTGCGACCTGACCGATCCGCGCAGCTTCAACCTGATGCTCCAGACGCACATCGGCGCGTCCCAGGAGGCCGGCAACGAGGCCTACCTGCGCGCCGAGACCTGTCAGTCGATCTTCCTCGACTTCAAGCGGGTGCGCGAGGCGGGCCGGCAGAAGGTGCCGTTCGGGATCGCCCAGATCGGCAAGGCGTTCCGCAACGAGATCAACCCGCGCAACTTCACGTTCCGCTCGCGCGAGTTCGAGCAGGCGGAGCTGGAGTTCTTCGTGCCCCCGAGCGACCGCGAGAAGTGGTTCGAGCACTGGCTCGAGCAGCGCCTGGCCTTCCACCGCGAGCTCGGCTTCGCCGACGACCGGCTGCGCGTGCGGCCCCACGAGCCCGACGAGCTGGCCCACTACGCGCGGGCGGCCAGCGACGTCGAGTTCCTGTTCCCGTTCGGCTGGCAGGAGATCGAGGGGATCCACGACCGCGGCGACTGGGACCTGACGCGCCACAGCGAGTTCTCCGGCAAGGACCTGTCGTTCACCGACGAGGAGAGCAAGGAGCGCTACACGCCGATGGTGATCGAGACCTCGGTCGGCGTGGACCGCACCTGCCTGGCGCTGCTGGCGAACGGGGTGGCCGAAGAGACCCTCGAGGGCGGCGAGACGCGCAGCGTGCTGCGCCTGCACCCGGCGGTGGCGCCGATCAAGGCCACCGTGCTGCCGCTCTCCAAGAAGATCGGCGAGCCGGCCCGCCGCCTCGCGGCGGCCCTGCGGCGGCGCTGGAACGTCTTCTACGACGAGGCGGGCAACATCGGGCGCCGCTATCGGCGCCAGGACGAGGTGGGCACCCCGTTCTGCGTCACCTACGACTTCGAATCCGAGTCGGACGGCTGCGTGACGGTGCGCGAGCGGGACTCGATGGCGCAGGAGCGCGTGCCGATCGACGGGGTCGCGAGCTACCTGGGAGAGCGCCTGGAGGGCGGGGCTTGACGGCCCGCACCCGCAGAGCCCGCAAGGTCTACTTCTTCGGCGCCGGCCGCGCGGACGGCCGCGCCGAGATGCGCGAGGTGCTGGGCGGCAAGGGCGCCAACCTGGCCGAAATGACCCGGATCGGCCTGCCGGTGCCGCCGGGCTTCACCATCTCGGCCGGCGTCTGCACCGACTACCAGGCGCGCGGCCGGATCGCCGTGGACGTGCGCGAGCAGGTCGGCCAGGCGCTGCGCAAGGTCGAGCGGGTCATGGGCGCGCGCTTCGGTGACGACGAGCGGCCGCTGCTGGTCTCGGTGCGCTCGGGGGCGCGGGTGTCGATGCCCGGCATGATGGACACCGTGCTCAACCTCGGGCTGAACGACCGCTCGGTGCGCGGCCTGGCCGGACTGGCGGACGCGCGCTTCGCCTGGGACAGCTATCGCCGCTTCGTGCAGATGTACGCCAACGTGGTGCTGGGCCTGCCCATGGAGCGCTTCGAGGCCCAGCTCGAGGCGCTCAAGGACCGCCGCGGGAGCGACCTCGACACCGACCTCGGCGCCGAGGACTGGCAGGGCCTGGTGGAGGCGTACCTGGAGCTGGTCGAGGAGGACTACGGCCGGCCCTTTCCGCAGGACCCCCACGAGCAGCTCTGGGGCGCGATCGGCGCCGTGTTCCGCTCGTGGGGCAACCCGCGCGCCATCACGTACCGCAAGCTGAACGACATCCCGGACGCCTGGGGCACTGCGGTCAACGTCCAGGCGATGGTGTTCGGCAACATGGGCGACGACTGCGCCACCGGCGTGGCCTTCACCCGCGATCCCTCGACCGGCGCCCGCTTCTTCTACGGCGAGTACCTGAAGAACGCCCAGGGCGAGGACGTGGTGGCCGGGATCCGCACCCCCCAGCCGATCAACAAGGAGAGCCGCACCGCCGACCAGGAGCAGCTGCCGACGCTCGAGGACGAGATGCCGCGCGCCTACCGCGAGCTGGCCCGCATCCGCCGCACGCTCGAGCGCCACTACCGTGACATGCAGGACGTCGAGTTCACCATCCAGGCCGGCAAGCTCTGGATGCTCCAGACGCGGGGTGGCAAGCGCACCGTGCAGGCGGCGGTGAAGATCGCGGTGGACATGGCGCGGGAACGGCTGATCTCCCGTGAGGAGGCGCTCCAGCGCGTCGAGGCCGGCTCGCTCGAGAAGCTGCTGCATCCCACCCTCGACCCCGGCGCCGACAAGGCGGTGATCGCCCGAGGGCTGCCCGCCTCGCCGGGCGCGGCCTGCGGGAGCGTCGTGTTCTCGGCCGACGAAGCCGAGGCGCGCGCCAAGACCGGCGAGAAGGTCCTGCTGGTGCGAGTCGAGACCTCGCCCGAGGACATCCACGGCATGCACGCGGCCGAGGGCATCCTGACCGCGCGCGGCGGCATGACGTCGCATGCGGCGGTGGTGGCGCGCGGCATGGGCAAGTGCTGCGTGGTGGGCTGCGGCACGCTCGCGATCGACTACGAGCGGGGCGAGCTGCACGTGGGGGGCACGGTCGTGAAGGCCGGCCAGGAGCTCACCATCGACGGCAGCAGCGGCGAGGTGATCCAGGGCCGGGTGGCGACGGTGACGCCCGAGCTGGGCGTCGAGTTCGATCAGCTGATGCGCTGGGCGGATGCGGCGCGGCGCCTGCGAGTGCGCACCAACGCCGACACGCCGCACGACGCCGAGGTGGCCCGCCAGTTCGGCGCCGAGGGGATCGGCCTCTGTCGCACCGAGCACATGTTCTTCGAGGAGCATCGCATCCTGGTCGTGCGCCAGATGATCCTGGCGAGCGACGAGTCGCAGCGCCGCAAGGCGCTCGACCGGCTGCTGCCGATGCAGCGGGGCGACTTCGAGGGGATCTTCCGCGCCATGGACGGCCTGCCGGTCACGATCCGGCTGCTGGATCCGCCGCTGCACGAGTTCCTCCCGCACGAGGACGACGGCATCCGCGAGGTGGCGCGCGAGCTCGGGGTCGAGACGGCGGCCGTGCGCGCGGGGGTCGAGGAGCGCAACGAGTTCAACCCGATGCTCGGGCACCGGGGCTGCCGGCTCGGCGTCACCTTCCCCGAGATCTACCAGATGCAGGCGCGCGCGATCGCGGAGGCGGCGGCCGCCGTCGCGGCCGAGGGCATCCGCGTACGCCCCGAGATCATGATCCCGCTGGTCTCGCACGTGGGCGAGCTCGAGCGGCTGCGGGCGCTGGTGCAGGAGGAGGTCGATCGGGTGCGGGCGGCGGGCAGCGGCCGGCGCCTGCGCATCCAGATCGGCACGATGATCGAGGTGCCGCGTGCCGCCCTCACGGCGGATCGCATCGCCGAGCACGCGGACTTCTTCTCGTTCGGCACGAACGACCTCACCCAGATGGCCTATGCGCTCTCGCGCGACGACGCGGGCAAGTTCCTGCCCGACTACATCGACCGCGGCATCCTCGACGACGATCCGTTCGTGTCGATCGACGCCGACGGGATCGGCGAGCTGGTGCGGATCGGCGTCGAGAAGGGCCGGTCGACGCGCCCCGACCTGAAGTGCGGGATCTGCGGCGAGCACGGCGGGGACGCCAAGAGCGTCCGCTTCTGCGACGAGATCGGGCTCGACTACGTCTCCTGCTCCCCGTTCCGCGTGCCGGTCGCGCGGCTCGCCGCCGCGCAGGCCGCCGTGGAGCGGGCGGCGGCCCGCCCGCGCGCGCGAACGAAGCGGAAGCCGGCGCGGCGGCGATGAGAGCCCCCGCCGCGCTCGCCGGCCTGGCCGCGCTGCTGCTCGGCTGCGGGGGTGGGCCCGAGGGCCCCGCGCCCGACGTGTCGGCGGGCGTGGTGGTGGTCGAATCGCCTGCCGTGTACGACTTCTACGAGCGCGCCACGGCCTTCTACCAGCGCCTGGAGGGGCGTCGCTTCAACAGCATCACGACGTTCCGCGATGCGGGTCTACGCGAGTACTTCCGCGACGACCTGAGCTTCTCCGACTACTACGCGCTGCTCGCCCAGGAGCTGGTCGAGGCCCACTTCGAGCGCAGTCAGCCGATCGCGTCCGAGATCCTGGAATTCCTGGTCGACGGCCCCGGCAGCGCCCGGGTCCGGGTACTGATCGGGGGCGAGAACGGCCTGCCGCTGCGCTGGTGGCAGACCGGCATCGAGCGAGAGGACCACTGGGAGCGTCTGGATGGACGCTGGTGGATCGTGCCGAACCGCTCGAAGAGCACCGCCGGCTGACGCCGGCGCGCCCTCCGCCCCCCCCCATCGTGGGGCACGTTGGCGCGGCAAATCGGTCCCAGGCATGTACTCTATTGCCCACTTTGGGTAAAACGGTACTTCATTACGGAGGATACCCGGGGGTCTGTCCCTCTGGGGAAGAACAGTGAATTCCATCGGTTGCGCGGAGACCTAGCCGCCAAGCTGCGGCAACGCGGGGAGCTGGCACGACCGTTGCTCCTGAGACTGCCGGGACGCAAGTCCCCCCTTTTTCGGAGAGACCGCTAATCGCCGAGCCGGGTTCCGCTCCCGGCGGAGAAGGCTCGGCGATCAGGGAGTGTGGGATCGAGTGCGAAGAATCAGCCCCCCTCAGTCGAGAAGTGTCCGCAGTCCGGGCGTTCCCGGAGCCGTCACCGTGCCCCCGACCGGCCCGCGCCGCACGCGGCCCGCCGAGAGCTCCGAGCGGGACAGCCCGGCCAGCCCGGCCGCCCGACCCACCGTGGCCGAGCGAGACCGCATCCTCGTCGCCAACATCCTGGCCGGCAGCCGCCGCCACTTCGACGAGCTGTACGACGCCTACTTCCAGCGTGTCTACCGCTTCGCGCTGAAGCGGCTCAGCGACACCGCCGAGGCGGAAGACGTGGCGCAGGAGGTGTTCGAGACGGTCTTCCAGGCCCTTCCGAGCTTTCGCGGTGAGTCGAGCCTGCTGGTGTGGATCTTCGGGATCACCCGCAACAAGGTGAACCGGCGCTTCCGCGGTCACCGCCCGCGGCTCGAGTCGCTCGACGAGACGGGCGCCGACACGCTG
>JASJBO010000347.1 GCA_030066475.1 Myxococcota bacterium
ACCAGCGCGTCGATCGTCGCCACGACCTCGTCCACCATCGAGCGGATCCCGAAGCTCTCGAGGTGGACGTCCACCTTGCCCGCCTCGATCTTGGAGAGGTCGAGCACGTCGTTGATCAGCGCCAGCAGGTGCTGGCCGGCGCTGCGGATCTTCTTCAGGTCGGCGGCGGCCTCGTCGTTGCCCTCGTCCTCGGCGTCCTCCATCAGCATCTCGCTGTAGCCGATGATCGCGTTCATCGGAGTGCGCAGCTCGTGGCTCATGTTGGCCAGGAACGAGCTCTTGGCGCGGTTGGCGCCCTCCGCGGCCTCCATGGCGTGCTTCAGCTCCTCGGTGCGCTGCGCCACCGTCGCCTCCAGCTCGGCGCTGTGACGCTCGAGCTCGCGGTTCTTCTCGCGGATCTCGGCCGTGAGCTCCTCGCGCGAGAGCCGCTGGATGCGGCGGCGCTGCTCGGCGACGAAGGCCTCGTCGGCCTCGAACGCGGCGTTCGGCAGCGCCAGGAGCGCGCGCTGGAACCAGAAGCCGTCCCCCTCCCGGGCGGGCCGGAGCTCGTCGAAGAAGCCGGCGAGCGGGGCCAGCTCGGGCAGCGGGCCCCGGGTCTCGAAGTCGAGCGCCAGGCGCGGGGGCGAGTACTCGAGCGCGAGCGCCAGCGAGATGCGCGGCTCGAGACCCGAGCGGTGCAGCTCGCGCGCGGCCTCCGAGACGGCGGTGGCCAGCCGGGTCGCGGCGATCGGGCCGTAGCCCAGCGCCTCGGCGAGACCGCGGACCTTGGCGCGCGCGTCGCGCGCCGAGGCCCGGTGGTGCAGCCGGATCTGCCCCAGCTCGATCACGGCCGGTAGCGCACGGCGATGCACGCGGCGTCGTCGTGGCCCTTCCCGAAGCGCTCGACGATGGTGCGCACCACCTCCTTCGGGGCGTGGTGTCGGACGCCCGGGTAGTCCTCCGCCGTGAAGCGGTCGCGGACGCCGTCGGTGTAGAGGACGAGCAGGTCGCCGGGCTCGAGCTGGAGCACCTGGGGCCGGGGCGTGCGCATGTTCTGGCCGAGCACGCCGTCCTGGGACACCAGGCGCGTGTCGCGCGAGCCGAAGCGACGCAGCACCGTGTTGCCGGTGCCCGCGTACGCGACCTGGCCCGCGTCCGTGTCGATGGCGCACAGGCCCACGGCGGCGCCGCGGCTGCCCGACACGTGCTCGTGCAGGCGCGTCATCAGGCCCGGGACGTCGGCGCTGCCGTGGCTCGCGAGGAAGGCGTCGATCACGACGGCCAGCTCGTGGGCCTCGCGGCCGTGCCCCAGCACGTCCACGATCGCCGCGAACAGGCCCCGCTCGAGCGGCCGCAGCACCACGGTGTCGCCGCTCACCCACTCGCCCGGGCAGGGCCGGACCAGACTGGCGTGCTCCAGGGCCTCCACGCTCAGATCCACTTCCGTGCCTTGACGCGGGTGCCGCGACCGGGCGCCGAGTCGAGCGTGAACTCGTCCATCATGCGCTCGACGCCGGGCAGCCCGAGCCCCAGCGTGCCGCCCGAGCTGAAGTGGTCGCGCATCGCCGCCTCGGGGTCGGCGATCCCGGGACCGCGATCGGTCGCCTCGATCTCGACGCCGCGACCCTCGGGCCCCTCGATCCGCCGCAGCCGGACCTCGCCCGTGCCCGCGTACTTGAGGATGTTGCGCGCCAGCTCCGAGACCGCCGTCGCGATCATCCGGCTCGGCGTCGCCGCGAAGCCCGCGGCCTCGCAGTACGCCGTCGCCTCGAGGACCGCGACGCTGGCGTCCATCTCGGACCGGATCGACAGGCAGCGCTCCGTGCTCATCGGTCGGGCTCCGCACTCGGCTCGGACTCGGCCGGCGCCGCGTCCCCGGGCTCCGCGGGCTCCGCGGGCGCTGTGTCTTCGGGCTCCGCCGCCGTCGTCTCCGTCTCGGCCTCGAACCGGGCGAACGCTGCGTCGAGATTGATCGCGGCGTGCAGGCCGTCGACGTCCGCGCCGAGCTCGACCAGCGCCGCCACAATGCCGGGCCGCAGGCCCACCAGCACCGACTCCGCGCCGAGCAGCGCCACCATGGCGATGATCCGCCGCAGCGCGGCGAACTCCTCGGAGTCGAGCAGCTCGAGCCCCGAGACGTCGAGGATCACGCCGCGCGCCCCGGTCTCGTGGACCAGCCCCAGCAGGTCCTGCTGGAAGCGGGCGAGCACGGGCTCGTCGAGGTCCACCTGGATCGAGGCCACCACGACACCGCGGCTAACCTGCATGGCGATCCGCGGCGTGTCGGCGTGGAGGGCCACCATCAAGCCGGCGCTCAGCGCGCTTCCGCGATCGCGACGCCGACGTCCCGGAACGCCGCCTGGAGCGCGTCGCGCAGCGTCGCGGTGGTCCGGACCTCGCCGACTTTGATCCCCAGCTCGACGATCGTCTGGGCGATCGCGGGCGAGACGCCCGAGATGGTGCACTCGCAGCCCATCAGCTTGGTGGCCTTGGTGATCTTGATCAGGTGGTTCGCCACCGCGGTGTCGACCACCGCGACGCCGGCGATGTCGAGGATGATGACCTTCGCCTGGGACTCCGCGATCTTGCCGAGCATGGCGGTCATGATGTCCTGGCAGCGCTTGGAGTCCACCACGCCGACGATGGGCAGCAGCAGCACGTCGCGCCAGATCGCGGTGACCGGCGTGGACATCGCCATCAGCGAGCGGCTCTGCTGCATGATCTTCTCGGTGGTGAGCCGCGTGAACGCTTCGACCACCCGCGCCGTGTCGAGATGTGCCTGCTTGGTGAGGGCGCGCACCGTGGCGGCGCGGTCCTCGGGCGCGAGCTTCTCGATCTCGTGTCCGTCGCAGAAGCTCTCGAGCATCAAGCTCATCGCGGCGAAGTAGGTGGGCAGCGACAGCCCGATCCGGGCGTGGACCTCGCCGACGGCCCGGCGCCGCTCCAGGTAGACCTCGTCCACGGTTCCCCGGAAGAAGTCGGTCCAGTACTCGAGCTGGAGCGCCTTCACGCGCTCCACGGTCTCCTCACTGGCGAAGAGCTGGTGGAACTCGGGCTGGGACGGGAGCCAGTCGTAGAACAGCTCGATGTAGGTCGGGAGGTTCGGGACCAGCGCCTCTCCGAGGCGCCGCACGCGATCCCGATCGGAGGGCGAGATCTGGTAGAGGGCTAGCGTGCTGCTGGCATCGGTGCTGCTCATCGGTGGAAGCCCTCTCCAGTCTGGAGTCGAAGGATAGCCTGACGGACCAGGTTATCCTCCGGCGCAGTGACCTCCGCGGACGGCGTGTTGGGGCGGCTGGGCGTACGGCCCGCGGAGCGGGCGCTCTTCGGGTGGGGTGGCCTTTGCCTGGTGCTGCTGGGCGCCGCCGCATTCGCGCTGCTCAACACGGCCGAGACGCTCTTCCTCAAGCGGGTCGGGGTCGAGTCCCTGCCGCTCGCCCTGCTCGCGAGCTCCGCGCTGCTCGTCGTCACCACGGCCGGGGTCGGTCGCATCGCCGGAGCCGATCCCGCCCGCTGGCTGCCACGCGTCCTGGCCGCGCTGGCGCTGGCGCCGCTCCCGTTCGTGCTGCTCGCGGACAGCCAGGCCCCGCTGGTGTTCGGCGCGCTCGTGCTGGTCTCTCGGCAGGTGCTGGCGCTGGGCCTGCTGGCCTTCTGGGTCGCGATGGGCGACCTGGTGCCGGCGCGTCGCGCCAAGCAGCTCTTCGCGCCCCTCGCCTCGGGCGTCACGCTCGGTGGGGTCGTGGGCAGCTTCGCCTCCGAGCCGACGGCGCGCTGGCTCGGCGTGGACGGGCTGATCGCGCTGTGCGCGCTGGCGCTGGCGGGCGCGGCGCTGGTCGCCCGGCGGGTGCGGCGCAGCGGGACGCGCCGGCTCGAGCGCGCCGTGGGCGGCCGCCCGACGGCGGGCTCCGCGCCGGGGGCCGGCATCGGGGAGCTGCTGCGAACGAGCCGGCTGTTCCGGCTCCTGGCCGTCGCACTCGTGTGCGGGGGCGGGCTGTACCCGGTCCTCTACTTCGAGTTCACCACGGTGCTGGACGCCGCGACGCAGGGCCCCGGCGGCGAGCAGCAGCTGCTGGGCCTCTACTCGCAGTTCCGCGGCTGGGTGAACGTCGCGATGCTGTTCAGTCAGCTCTCGCTGAGTGCCAGCCTGTATCGGCGGGTCGGGCTGCCGCTCGCGATGGCGCTCTGGCCGCTCGCCTACCTGCTCGGGTTCTCCTGGATCGCGGTCGACTTCGCGCTGCTCGCCGCGATCGCCGGCTTCGGCGCGGCGCGGGTCGCGGAGGAGGGCGTCGGGGAGCCGGCCGCGCGCGTGCTCACCAACCTGTTTCCCGACGCGCTGCGCGCAAGCGCCACCAGTCTGCTGGTGGGTCCGGTCAACCGGCTGGGCGGCGTGCTCGGGAACGGCCTGGTGCTGGGCGCGATCGCGCTCGGGGGTGCGGCCTGGGTCGGTCTGGCCGCAATGCCAGTGGCCGCGCTCTGGCTGGTCTCGTCGCTCGTGCTCTGGCGCGCCTATCCGCGGCTGCTGCTGCGCGCGTCGGCCGAGCACGGCCTGGTGGGCGCCGGCATCGACCGGGCCGCGCTGCTCGACGCCGCGACGCTGCGCAGCCTGGCCGCGTCGCTGGCGGACCCCGACCCGCGCGCCTGCCGGGCCGCCGTCGACCTGGTGGCGACCGGGGAGCCCGCCGTCGTGATTCCGCTGCTGGCGGACGCGATCGAGTCTGCCCCGCCCGCGAACCGCCCGCAGCTGGTCGAGGCGCTGCAGCGTGCAGTCGAGACGGGGGGGAGCGAGGCGCGCGGGGGCGAGGCGGCGGAATCGCTGGCCCGCTCGCTCCGCGCGCGTCCGCCGCTGCCGGCTGAGGAGCGCGCCGACCTGCTGCGGGTCTACGCGCGGCTCACGGCCGGCGAGGAGCAGGGCGGCACCGGGAGCGGGCCCTCGCGCGCGCTGCTCGAGCGCGCGCTCGGCGATCGCGCGGCGCCGGTGCGCCTGGCGGCAGCCGCAGAACTGCACCGCCGCGGCGCCCCGCCGCCCGGTCTGCCCGATCTCGACCGCACGCTGGCCGATGCGCTGACCGCCTCGGACGCGCTGATCCGGCGTGCCGCCCGCAAGGAGCTGCGCGCGATGCTGCGCGCCTCCACGCCCGACGCGCACTCCGAGCAGCGGCTGCGCGTGTTGGCGGAGCATCTCGGGCAGCGCTCAGACCGGGCCGAGACCGCCGAGGCCCTGCGCGACGTGGCGCGGCGCCATCCGGGCTGGGCGCAGCCGCTCGCCCGCGACGCCCTGCGCTACGCCGACGACCGCGATCCGCGCGTGCGCGGCGCGCTGCTCGCCATTGCCGGGCACGCCGGGCTGGCCGAGGCCGGCCCGCGGCTGGTCGCCTCCCTGGGTGCCCGGGCTCCCGAGGAGGCGCAGGGCGCGCACGAGGGTCTGGTCGCGCTCGGCCCGACGGCCGCGCTGCCGCTGCTGGTGGGGCTGGAGTTCGGGGGCCCGGCGCAACGCGACGCGCTCCTGGCCGTGCTGCGCGAGCTGGAGGTCGATGCCGAGACGCTGGGCGCGCTGCGCGCCCGCCAGCTCGAGGCCGTCGAGGAGACCGTGGTGTTCCGCGCAGCGGTCGACGACCTGGAGGGCGGCCTGGCGACGCTGCTGCGCCGGCGGCTCGAGGAGCGGATCACCGAGGGCCTCGGCGCGTTGCTCGATCTGCTCGCCGCCCTGCGCGACGACCCCCGCCTCGCCGAGCTGGAGCACCGGCTGCGGCGCGCCTCCGGCGGGCACGAGCGCGACCTGCTGATCGAGGGGGTCGATTCGCTGCTCGACCGCGGCGAGCGCGACGTGATCGTGCCGCTGCTCGAGCCCGGCGGCTGGGCGGACAAGGGCGCGGCCGCCGCCGCCGCTCGCGGCCGCCGCCTGCCCCGACCGGCCGCCGCCCTCGACGAGCTGCGGCGAGGGCCCGACCCGACGGCGCGCGGCCTGGCGCTGGCGATCTCCCTGGAAGGTGGCGAGGCGATGGGGGAAGCTGGGCCCGTGCCCGCCGCCATGGACATCGCCGTGCGCCTGCAGGACGTGCCGGCCTTCGACCGGCTCAGCACCCAGCAGCTGATGGCGATCGCCGAGCTGCTCCAGGAGCAGAAGCTGGCCGAGGGCGAGCGCATCTACGGGGCCGGCGAGGAGGCCCTGGGGCTGTACTTCGTGCTCGAGGGCGAGGTGGCGCTGCGGCGCGGCGCGCTCGAGCTGGAGCGCGCGGGGGCCGGCTCGTTCTTCGGCGAGCGCTCGGCGCTCGACGGCCTGCCGCGCGCGGCGGACGCCGTCGCCACCGCCCCCACGCGGCTGCTCCGACTCGACCGCGACGACCTGCTGCGACTGCTCGAGCAGGCGCCCGCGCTCGCCATCGGGCTGGCGCAGCGGCTGTCGTCGCGGCTGCGTCGGCTCGAGGATCGCCTGGAGGCGGCCAGCGAGCCGACGGGAGACGCCTCGTGAGCGATGGCGACGCGCTGCGCGCCGCGCAGCAGACGATGCGCCGCTTCCAGCACGAGGTGCGCACGCCGCTCGGCCAGATCATCGGCTACAGCGAGCTGCTGACCGAGGAGCTCGAAGACCGCGGCCTGGAGGAGCTGGCGCCCGACCTCGAGCGCATCCGCAACGCGGCCCAGCGCCTGCTCGACCTGGTGGACGGCAAGCTCCGCGACGAGCGGTCCGCCGGCGCGCCCGAGCTGCCCGAGGTTCCCGAGGTGCGCGAGCGTGCGGACGCGCCGGCCGCGAGCGGCGACGCGGAGGGCGGGGAGGGCACTGCCGAGCCCGCGGCCCCGGTGGAGTCGGCGCGCATCCTGGTCGTGGACGACGACCCGCAGAACCGCGACCTGCTGGCGCGACGCCTGGAGCGACAGGGCTTCGAGGTCGAGACCGCGCGCGACGGCATCGACGGTCTGCGGCGCATCGAGAGCGGCGACCACCACCTGGTCATGCTCGACGTGATGATGCCGGGCATGAACGGGCTCGAGGTGCTCGAGCGCGTGCGCCGCACCCGCTCGATGGCGGAGCTGCCGGTGATCCTGGCCACCGCCCTGGCCGAGACCGAGGACGCCGTCGAGGGCCTGGGCCGCGGGGCGAACGACTACGTCACCAAGCCCTTCGACTTCCCGATGGTCGTGGCCCGCGTGCGGACCCAGCTCGAAGCGAGCCGCGCGGCGCGCGAGGTGGCCGCGCTCGCGCGCCAGCTCGAGTTCCGCAACAGCTTCATCCGCGAGGCGCTCGGGCGCGAGATTCCCGCCGAGCTGCTGGTCGAGCTGGCCGAGACGCCGGGCGCCCTCGATCTCGGCCACGAGCGGCGCACCGTGACGGCGGTGGTGGCCGACGTGAAGGGGACGCGCCGCCTGGCCGAGTCGCTCAGCCCGGGCCAGTACGTGACCCTGCTCCGCAACACGCTCGGCGCGCTCGCTGCCGTCGTGGACCACCACGGCGGCAGCGTCGACACCATGGCGGGTGACTCGCTGGCGGCGACCTTCGGACTGCCGCATCCCACCGAGGAGGACACCGCCCGCGCCGCCGCCTGCGCGCTCGCCCTCCAGCTCGAGATGCAGGAGATCAACGAGCGCAACGCCACCGCGCAGCTCCCCGCCGTCGAGATCGGCGTCGGCGTCGCCACCGGCGAAGTGGTGGTGGGGGGCTTCGGCAGCGGCGAGGCGATGCGCTTCAAGGCGATCGGCGAG
This sequence comes from Myxococcota bacterium, assembly GCA_030066475.1. Next base: position 7,678 of record JASJBO010000347.1, read on the forward strand.
CCGCTTCCGCAGGCGGCGCAGATCGAGGCCGGGGCCCGCTCCGGGGAGGTCTGGATCTGCGATGCGACCCGTGCCCGGCTCGGAGCGCTCGCCGAGCTCGACGAGCGGCGCGAGCTTGCGGGGCGCCCCCTGCACCGGCTGCTGGGGGTGGGGG
>JASJBO010000348.1 GCA_030066475.1 Myxococcota bacterium
CGCCCGCCGCGCGACGATCGCCCGCCGCGCGAGGACCGCGGAGGCTACCGCGACCGCGACGACCGGCCTCCGCGCGGGCCGATGGGCATCAAGCAGCGGCTGCGCGCCAAGGCCCGCAAGAAGGCCCGCAAGCAGCGCCGCAAGATGGGCTTCGAGCGGCGCCGCGGCTGTCGCTTCTGCGCCGAGCCCGAGCTGGCGATCGACTACAAGGACTCGCGCATCCTGCGCTCGTTCGTGAGCGAGACCGGCAAGCTGATCCCCCGCCGCGTCTCGGGCAACTGCGCGCGCCACCAGCGGCAGGTGCAGCAGGCGATCCAGCGCTCGCGCCAGCTCGCCTTCCTGCCGTACTCCGACGCCAGCCTGTAGGGAGCGGATCGAGCCATGCGCCAGGTCAGGGTCATCCTGCGTCAGGACGTGCAGAGCCTCGGCATCGCCGGCGATCTCGTCAGCGTCAAACCGGGTTACGCGCGCAACTACCTCGTCCCCCAGGGCAAGGCGATCGTCGCCACCGAGTCGAACGTGCGCGAGCTCGAGCACCACAAGCGCGTGGTGGCCGAGCAGGTGGCGCGCGAGATGGCGACGCTCGAGGGCGAGCGCAAGCGGCTCGACGGCGTCGAGATCGAGATCGCGGCACAGGCCGGGGAAGAGGGCAAGCTGTTCGGCTCGGTCACCGCGGCGCAGATCGCGGAGCGCCTGGCCGAGCGCGGCGTCGAGGTCGACCGCCGCAAGATCGCGCTCGCCGAGCCGATCAAGGAGCTGGGCACGCACGCAGTGCGCGTGCGGCTCCACCGCGAGGTCGAAGCCACGCTCAAGGTGAAGGTGATCGCTGCCGTCTGACCGCCGCGTGTGATACGATCGCTTCGTCCCCACCAGAACGAAGCGAGGTGGCTGTGGCCGGCAGCATTCCCTCCCGACGTGCGTCCGATCGACGTGCGGCCGGCGGCGTCGCCGGCGGTCGCGTTCCCCCGCAAGATCTCGAGGCCGAGAAGGCGGTGCTCTCCGCACTGCTGCTCGACAACGCCGCGATCCACGCGGTGTACACCGAGGTCAAGCCCGACGACTTCTACCACCCCGCCCACCGCACCTTGTACGGGGCGATGGTGACGCTGCGCGACATGAACGAGCCGGTCGACCTGCACACGCTGGCCGACCACCTGAACACGCACAAGCTGCTCGACGAGATCGGCGGGCCGGTGGCGCTGGCCGAGATCGCCGACTACGAGGTGACCGCGGCCAACGTGGTGCACCACGCGCGCATCGTGCGCGACAAGTCGGTGAAGCGGCGCCTGATCCAGGTGGCGACCGAGATCGTCGAGCTCGGCTACGACGAGTCCGACCGCGCCGACCAGCTGCTCGACGCCTCCGAGTCGAAGATGTTCGAGATCAGCCAGGACAACGCGCGCGAGACCTTCCGCAGCCTGCACACCGAGATGCAGAGCACCTTCGACTACGTCGAGGCGCTGATGGGCCGCGGCGGCGAGCTGACCGGCGTTTCCACCGGCTTCAAGGCGCTCGACGAGATGACCGGCGGCCTGCAGCCGGGCGAGCTGATCATCCTGGCCGCCCGGCCCAGCATGGGGAAGACGGCGCTGGCGCTCAACATGGCCCGCAACGCCGCCGTCCTCCACCACAAGAAGGTGGCGGTGTTCTCGCTCGAGATGACGGCGCAGGCGCTGGTGCTGCGCATGCTGTCGGCCGAGGCCGAGATCGACGCGTCGAAGTTCCGCAGCGGCTACATCAGCGTGCACGACCACCGCAAGCTCCAGCAGGCGGCCGGCGCGCTCTCGCACGCCGAGATGTGGATCGACGACTCGGGCATGGTCACCGTGCTCGAGATGAAGGCGAAGTGCCGGCGCATGAAGGCCGAGCGCGGCCTCGACCTGGTGGTGGTCGACTACCTCCAGCTCGCGCACGGCGACGGCAAGAACGAGCGGCGCGAGCAGGAGATCTCGGAGATCAGCCGCGGGCTCAAGGCGATGGCCAAGGAGCTCGACATCCCGGTGATCGCGCTCTCGCAGCTCAACCGCGGGCCCGAGAACCGCACCGGCAAGGACAAGCGTCCGATGCTGGCCGACCTGCGCGAGTCGGGCGCGATCGAGCAGGACGCCGACGTGATCGCCTTCATCTACCGCGACGAGTTCTACAACCGCGACGAAGAGGGCAACAAGGGCATCGCCGAGCTGATCATCGCGAAGCAGCGCAACGGCCCCACCGGGACGATCGAGCTGACCTTCCAGTCGCGCTTCGCGCGCTTCCTCGACCGCTCGGGACCCGAGGGCGGCGGCGAGCCGCCGCACGGCGGCGGGTTCGTGCCGCCCGAGCCCGACGCCGGCTACGGCGCGGGCGACGCCGAGGTCCCCTTCTAGTTGCCGCGCCTGCGCAAGCCGCGCGCGCTGCCCGACGGCGGGACGGTCGCGATCGTGGCGCCCGCGGCCGCGGTGGACGCCGAGCGGCTGGCCGCGGGGGCGGCGGCGCTGCGCGAGGCCGGCTTCCGCACCGTCCACCGCGACGACCTGCTCGCGCGCGATCGCTACCTGGCGGGTGACGACGCGCGCCGCGCCGACGAGCTGATGGCCTTCGTGCGCGACGAGCGGGTCGACGCGCTCTGGTGCGCGCGGGGCGGCTACGGCTGCCACCGCCTGATGGACCGGCTCGACGCCGCCGCGGTGCGCGCCGCGCGCAAGCCGCTGGTGGGCTACAGCGACGTGACCACGCTGCTGCTGTGGCAGCGCCGTCACGCCGGCCTGGTCGGCTTCCACGGGCCGATGCTCGAGCGCGATCCGGTCTTCGCGAAGGACGAGCTCGACGCACTCGTCGCGGCGCTCAGCGGCCGCGAGGCGCTGCCGGTGGTGCGGCGCGGGAGCGGGGGCGGCGGCGGGCGCGCGGAGGGCCGCCTGGTGGGCGGCTCGCTCTCGCTGCTGGCGGCCTCGCTCGGCACGCCCTGGGAGGTCGACACGCGGGGGGCGATCCTGCTGCTCGAGGACCGCGGCGAGCGCCCCTATCGCCTCGATCGCATGCTCCAGCAGCTCCGCTTCGCCGGGAAGCTCGAGCAGGCGGCCGGCGTGGGGCTGGGCGCGTTCTCGGGCTGCGACGAGCCGGGCGGCGACCCGAGCGGGCGCGAGATCCTGCTGGAGTGCCTGGACGCGGCGGGCCGGCCCTGGGTCGAGGGCCTGCCCTTCGGCCACGACTCGCCCAACCTGCCGTGGCCGCTCGGCGTGCGCGCCGCCCTCGACGGCGAGCGCGGGGAGCTGCACATTCTGGAGTCGGGGGTGTCTCGAAGCTGACATGAAGTGGAGCCAGATCCGGCGCAAGCTGGCGCGCGTCGACCGCGCGCTCGACAAGGCAATCGGCAACGCGGAGATCCCGGGCGCGGTGGTGCTGGCCCGCATGCCGCGCGACGGCGAGGTGCTCGAGCACCTCTCGGTGCGCGGCAACGCGGTGACGCGGCCCGAGCGCATCGCGATGACGCGCGAGACGATCTTCGACCTCGCCTCGCTCACCAAGCCGCTCGCCACCGCCACGGCGACGATGCTGCTGGCGGCCGACGGCGCGATCGCGCTCGACGACCCGGTCGCCAAGCACCTGCCGCCCTTCGGCGAGCGCGGCAAGGACACCGTGACGGTGCGGCAGCTGCTGTCGCACACCTCGGGCCTGCGCCGCTGGCGCCCGTTCCACGAGTCGCTGCTCGAGCGCGAGCGCAAGCGCGGCGAGCGCATCCTGGCCACCCCGGCTGCGCGCGACAACGTGCTCGAGCGCATCTACCGCTCGCAGCTCGTGCACGAGCCGGGCGAGGCCGCGGTGTACGGCGACCTCGACTTCATCGTGCTCGGTGCCATGGTGGAGGCGGTCGCCCGGCAGCCGCTCGACGCGTTCTGCGCCGAGCGCATCTTCGGGCCGCTCGGCCTGGAGCGCACGCGCTTCGTGCGCCTCGGCGACGGCGAGCCCGGGCTGAGCGAGCCCGAGCGGCGCGGCTTCGCCGCCACCGAGAACTGCCCGTGGCGCGGCCGCGTGCTGTGGGGCGAGGTGCACGACCCGAACGCCTGGGCGATGGGCGGCGTGGCCGGCCACGCCGGGCTGTTCGCGCCGGCTGACGACCTCATGCGCTTCGCCCAGGTGCTGCTGGACGTCTGGCACGGCCGGAGCGAGCTGCTGCCGCGCGAGTGGGTGCGCACCTTCGCGACGCGCGAGCGCGCGCCCGAGGACACGAGCTGGGCGCTCGGCTGGGACACGCCGACGCCGGGCGCGTCGAGCTCGGGCGAGCACTTCTCGCCCCAGTCGGTTGGTCATCTCGGCTTCACCGGCACCTCGCTGTGGATCGACCTCGAGCGCGAGGCGGTGGTGGTGATGCTCACCAACCGGATGCACCTGGTCGCCAAGCGCAGCCCCTTCAAGCTGCGGCCGCTGGTGCACGACCTGATCCTCGAGTCGTTCCAGGCCGGGTGAGTCGGCCGCGCGTCGGCATCACCGTGAGCCTCGATCCCGGTGTTCGCATCCGGGCGGGCGTCGACTACCTGTACGTGAACCGGAGCTACGCGCGCGCCGTGCGCGAGGCCGGCGGGCTGCCGCTGCTGCTGGGTCCCGAGGCGGACCCGCGCGAGGCCGCGGGCAGCTGCGACGGCCTGGTGATCTCGGGAGGGGGCGACCTGCCCGCCACGCTGGACGGCCCGGAGCCGCCCGCCGCGGAGCGCGCCGAGCGCGTTGCCTGGGAGCGGCGGCTGCTCGATGCCGCGCACTCGAATCGTCGGCCGTTGCTGGGCGTCTGCTACGGCATGCAGCTCGTGAACCTGCACGCGGGCGGCACCCTCTACCCGGATCTCTCGGCGGCGCTGCCCGGAGCGCTCGACCACGGCGGGGGTGCGTCGTGGCTCGAGCACCCGGTCGAGACGGTGGCCGACGCGCCGCTGCACGACGTGCTCGGCGCTCGGGTCGTCGTGTCGTCCTCGCACCGCCAGGCGGTGGACCGGGTGGCGCCGGGCCTGCGCGTGGCGGCGCGCGCGCCGGACGGCGTGGTCGAGGCGGTGGTGGGCGAAGGCCTGCTCGGTGTGGAGTGGCATCCCGAGAGCGACGCGACCGGTGCCGCCCTCTACGCGCACTTCCTGCGCGCGGTGGAGGGGGCCGGGTGAGCGCGCCGCTTCCGGAGAAGCTCGAGCACGTGCACCTGGTCGCGATCGGCGGCACCGGCATGGGTGCGCTGGCCGGTCTGCTCCACGCCCGCGGCCTGCGCGTGACCGGCTCGGACCGGGCGCTGTATCCGCCGATGAGCGACGCGCTCGAGCGCTGGGGCATCCCCGTCTCGATCGGCTTCGATGCCCGCAACGTGCTGCGCGACCGGCCCGACCTCGTGGTGATCGGCAATGCGGTCCGGCGCGACAACCCCGAGGCGCGCGCGGCGATCGACGGCGACGTGCCGTATCGCTCGTTCTCCGACGCGCTCTACGAGCTGGCCATGCAGGGTCGCCACTCGGTGGTGGTGACCGGCACGCACGGCAAGACCACCTGCACCAGCCTGCTCGGCACCGTGCTGGTCGAGGCGGGCCAGGACCCGTCGCTGCTGGTGGGCGGGGTGGCGGCCAACTTCGAGGGGCCGTTCCGCGAGGGGCGCGGTCCGCACTTCGTGGTCGAGGGCGACGAGTACGACACCGCGTTCTTCGACAAGACCCCGAAGTTCCTGCACTACCATCCGCGCACGCTGCTGCTCACCTCGGTCGAGTTCGACCACGCCGACATCTACCGCGATCTCGACCACGTGAAGCAGGCGTTCCGCCAGCTCGTGCGCGAGATGCCCGCCGCCGGCGTCGTGGTCGCCGCGGTCGACGATCCCGACGTGCGCGACGTGGTGGCGGACGCCGCCTGTGCGGTGGTGGGCTACGGGGTGGGCGCCGAGAGCCGGGCGTCCTGCCGCGCCACCGGGCTCGAGGCCGACGCGACGGGCACCCGCTTTCGGGTCGAGGGTGACGCGGTCCCCGGCTTCGAGGCGCGCGTGGCGCTGCACGGGCGCCACAACGTGGCGAACGCGCTGGGGGCGCTCGTCACGGCGCACGCGCTCGGCGTGCCGGCAGAGCGGGCGGCGGCGGGGCTCGCCGCGTTCCGCGGGGTGCGCCGGCGCCAGGAGCTGCGGGGCGAGCCGGGCGGCGTGACGGTGCTCGACGACTTCGCGCACCATCCCACCGCGGTGCGCGAGACCCTGGCGGCGCTGCGCGCGCGCTTCCCGGGGCGGCGTCTGGTCGCCGCCTTCGAGGCGCGCAGCAACACCAGCCGGCGGCGGCTCTTCGAGGCGCAGTACGGGGAGGCGCTGGCGCTGGCCGACCGCGTGGTGCTGGCCGAGGTGCCGCCGGAGCCCATCTACAGCGCGACCGGCGAGGTGACCGAGTTCTTCGACGCCGGACGGGTGGTGGCGGCGCTGCGCGCGCAGGGCCGCGATGCGCTGGCCCTCGACGGCGCGGAGGCGATCGCCGACCATCTCGGGGCGACCTGCGAGCCGGGCGACGTCGTCGTCGTGATGAGCAACGGCGACTTCGACGGCCTGATCGGTCGGCTGCTCGGGCGGCTCGGCGCGTAGTCGGGCCCGCGCAGCCGGGAGCGAGCATGGATCTGCGCAAGCTGGACCGAGTCCCCGCCATTGCCGCGGTGATGACCCCCTTCCCCTACAGCGTGGCGGCCGAGGACCCGGTGACCGCGGCCGAGGACCTGATGAAGCGCCACGAGCTGCGTCATCTGCCCGTGGAGGACGGCGGCAAGCTGGTCGGCATCGTGACCCAGCGCGATCTGGCGCTGCGCATCAACCAGGCGCTCCGGCCCGACGAGAAGCGCCGCATCCGCGTGCGCCAGCTCTACGTGCCGGACCCGTTCGTGGTCGAGACCACCGAGCCGCTCGACCGCGTGGTGCGCACCATGGCCGAGCGCCACCTGGGCTCGGTGCTCGTGACCAAGAACGGGCGCCTGGCCGGGATCTTCACCGTGACCGACGCCTGCCGCGTCCTGGCCGACGTGCTGGCCGCCCGCTTCCGCCCCGACGGCGGCGAGGCCGCCTGATCAAGCGCTCGCGCGAGCCCGCCGATGCGTAGGCGATGCAGGCCGAGCCGCGCGTGCTGGCCGCCTTCGTGCGGGTCCACCTCGAGCAGATCGAGGGCTGGGGGGCCGCCGTCGCGAGCGAGGTCCGCGCCGCGCTCGCGCCCGAGCTGGCCGTGGAGATCGACCAGGCGAGCCGGCTCTCGTTCCTCCCCTTCGGCCATCACCGCGCGCTGACCGAGGCCTCGTTCCAGTGCAGTGGCGACGACGTGGCGCGCGCGATCTGCCAGAGCACCGTGCTGGCGGCCTTCGAGCAGCCCTACCTCCGGCCGCTCGTCCGCTCGGCGCTCGTGCTGGTCGGCCACGACTTCGCCCGCTTCGCCAGCTGGACCCCGCGCGCCTGGTCCGCGCTCTTCCGCGACGTCGGAGACCTGTCCTGGCACGACGACGCTCCCGGCCGCGGCCGCCTCCTCCTCACCGCCCCCGCTCCCGCCCTGCTCGAGAGCCCGCCCTACGTCGACGGCCTCACCGCCGCCTTCTCCGCCCTCTTCGAAGCCACCAGCCACCCCGGCCGCATTCGCGCCACCGCCACCCCCACCCAGATCGACTTCCACCTCCGCTGGGAGAAGGGGGACGTTGGTTGAGAAGTTCAGTAGTTCCCTCCGGGGAACTACTGAACTTCTTAACCAACGTCCCCCGTTTCTTCGATATGGGATGGATGGGGACTGGGTATCGGGTGAAGCGGCCGATCGTGATCGGGCGGCCGGAGCACTTTCGGTGGCTGGACGGGGTGGTGCGGACCGTGCTGGT
>JASJBO010000349.1 GCA_030066475.1 Myxococcota bacterium
CCGAGTCGATGGCGAACAGGATCTGGAGGGCGGACAGACCGTCGTCGAGGTTCTCGGTGTAGACGAGCCGGTTGACGCCGAGCTTCTCGTTCCAGTAGAGATAGAAGCCCGGCCGGTCGCCGGTCGTGTTGTTGGCGATCGCCTGCAGCGCGGTGCGCGCGTTCCACGAGTTGTCCCAGTTGGCGGGGAAGCCGTCGGTGTCGTTGTCGTCGAAGTTCTGCAGGACGATGACGTTCGCGTCGCTCGCGAAGGTGTAGACGGAGTCGGCGGCCGTCCCCAGCAGCCCGGGGTCGCCGCCCACGTCGTTCGCGACCACCAGCGGCCCCGCGACGGGGAAGTCGCCGACGTCGAGCCGCCAGACGTCGTTGGCGACGTCGAAGGGCTGGCGGTTGTTGGCGCTCGCCGTCGCGGCGTTGATGTCGAACGAGAGGGCCTGCGCGGTGCTCGCCAGCAGGAGCGCGGCGAGGGCGGCAGCCGGGAGCGTCTCGAGGTGCAACTTCATCGGATCGATCCTCCGGATCGTCGGGGGTGGTGGATGGCGCACGTTCCGTCGGGCCCTCGGGCCGTCGCGGGTCGTGCTAATCGCACGTGGATCCCGACGGAGCGCGACCGGGTTCAATCCGAAGGGAGGGCGGCTCCTTGTCTGTTACGAAGAAGAACAGCGCGGGGGTTGGGTGTCAGATGCAGTCTTGGGGCCACGCTCTTCCATGGGTACAGGCCCTCGCGTGTGACCCCGACGGTCCGCGGAGGCGGCCACTGGCCCGCGGCCGCCGCCAGCACACCGCTCGGGAACAGCAGCGCCGCCCGGAACCTCGCCGAACTCCGGCTGGTGACCCGGCCGCGATCAGCTCCACTCGAGGTTCTTGCCCTTGAACGTGCGCGTCGCCAGGTCGAGCGTGCCGTCGGAGGCGAGGACCTGGCCGTCGGAGATGCGCACGATCATCCGCGTCCGCCACTGGTGATGTCCGATCTCCTCCCACGCGCCAGACCAGATGGAGCCCGAGGACCTCTCGGCGCTGCTGAACGAGTACCTGGCCGAGATGACCGATGTGGCAGACGCGTTCGGAGCGACCCTGAACCAGTTCGTCGGGGACGGCATCATGATCTTCTTCGGGGCACCCGTGGCCACGAACGATCGCGATCACGCGCTGCGGGCCGTCCGGATGGCGCTCGCCATGCAGCGACGCATGGCGGGGCTCCGCGAGAAGTGGTTCCACGAGGGAATCCAGACGCCGTTCCGCATCCGCATCGGCATCAACACCGGGGTGGCGAGCGTGGGCGACTTCGGCTCCGAGGGACGGTCCACCTACTCGGCCATCGGCAACCAGACGAACGCGACCGCCCGCATCCAGGACCGCTGCGAGCCCGGGAAGGTGTGGATCAGCCACACGACGTGGGCCCTCGTCCGCGACGAGATCTCCTGCACGCCCCGCGGCGAGATCGAGGTCAAGGGGCTGCACTACCCCCTGCGCGTCTACGAGGTGGAGGACGAGGGCGGCGGGATCGGTCGTTCGCCCGATCCCGGCGTAGGCACTTCGACCGCAGCTTCCTCCGTAGATGCCCGAGTTCAGTGATCATTCGCAGGAGTCGATGAGGGAGCCTCGACACCCCGAGATTCCTTCTTGCTCGGTCTCCGCATCGCAGCGCTCGCACTGCTCGTCCCGATCGGGATCGGACTCCCTATGGGGCTGGCCAGCGCGCTGTTCGAGCACCCGGGCGGCCCGGTCGCGAGTCTCAACAGCTCTGGGGCCGGCCAACGTGCCGGTACCACCGCCGCCGGTGAAGATGCCGATGCCGTTGGCCAACGTCGCCTGCACGCCCATGATCGGGAACGCGCTCGGGTCGGTCACGGGAACGACCACGCTGGCCGTCGAGAACGAGGAGACCGCTTGCTCTGGCGCGCCGCGATGCGGGACGAGGTGCTGCGGCGCGCGCCTCAGCGGGACGCCCGCAGCCCCGGCGTGGTACCGCCGGGCGACCCGCCCCGCTGCGGCATTCGCGACGGCTGCGCCACCGGCGCGTGCCACGCGCTGGCGGGTTTCCTGAAGGCAGGGGAACGGCTGGCGGAGTAGCCGCCGAGGCGGTCCCCCGGGCGCTCCGGCGCCCGAGGGAACGCGTGGCGTCTACTTCAGGTCTGCGCGCGTGTAGTCGAGGATCGACCGCGCGATGATCAGGCGCTGGATCTCGCCCGTGCCCTCGTAGATGTCGGTGATGCGCACGTCGCGGAACCACTTCTCGAGCAGGTGCTCGCGCGAGACGCCCAGCGCCCCGAGCAGCTCGATGCAGCCCTGCGTCACCTCGCGCACCGCGGCGCCGGCCTTGGCCTTGCAGACCGAGGACTCGACGTTGTTGGCCTGGCCCTGGTCCGAGAGCCAGGCCGCCCGCAGCACGGTGAGCATGGCGGCCTCGTAGAGCGCCTCGAGCTCGAGGAAGCGCTGCGCCGCCGCCGACTGGCCCATCAGGCCGGGGCCGTACTCGATCGTGATGCCGGCCTCGGCGAGCTTCTCGCGCGCGAAGTCGAGCGACGCCTCGGCCATGCCGAGACCGATCGCCGCCACCGCGGGTCGCGTCATGTTGAAGGTCTTCATCACGCCGCGGAAGCCGCCCGAGCTCTGCTTCGGGATCTCCTCCTTGCCGCCCAGCAGGTTGCCGCGCGGGATGCGGCAGTCCTGGAAGACGTAGGCGGCGGTGTCGTCGGCGCGGATGCCGAGCTTCTTCTCCTTGCCGGCGACGATGAAGCCGGGCGTGTCCTTCTCGACCAGGAACGACTTGATGCCCGCGCGGCCGGCGGACTTGTCGAGCGTGGCCCAGACGACCACGCCGTCGGCGCGGCAGCCGGTGGTGACGAAGATCTTCTCGCCGTTGAGGATCCACTCGTCGGTGGCCTCGTCGAGCACGGCCGTCATCGCCACCCGCGAGGGGTCCGAGCCGCAGCCGGGCTCGGTGATGGCCATGGCGAGCGTCAGGTCGCTCCACTTCTGCTGCTGCTCGGGCGTGCCGGCGGCGCGCAGCGCGGCGTTGCCGAGGCCGCCCTTGCCGCGCCGCATGCGCACCGAGTAGTCGCCCCAGGTCTGCCCGGCCGAGACGAGCATGCTCATCACGGCCATCGAGGTGTCCTGGTCGCTGCGGCCCGCGAACAGCGAGTACACGTTGGGGAAGTCGCCCGCCTCCGGCAGCTCGTCCGGCGCGAACTCCTCCTCGTTCTCGTCGTAGTGGCGCGCGTACTTGCGGCACACGAGGGCCTCGGCGCGCACCTGGTCGAGGATCTCGCGATCCTTCTGCGTGAGTTCGAAGTCGATCATCGTGGGGGTTCTCCTAGATCGCGGCCGTGCCTTCGAGGACGCCGAGGGTGCGGGCGTTGCGGTACCACAGCTCCACCGGGTGCTCCCGGATGAAGCCGTGGCCGCCCAGCACCTGGACGCCGTCGTCGGCGATCTTCATCGACTGCTTCGCGGCGTAGGCGCGCGCCAGGTGCGCCTCGCGGGTGGCGTCGAGCCCCTGCTCGAGCCGCGCCGCCGCCTTCCACACCAGCCAGCGCATCGAGTCGGTCTCGATGTGCATGTCGGCCAGCCGGAACGCGATCGCCTGCTTCTTGGCGATGGCCTCGTCGAAGGCCTCGCGGTCCTTGGCGTAGGGCACGCAGTACTCCAGGACCGCGCGCGACACGCCGACCATCACCGCCCCGAGCGCAGTGCGCGACAGGTTGATCAGGCGCCGGGCGTCGATCGCCGCGTCGCCGCCGAGCCTCGCCTCGGCCGGGAGCTCCACCCGCTCGAGCACGAGGCCCGCGGTGGACAGCGCCTTCAGGCCGAGGTTCTTCTCGGTCTCGGTGACCGTGAGGCCCTCGGCGCTGCGCGGCACGATGAAGGCCACCAGCTCGCCCCAGGCCTCGCCGCCGCCGTTGCGGGCCAGCACCAGGAACTGCTCGGCGCGGTCGCCCAGCGGCACGAAGCTCTTGTGGCCCGAGAGCACCCAGCCGTCGCCCTTGCGCTCGGCCACGGTGCGCACGCCGGCGGGGTCGAAGCCGACGCCCGGCTCGACCAGCGCCATCGTGGCGGGCACGTACTTCTCGCCGCAGAAGGCGGGCAGGTACGCCTGCTTCTGCGCCTCGGTGCCGAACTCGACCAGCGGCAGCGCGAACAGCGAGGGGGCCACGGCCGCCAGCGCCAGGCTCGCGTCGCCGCAGGCCAGCTCCTCGAGCACCAGCGCGTTGGTGAGCGGCGAGCGCGGCTCGCCGCCGCCCCCGTAGCTCTCGGGAATCTGCGTGGCGGTCAGCCCGAGCTGCCAGACTTCCTGGAGGAAGTCGTCGGGAATCGCCGCCGCCTCGTCGCACTCGCGCGCCAGCGGGCGGATCGCGCTCTGCGCGTACTCCCGCATCGCCTCGCGGGCGACCTCCTGCTCTTCGGTGGGTCCGAACGAGATCACTGCGTCTCTCCTTCGTGGGACCGCGCCGGGTCTCCGGGCCTCGTTGCCTCGGAGCTCGGTCGCGGAATCTGGTAGAAGAACTCGTCGAGCGCCTCGCGCCCGCCGTCCTTGCTGAGCAGGCCGTTCTGGTGGGCGGTGCGCGCATCCATCAGGCCGAGCGCCACGGCGCACCAGACGCGCGCCTCGGCCGTGTACCGGACGTCGGCGCTCTCGGCGAAGCCGCGCCGCACCTCGCACACGCCGTCGTGGATCGACACGGTCCAGACGCCGCCGCCCTCGCCGGTCAGGCGCATCTCGAAGCTCACGCGGGCGCCGCGGGCGCGCTCCTCGCGCAGCAGGAACGGGAGCGACTCGAGGATCGACTGGGCCGAGGTGTCCGTGAAGGGACCCACGGTGTCGATGTGCTCCTCCATCGCGTGGCGCACCCACCAGCGCGCGATCGACGCGACGATCGGCTCGAGCGTCCGGCCGCGGTCGGTGACCGCGTAGACCGAGCGCGAGCCGCGCGCCACCGTGTGCACCAGGTCCTCGGCGGCGAGCTGGCGCAGCCGGCCCGAGAGCACGCGGGGTGCGATGCCGGTGCGCGCGCGCAGCTCCTGGAAACCCTTGGGCCCGCCCAGCAGGTGGCGGACGATCACGAGCTTCCAGCGGTCTCCGATCAGGTCGAGCGCCCGGGCCACCGGATCGAAGATCTGACCCGGCCGCAGGAAGTCTCCGCCCGGCCTGCGCACGGATACCTGTTCAGCCATGGGATAAGTATCTAGTAGATACTTACCGCGGAGTCAATCCACGAAGAAGAGCTGCCTCCCGTTCACGCGAAAGGCCGCGATCACCTCCTGCCCCTCGGGGGAAACAAGCCAGTCGGCCAGCTTCCGGGCCAGCTCGACCTTCACGTGCGCGTGCCGCTCGGGACTCACCACCAGGACGCCGTAGGGATTGCGTAGCGGGGGGTCGCCCTCGAGGCGGATCCCGAGCCCGCGGCGGTTGCGGAACGAGAGCCAGGTGCCCCGGTCGGTGAGCACGTAGGCGCCGAGCTCGGCGGCGGTGTTGAGCGTGGCCCCCATGCCGTTGCCGGTCTCGCGGTACCAGGAGCCGGAGGCGGGCCGCGGGTCCACGCCCGCCGTGAGCCACAGCCGCAGCTCGGCCTTGTGGGTGCCGGAGTCGTCGCCGCGCGAGAGGAACAGCGCCTTGCTGGCCGCGATCGCGGCGAGCCCGGCGGCGGCGCTCTCCATGCCCGAGAGGCCGGCGGGATCGTCGGCCGGGCCCACGATCACGAAGTCGTTGTACATGACGTCGCGGCGCAGCTGGCCGTGGCCGTCGGCGACGAAGGCGTCCTCGGAGACGCGGTCGTGCACCAGCAGCGCGTCCACGTCGCCGCGGCGGCCGAGCTCGAGTGCGCGCCCGGTGCCGACCGCGACCACGCGCACCTCGATGCCGGTGCGCGCCTCGAAGCGCGGCAGCAGATCGGCGAGCAGGCCCGAGTCGCGGGTGGACGTCGTCGAGGCCAGCAGCAGGAAGGGCTTCTCGGCGAGTGCCGGGGCACACCAGAGCAGCGCCCCGGCCAGCGCCGTCAGGAGCCGAAGTCTCGGGCTCAATCCAGGATCTCCCCCTGCAGGAACTTGCGCGCCTCCGCGCTGCGCGGCTCGGCGAAGAAGCTCGCGGCGGGGCCGCTCTCGACCAGGCGGCCGCGGTGGAGGAACAGCACCTCGTCCGCCATGCGCTCGGCCTGCGCCAGGTCGTGCGTGGTGAGCACGATCTTGGTGCCCTCGGCGCGGATCGCGCGGATCGCCGACTCGAGCGCGCGCGAGGCCCCGGGGTCGAGCGAGGCCGCCGGCTCGTCGAGGAACAGCACCTCGGGCTCGAGCGCCCAGGCGCGGGCCAGCGCCAGCCGGTGCTGCTGGCCCACCGAGAGCAGACGGGCGGGGCGCTCGGCCAGCGGCGCCAGCCGCACGGCCTCGAGCACGCGGCCGGTGCGGCGCGCGCGCTCGTCGGCGGCGACGCCGTGCAGGCGCAGCGCGAACTCGACGTTGGCGCGCGCCGAGCGGCGCAGCAGCACCGGCCGCTGGAACACCAGCGCGATGTGCCGCGCGACGCCCGCCGCGTCCGCCCCGTCCCATCGCACCGACCCGGCGCTCGGCCGCAGCAGCCCATTGGCGAGCCGCAGCAGCAGCGTCTTGCCCGCACCGTTGGGTCCCAGGATCACGCTGACCGGCCCGGCCCCGAGCGAGAAGCTCACGTCGTGCAGCAGGTGCTGCCCGCGCGCCGCGTAGCCGACCCGCTCGAACACGAGCGGCAGGATCTCAGGCCGCGACACGTCGCGTCGCCTCGCGGGCCAGCTCGGCGAGTCCGTTCACGACCAGCGCGAGGCCGACGAGCAGGATGCCGAGCCCCAGCGCCAGCGGCAGGTCGCCGCGGTTGGTCTCGAGCGCGATGGCGGTGGTCATCACGCGCGTCACGTGGGCGATGTTGCCACCCACGATGATGACGGCGCCGACCTCGGCGATGGCGCGGCCGAAGCCCGCCAGCAGCACGGTGAAGAGGGCGTAGCGCCCCTCGAACAGCAGGGTCGGCACGGCGCGCAGCGGCCGCATCCCGAGCGAGCGGAGCTGCTCGCCGTACTCCGCCCACAGGTCCTCCATCACCTGGCGCGTCAGCGCCGCCACGATCGGCGTCACCAGCAGGGTCTGGGCGATCACCATCGCGGCCGGCGTGAAGAGCCAGCCGAGGCCCCCGAGCGGCCCGGAGCGCGACAGCGCCAGATACACGACGAGCCCCACCACGACGGGCGGCAGCCCCATCAGCGCGTTCAGCGACACGACGACGGCGCGGCGCCCCGGGAAGCGCGCGATCCCGATCAGGGCGCCCAGCGGCAGCCCGATCGCCGCCGCGAGCACGAGCGCCAGGCCGCTCACCCGCAGCGAGAGCGCCACGATCTCGACCAGCGCCGGATCGAGCTCGACGATCAGGCGCGCGGCCGTACGGAAGGCCTCGGCGAGGTCGCCCATGGCCGGAACGGATAGCGGAAGTGCTAGCGTGCGGCCGACCGGAGCTGGACGGGGGATCGCCGGCGGGCAGGACCGCCCGCGGGAGGAAAGTCCGGGCTCCATCGGGCAGGGAGGTCGCTAACGGCGACCCGGGGCGACCCGAGGGAAAGCGCCGCAGAAACCACACCGCCGATGGCCGATGAAGCCGCGCGTCCGGGTGAGGGCGCGCGGGGGAGGCACAGGCAAGGGTGAAATCGTGGGGTAAGAGCCCACGCGCGACAGCCGGGTGACCGGCGGCGGGGCAAGCCCCTCCCGGAGCAAGCTCGAATAGGGA
>JASJBO010000350.1 GCA_030066475.1 Myxococcota bacterium
CCAGCTCGAGCCCGCTCGCGCGCGCGGGGACCTCTCCGACCCGGAAGCTCCCGATGCCGTGGAAGCGCAGCTGCTCGTCGAGCAGACCCCACGGCTTCCACATCCCGCCGAGCAGCGCCGGCACGAGCCCGAGCGTGCGCCAGCCGATGCTGGCGAGCGCGGCGACGTCGCGCAGGCCCGGTCGCTCCGGGAACCAGCCCCGTGCGCGCGCCAGCCCGCCCGCCGGGAGCAGCGACGGCAGCAGGCGCAGCACGCGGCGCGCGTCGGTCTCGGCCAGCAGGCTGCCCCCGACCAGCTCGCCGCCCCGGCGGTGCGCTACCAGTCGCAGCCGCGTGAGCGGGACCGGGAAGGCGGTGATCTCGAACAGGCACTCGCCCGACTCGAGCACCAGCGTGCCGTCGCGCCAGGTTCCGTCGAAGGCGTAGTGGTGGATGCGCGGCTCGGGGACGCCCACCGCAGCGCCGCTCGCGTCCATCCCGAAGCGCTGCACGCCCCAGGCGACCACGCGCTCGCCGTCCCGAGCCAGCACGCCCACGTCGATGTGGAGGCTCGCGAGCCCGACCTGGTCGAAGGTCGGCACGATGGCGGGCGCCTGCACCGCGACGCGCGCCACGCGGAAGCGCTCGGGCAGCGGGCCCGGCTCGCTCTCGACCCGCGCGATCTCGATCTCCTCGTCGAAGTCGCGCTCGCTCCCGCCCACGGCGACGCGACCGCGCACCCGCACGCGCGGCGCGCCCCCGGCGATCACGTGCACCTGGCTTCCGTCCGGGCAGAGCGGCGCGTTCGCGGCGCGGATCCGGCCGGGCCGCGTGACGCCGTCCTCGGTGTGCAGCACCCGCACCCCCACCACGTCGTCCGGTCCCACCGGCTCGCCGGCGGCGCCGCCCGCGCTGCAGACGAGCAGCCGGAGGCCGTCGGGCTCGCGCGGCTCGGCCGGCGCGTCGGGCACCGCGCCGTGGGGCACGTAGACGATCGCGCCGCTCGCCGAGGCCGTCGCGACGCCGTGGCGGCCGATCGCCACCGACGCGTTCAGGTTGCACAGCGTGCCGGGCTCGCGCGTGTCGAGCTGCCAGCGCAGCGAGCCGTCGAGGCGCAGGCAGGAGAGCCGGCCGTCGCCGCCCGGGACGTAGAGGTCCTCCCCCACTGCGGCCGAGCCGCGGATCGCGTCGCCGAGCCAGCGCGTCCAGCGCACCTCGCCGGTGCGCAGCGCGAGCGCGTACACGCAGCCGTCCGCCGATCCCACCATCACCTGGTCCGCGTGGACCGCGACCGAGGCGTAGACCGGTCCGCCCGTCGGCGTGCGCCACACCACGCGACCGTCCGAGGCGTCGAGCGCGACGACGTGGTGGTCGAAGCTCGCCACCACGACGAGTCCGCCGGCCACGGCGGGCGACGAGGCCACGAAGTTGCCGAGGTTGCGGCGCCAGCGTGTCCTCCCCGTCGCGAGATCGAAGGCGTAGACGCAGCGGTCGAAGGAGGCCACGAAGACCCGGTCGTCCTCGAAGGCCGGCGCCGCCCAGATCTGCAGCCCGGTCGGCGCCGCCCAGCGCACGCCCGCGTAGGGCTCGATCGCGTAGAGGTAGAAGTCGTCGCTGCCGGCATACAGCCAGCCGTTCGGGCCCTCGCAGACGTTGGCCTCCCACCAGTAGATGGTGGAGGGCGTGACGCGCGAGCGATCGAGCATGCGGTCGTAGCGCCACACCTCCTTGCCCGCGTCGCTGAAGCCGTAGATGCGCCCGTCGGCGCTCGGCACCCAGATCGTTCCGTCTCGCCCGATGCACGCCGCCGAGTCGATGATCTCCTCGGTCTCGACGCGCCAGACCACGCGTCCGCTGGCGGGATCGAGCCGGTAGAAGCAGCGGTCGGCCGAGCCGACGTAGAGCTGCTCGCCGGGCCCGATCACGGGGGTCGAGAACACCGGCCCGCCCGTCGGGAAGAGCCGCACCGGCCAGTCGCGCGGCTCGGCCGGCACGCGGGCGCGCCCGTGGTTGGCGAGGCCGCCCCGCATCGAGGGCCAGGGCGCGGTCGTCTCGGAGGTCTCGGTCATCGCTCCTCTCCCGGCCCCCTCGCTCGCCGAGGGAACATACAGCCTCGATCGGTGTATGGTTCGCCGGGCCGGGAGGGAGCGCCGTGGGCGGGATCCGGACCGAACGCGTCGTCACGCTCGACGTCCTGCGTGGCCTCGCCATCCTCGGGATGGTCTTCCTCCACAACGGCGCCTTCCACTTCGCGGACCTCGAGGCCGCGCTCGAGTCGCCGCCGCCCTGGCTGGTGGCGTTCGGCTTCCTGCTGCTGTGGGCGGGCCTGTTCGGTGTGGTCTCGGGCGCCGCCAACGCCACCACCGCGCTGCGCCGGCTCGAACGCGAGCAGGCGGACGCTGGCGGCGCCGGGTCGTGGCGCTATCCGCGCTCGCTCGTGGCGGGCGCGCTC
The DNA here is from genome assembly GCA_030066475.1 of Myxococcota bacterium. Next base: position 2,431 of record JASJBO010000350.1, read on the forward strand.
CAGACCTTCGCAATCCTGTTCGCGATGCACTGGGTCTGGACGATCGCGGTCGGCAACTCGGCCGTCACGCCGAACGTCGACGACCCGAACCTGCGCGTCACGCTGGTCCCGGGACTGATCTACTACGGCGAGCTCCCGCGTGTCCACCCGGAGAGCTGGGTGTTCGCGAGCGCGCTCTGGATGATCGCCTCCAACGTGCTGCTGGTGTCGCTGACGCTGCGCTGGCTCTACCGGCGCCGCGCGCCGCGGGCGGGCGACCCCCTGACGCGCTCGCTGCTGATCCTCGGTGCGGTGGTCCTGCTCGCCACGCCGCTGCTGCGCTGGCTCCTCTTCGAGCCCATGAGGAGCCTGGTGCGGGAAGGGGGCGCGTCCATCGCCGCGGCGGTGCCGCTCGCGCTGCTGGTCAACGACCCCAACCCCGTGTTCCCGTTCTTCGCCTACGGACTGCTGGGCGCGATCGTCGGCGCCTCGCTCGCGCGCGGCGAGCCGCGTCGCTCGCTCTACCGCCTGATGGGCGTCGTCGGCCTCGTCCTGCTGGCCTGCGGCGGCGCCGGCCTGCTGTCGCTGGGCGGCGTCGTGCTGGCCGACCGCGAGGGCATCTGGGGCCAGTCGCCGGTCTACTTCGCCTCGCTCGCGAACCTGTTGCTCGGCCTGTTCGCGTGGCTGCTCGTCGGCCTGCTCGCCGCCTTCGATCCGGGACCGGACTCGCCGCGCGCGCCGTGGCGGCCGCGCTGGCTGCGCGCCCTGCTGCGCTTCGGGCGCTTGAGTCTCACGATCTTCATGCTGGAGGGCATCCTGGCGATGGCGCTGCGCCTGCTCGTCGACGCCGCGGCGCCGGGCTGGAACGCCCGCGTCGCCCTCGTGCTCGCCTTCGCTGCGGCCAACGTGCTGCTCTGGCACGTGCTGCTGATCGCGTGGGAGCGCGCCGACTACCGCGGATCGCTCGAGTGGGCGCTCGCGCGCATCCGCCGCACCGAGGACCGCGCCGTGGCGCTGCGCGCCGAGGGGCCGTCGTGAGGCGCGCCGCTCGTCAGTTCGCCAGACCGGAGCACTGCCCGTCGACGTCGCCACCGACCCGGTTGCCCGATCCCATCGGCGGCGGCGTGTTGTCCGCGCACTGCAGGTTCTGTCCGATCCGGTTCCCGGAGATGTCGAACTCCGCGTCTCCGCCCGCGTTGTCGTCGAACTGGAGGTCGCCGCGCACCTTGTTGTTCGCGACGGCGATCACGATCTCGCTCGCCTGCCCTGCGATCTGGCTGTCCTGGACCTGCAGGTTGCCTCCTACCTTGTTGCCGTCCGCGCAGCCGAGCTCGATCGGCGCGGTGTTCCCGGTGGCCTGCAGGTTGCTCTTGATCCGCGAGCCGCAGACCTGGTTCGGTCCGCCGTCGGGCGGCGTGCCGGTGGTGGCGAGGATCTGCACATCGCCGCCCACCCTGGCGTCCCGGACCCGGACGTCGGTCGCCTCGTCGGTCTGGATGTTGCCCCGGACCTTGACCCCCGTGGCGTCGAGCGCCCCGCCCGATTCGACCTGGACGTTGCCCTTGACCCGCGCGTCGGTCGCGACGAGGACCCCGCCGGACTGGACGAGGACGTTGCCCTTGACTCGCGTTCCGTTCAGCGTGCAGGTCGCCCCGTCGGGCACCGTCACGTCGTCGAACTTCTCCTTGCCGAAGACGCCGTTGCAGACGTCCAGGTCGACCGTCCTGCTGCCGCCGCGCCTGCCTTCGGTGGCGAGCTGCGAGCACTGGCCGTCGGCGTCGCCGGCCGTGTTTCCCGCCCCCATCGGAGGCGGCTCGTTGTCGGTGCACTGGAGGTTCTGCCGGACCCGGTTGTTCGAGAGGTCCGCGCCGGCGCTCGTCGTGTTCGCCTGGTACTGGAGATCGCCGCGGATGCGGTTGTTGGTGACGACGATCGTTCCGTCGGCGATCTCGCTCTGACTGATCTGCAGGTTCCCCTTCACCTGGTTCCCGCTGTCGCAGCCGATCTCGAACGGCGCGCGGTTCTCGACCAGCTGGAGGTCGCCACCGATCTTCGAGCCGCAGACCTGGTTGGCCGCGGCCGAGGGTGGCACGTCACTGGTGGCGTCGAGCTGGACGTTGCCGGCAATCCGCGTGTTCAGGATCTGGAGGTAGCGAGCCTCCTCGGCCTGGAGGTCGTTCCGCAGCCTGGCGCCGGTGGCCACGAGCGCGCCGCCGGAGAGCACCTTGAGATTGCCCTTGACCCGGGTGCCGTCGAGCGTGCAGGTCGCTCCGTCCGGCACAGCGACGTCGTCCTCGAAGCTGCCGCCGCTGAAGACCCCGTCGCAGATCTCTTCGTCGGCGAGGGCGGGGGCAGCGAAGATGACGAAGATCGCCGCGACGGCGGCGACCTGGATCGGGCGCTCGTGCATGGTGAATCCTCCCGGTCGGCCCCAGAGGGGGCCGCACTGTCGATGCGGGCATTCGGGCCAGAGGTGATGTCCGGCGGGCCCGCTCTCGTGTCGTCGGGGCGGAGCGAGGAACCTAGGCGTTGCTCCGGAGCAGGCAAGCCGCACCCCCTCCCCGGCCCGGTCACGGCGTCAGGCCCTCTTCGACGCGCTCCGTCAGCCAGCGTCCGGGTCGCTGGCCGCTGTCGGAGCCGCCGTCCAGCCAGGTCGTGAGCAGCAGGGGGATCAGTGCGCCCACGAGCTCGAGCAAAAGGGCGAACGGCGCCAGCTCCTCCCGGCCGGGATCCCAGCGGCCGTGCGCCACGGCGTTGCGGAAGCTCCTGCCCGCTTCGGCGAACCAGCGGGAGGCCTCGGTGTCGCCCACCGCCTCGGTGACCAGGTGCTCGAGCTGGACGGGCTCGTGGCGGGATCGGAAGCGCCCGAGCATGCCCTCCAGCGCGCCGAGCAGCAGGCCAGGCCGGGAGCGGGCGGGAACGAAGCGTCGATCGAAGGCGCGGCGGAAGAGGGTCAGGATGTGGTCGATCTCGAAGTGGCGCCCCCGCGCGTCGTAGGTCGTCAGCAGGTCCCAGGCGGGTAGGACCCGTTCCATGTCGGCTGCCGTCACGCGCCCGGCAGCCGACGTGCGCGCAGCCTGCAGCACCGTCTGCCGGAGCACGGTCGCGCGTCGGTATCGCATGCTCTGGATGTAGGTGTACGACCCGAGCAGCTCGGGGTCGTGGAACCTCCCGAAGCCGGCGAGCCGCAGCGCCAGCACGCCGAGATCGCGCGGCCGCTCGAGCAGCGAGGCGGCGTCCTCGTGGGACAGCGAGGCGTCCTGGACCGCGAGACACAGGACGCTGGCACCGAGCTCCTGCTCGGGCCTCATCACGCCGATGGAGTCGCGCGCGATGTCCTTCTCTTCGAGGGCGCTGATCGCGGGACCCGAGAGCGGCATCAGCACGGGAGGCTGCGGCGTCCCGGCGGGCTCCTCGTCGAGGGCCTTCCCGAAGGCGAACACGTCCTCCGTGGCGAGTCCGATCAGGGGGCACCAGCCGACCGCGCTTCCTTCGGGCGCACTCAGGTCGGCCAGCGAGGAGAACGTCCCCGCGACCCGGCCGCGCTGGGTTCGCAGGCGGTCGGCGGGGCGCAGTCCGGGGGGATCGGCCAGCGGCAGCGGAACGAGACTCCCGTCGAGCGCCCGGGGCGGCGCGTCGAGCTGCGAGCGCAGCGCATCGAGCGAGGGCTCCGAGCGGAGTCGCCGTGCCATCCCGCAGATCGAGGCGCCGAGCAGCTGCTGAGCGTGCGCTCGGCGGGCTGCGTCCGCGGCGTTGCGGGCCGAGCTCCGCGGCGCGCCGTGCAGGCTGGCGCTGCGGGCGTCGTACAGCCGCCGCGCGCCGCGCTTCAGCGTCTCCAGGTGCTCCGGGCTCGTCGCCAGCAGCGCGCCCAGACGCGTCGCGAAGGTCCTTCCGAGTCCGGACCGGATCTCCGGCAGCAGCAGCGACTCCAGCGCGACGACGCACAGGGTGAGCTGCTCGGCCGGAGACAGCACCGGCGCCGTCGCGGTGACGAGCGATCCGATCGCTCCCGCGACGTCGGGGTCGTCGGCCGTTGCATCCATCGTCGCGGCCAGCCCGGATGCGTGCTCGATCGTCTCGGAGGAGAGCGGCGGTCCAGCCGCCTCGGGAAGGAAGAGGTACTCCTGATCGGCGTCGCCCTGGACCCGAAGCGTCTGGAAGCTCCTGTCCGACAGCTCGAAGCAGGCCTCGCTCGGACAGTGGACGAAGGTGACCGAGAGACGGGGAGAGGGCAGCGCCGCGGCCGGAGCGGCCAGCACCAGCGACACCCAGGCGCGATCGACGAGTCCCTGGTGGAAGTCGTAGGCCGACGGGAACCCCAGCGCGCACAGCGAGGCCCAGTTGTCCGATCGGGTCTTCAGCTCGATCGCACCGCCCGCCTCCTCCACGCCCTCGGACAGCTCCGGGAGGTCGAACTCGGCATCGAAGCGAAAGAAGACCGGCGCGGTCTCCTCGTAGCCGCGCCGGTGGTCGGAGAAGGCCCCGAGGCTGAGGGAGTCGTAGGTCTCGAAGGGAACCCGCCAGAGCCAGCCGCCGGCGAACGGCACCTCCTCCTGCTCCATGCGGAGCAGGGGGAGGTGGGCGAGAAAGATCAGTTGGCTCATCGCCAGCGACCTCCGCGAATCGGCTCACCCTAGTCCCGGCCCGCCCGCGATCGCTGTGAGCTGGGTCACAGCGGCGTTCGGGAGCCGATCGAGGTGGCCGTCCGTGTCCAGGGCCGATCGCGGAGACTGCGCCAGACGGCGGCGGGCTCCCTGCGCGCACGCTAAAACCGCAGCGTGCGGCTCGAACCCGCTTCAACCTGGCGAGCTTCGTGGCGTTCGCTCGCCGTGTTCCTGCTGCTCGCAGCGGCGGCCGCGGCAAGTGGCAGCGCGTTCCCCCCCGGTGACTGGTACGCGGCTCTCGAGAAGCCGAGCTGGACCCCTCCGAGCTGGCTGTTCCCACCGGTGTGGACCCTGCTCTACGCGATGATGGCCCTGGCCGGCTGGCGGCTGTGGCGCGCGCGCGGCCTCGGGGCGGCGATGATTGCCTGGGGCATCCAGCTCGGGCTGAACGCCGCGTGGCCCTGGCTCTTCTTCGGGCTCCACCGACCCGAGCTTGCGTTCTTCGAGATCCGCGCGCTCTGGATCGCGATCGCCGTGACCATGGCGCTGGCCTGGCGGGTGGATCGGCCGGCGGTCTGGCTGCTGGCTCCCTATCTGGCCTGGGTCGGCTTCGCGAGCGCGCTGAACTACGAGCTGTGGCAGCTCAACCCGTAGCTGTCTGACTTCGTTCGGCTTCGCCTCACTGCGCGCGCCCTTCGGGCGCTTGCGAGGGGCTTCTGCCGCGCA
>JASJBO010000351.1 GCA_030066475.1 Myxococcota bacterium
TTCCTCTTCGGCTTCAGCCGCGGCGCCGCCACCGTGCGCAGCCTCTCGGGCTTCATCCACATGTTCGGGATCCTGCCGCGCTCCCGGGGCAAGCTGGTCGACGAGGCCTGGAAGATCTACAAGGTGAAGAACGCGGCCAGGCGGGAGAAGAAGGCCGAGGAGTTCCTGGAGCAGAACCACACCATGTGGGCGACGGTGGCCTTCATGGGCGTATGGGACACGGTGGCGGCCCTCGGAGTGCCGAACTCGCGCCTCGACCGGCTGGTGGACAAGGTCTTCCCCCACGGCTTCCACGACTTCCGGATCAGCGAATCGGTCCGTGCCGTGGCCCACGCCGTGGCCATCGACGACGTCCGCAAGACCTTCCACCCGGTCTTCTTCGACCGTGAGCGCACCAAGCCGGGCCAGGAGCTCGACCAGGTCTGGTTCATGGGCATGCACACCGACGTGGGCGGCGGCTACGCGGAGAAGGAGCTGTCCGACATCGTGCTGGAGTGGATGGTGGGCAAGTCGCTCAAGCACGGCCTGCGCTTCTACCGGGGACGCGGGATCGAGGGGCGCTGCACGCCGAACCCCGACGGCCAGATGCACGACGCCCGGGACAAGGCTTGGAAGCGCGCGATCTTCCCGGCCAAGCAGCGCTGGTGGAGCAACGAGAAGTTCGGCAAGGCCGTGATCCACGAGAGCGTGAAGCTCCGCACCCACAGCGTGGAGAACCAGCCCGGCGCCGGCTACGAGCCGTGGATCCTGCAGCACGGCCCGGAGATCGAGCCCTGGACCCACCTGGACGACTGGCTGGAGAACGAGGAGACCAAGCGGGGCGCCGACCCGGACAGCCTGACCGCGCTACGCGGCTGGTCCGTCCCCGACGGGCCCGCGAGCGAGGCCCGGCGCCGGCGCAGCGGCGGCTAGCGCTCTAGCTACCGCCCCCCACCTCGTCCAGCCGAGTGGCTACCTCGTCGTACTCGTCGATCCAGATGACCTGGACGCCGAGCTCGTTCAGCACCTGGCGCGTCATCGCCCGGTCGTGCTCGTAGAGCAGCGAGTAGATGGCCTGGATCTGATCCTCCGACTTGCCGTATGGCTGGTCGACCTTGCGGTTGCGGCCGTACTTCTCGGCGAGCCCCTCGATGCGCTCCAACTGATGCCACTCGAGCTTCGGCGCCTCCTCTCGTTTGAGGATGACGTATTGCGGCCGCGCGTTTGGCACCTTGCGCATCGCTTCGAGCAGCCGCCGCAGGTTCCGGTCCACGAGGCTCATCCCGACCATGAGGCCGGTGGTGGCGCCAAGCTGGCGCATCTGCACCAGATTCGACCACGAGTAGGGGTCGGAGGCGGCGGCGTGGAACTGCTCTTCCGTGAAGATCAGCTGGTCGTACTTCGAGCCTCCGCCCTCGTTGGGCAGATAGCCGTGCACGTGGTAGACGGGCAGCGTGAACCCGGAATGGGCAGCGGCGGGCCCGTCTGCGCTGGCGTCGTTGCCCTTCTCATCGACCCACACTGGCTCCGCGCGGCTGGCGTCGCGCTCGACGAGGCCGTCGTAGTTGTAGCTGACGATCGCCGAGAGCCCGCGGTCTTCGCCGCTCGCGGTGCACAACCGCCGCACCGCCTCGAGCGTGGCGTTCTCGTCCGCGCTGTCGCTGTAGCGCATGCGCGAGTAGAGCGTGCTGCGCAGCAGCTCCACGAAGTCTTCGTCGTCGGGCACGAGCCCCCGGATCTTCTGCGCGGTGATCTCGGCGGGGTCGGCCGACGACTCGATCCGGAACTGCGCGATGGCCTCGAGGTAGTTCGGGTAGACCCGCCAGTTGCGCAGCGGCGAGTCCTGCTTGTCCAGATTGCCAAGCGCGTGGAGATACATCGTGAGCACGAGCTTGTCCCAGCTCGGGAGACCGCTGTCCATGCTCACCCCGGCGCCGAGGTAGAGCGTGAGATCCGCTCGGTCGAAGGCCTTGCGCAGCTCGTCGATCGCGGGGTCGGGCATGTCGGCGCCTCCGCTCGTGATGCGGCGGGCCCGCCGCGCTCACCGAAGACCGTCGCCCACAGGATATCGAGTTGCGGGGCGCGAGATCGCACGATTGTCGCGCGGGTAGAGGAGCGGCCCGCAGAGGTCAGGGTGGGTGTGCGTTTCACCACGCGCGACCCAGGTGAGGCGCCCGCGCGCCGGGGGGCTGGCTCGAGGATGTGCCAGAGCGTCCGCATGCCGTGCGCTATGGTGCGGCGGCGTGGACCTCGGTCTCACCGCACGCCGGATCCTCGTGACGGGCAGCTACCGAGGCACGGGCGCCGCGACCGCCCGGGTGCTGGCCGACGAGGGTGCCGAGGTGGTGGTCCACGGCTTCGAGGAAGCGCCCGCCGAGGCGGTGGCGGCGTCGATCCACGCGGCCGGAGGCCGGGCGTCGGCGGTCTGGGGCGACATCCGCACCGACGCCGGGGCCGCCCGGGTGATCGAGGCGGTCGGCGCGGTGGACGTGCTGGTCAACAACTACGGCGTGGCCGAGGGCGGCAGCTGGCAGAGCCCGACCGCCGACTGGATCGACCTGTACGAGAAGAACGTGCTCTCGGCGGTGCGGATGACCCAGGCCTTCACCCCGGGCATGCGGGAGCGCGGCTTCGGGCGCGTGATCTTCCTGAGCACCATCGGCACCCACCGGCCGGCGGCGCGCATGCCGCACTACTACGCCTCGAAGACCGCGCTCCTCAACCTCGTGCTGAGCCTCGCGAAGGAGCTCGCGGGGACCGGCGTCACCGCGAACGTGGTGAGCCCGGGTATCCTCGCCACCGACGAGGTGAAGGCCTGGCTCGTGCGGCGCGCCGAGCGCGAGGGGCACGGCACCGACTGGGTCGACGTCGAGGCTCGCGCGGCGCGCGAGTGGATGCCGAACCCCACGGGTCGCCTCGGGCGCCCCGAGGAGGTGGGCCGGCTCGTGGCCTTCCTGGCCAGCGACCACGCGGGCTACGTCAACGGGACGAACCTGCGCATCGACGGCGGCGGCACCGAGATCCTGGGCTGAGCCGACGAGTGACCGCGGTCTCGCGCCCGCTGGCAACGCGGCGTTGCAGGCGGACGCCGCGCGTTGCCGTCCGACGCTCCCGCGCGACGGACAAGTGCGCGAAACACCGAGGTCTCCGTCCGGGCACGCCGCTTGCTCGAGGGAACGCGCACGCGGACGCGTCGAGTTGGCCGTCTCGCGTTTCCATCGAGGAGGCCCGCAAGCCATGCAGTCCCGAACCGCGCAGCCCATCGGCACCGTTCTCTCCATCCTCGTCCTGCTCGCCGCGCCCGCGGCGGCGCAGACGCAGTGGGTTCCCGCGCTCGACGACCTGGACGATCCCTCCGTCGACGGTGTGACCGATGTCACCGATGTCACCGGATGGAACCCGCGCTCGATCGACCCGCTGCTGTGCGAGAGCCCGGAGTTCGAGCCGTCGCTGCCGCCCGAGAACGGCGCCTGCGACATCGAGATCTGGATCACCGAGACCGAGTTCACCAAGGGCCAGGGCTTCTCCGAGGGCAAGGGCGAGATCTCCACGGTGTTCAGGGCCAGCTACGGCAATCCGCCGACCGCCGAGTCGGTCGAGATCCCCGAGTCGGTCTACAGCGTCGGCGAGACGAAGGGGCACGACGTGCTGCTCGGCACCTGGGAGGTCCAGACCGGCCACGCCCTCAACGTGTGGGTGTGCGCCGACTTCACCGAGCACGATGGCGGCGGCGCCAACGGCGACGACGACCTCGGCAGAGACTGCGCCAACGTGCTGCTCGAGTGCGACCCGTCGCGCGGGGCGCCGACCCAGATCGTCGACCTGGGTCCGGCGAACCTCTGCGGCCCGAACCAGTGCAACGGCAGCGCGTCGGCCCAGCTGAAGGTGGTCCGCGCCGACGCGGACGGCGACAACGTCGCCAACGAGGACGACTTCACCCCCGAGCCGTGCGACGAGGAGGAGAAGGGCGAGAACGGAATCGGTCTGGTGCTCTACTTCCACTACGACGACAACGGGCTGATCACGCTGGGGCAGGCGGCCTACACGAACCTCTCGCTGTTCTTCCCCGTCTACGACCGGGTCGTGCTGGTCGCCGACAGCGAGACGTCCAACCCGCTGGACCTGAATGGGGGCGCGTTCTCCGGAGCCGATCGGGTCTACCCGCCGACACAAGAGGGCCTGCTCGACGCCATGCAGTACCTCACGGCGGAGGGCATGCGCTTCGACGTCAAGGTCCACGCGCACGGGTACAAGAACGGCGACAAGGACTCCGAGTTCGAGACGCTCGAGGGCACCGAGCACATCAGCGGCAAGTCGCTGATGAAGGCGACCAAGCCCGACGTGATCGGCACCGAGCGGGGCGGCGTGCCGATCGTCGCGTGGTGGAGCACCACCTGCATCGCCGAACGCCAGATCGACGCCTGGGAGAAGATCGGCGCCGTGGTGGCGAACGGCGCGCGAGACGTGCAGTTCTTTCCCAACGAGTGGATGGACTACATCACGGCCTGGGTCACGGGCGCACGCTACCGCGACGCGGTGGAGGACGCGCGGACGTGGACCGTGATCACGGATGCCTCGGACCTGATCCAGCTCCAGGGCAGCGGGCTGCCGTGGCTGTGCCTGCCCTCGCCCGTGCTCCCGGACGGCGTGCTCGGGAACAACGCGTGTGCCGACGACTTCTTCCAGGACGTCGACGGCAAGAAGGGGCCCGATGAGGGCGCCTACAAGATCCAGGAGGTCTACGACCCGAGCCTGTCGGGCTTCGAGAACATGCTCGTCTCGTCGGAGCGGGCCTTCATCGGCGACGACCAGATCCGCTTCGGCGCCCCGACGGCGACCTGGCCGTAGCCGCCCGGCCGGCCGCTGGCGGGTGCCGGCGGCCGGCCGGATGGGCGCGCGCACGCTAGCGCGTGCCCTCGCGGGCCACGTTGGCGGCGCGACTCACGCCTCGTCCGAAGTCCTGACGCTGTCGGCCGTCCTTCCAGAAGTCGATGAAGCCCGCGATCGACGGCGCCGAGAGCTCGCGCAGGCCGAGCTTCACGCGATTCCCGCAGTTTCCCTCGACCGTGTTGATCTTCTGGCCATCGCGCGAGACACGGTGGACGAAGCCGATGTGTCCCTTGCCGGTGAGCTGGCCGTTCTTCTTGTAGAGCATCACGAAGGCATCGCCGGGAACCGGCGTATAGCGACCCTTGGCCCGCCACATGCCCTGCTCGACCGCCAGCGTCTTGGCATTGCGGCAGGCACCTTCGCGACGTCCGAGCGGATAGCGGCCGAAGGCCTGCTTGGTCACCCAGGAGACGAAGAAGCAGCACCAGGGCGGTCCCGACTTGCCCTCTTGGCGCCCCCAGGCAGGCAGGTACTTGTCGACGCCACCGCGCGGCCGCGTCGAGCGGTTCGAGCCGTCGGGGATCTCCCTGACGCCGTGCTCGGCGATCGCGATCTCGAGGAGCTTCCTGCGCGCGTCGCCGATGCCCGAGGGCACGACGTCGCCGGGCAGGCCGCTCCGCTGCGCCCGCCCACTCGGGTTTCGCAGCGCCCACCAGGTCTCGGGACCGACCTTGCCGTCGACGCCGCAGGGCTTGCCGTGCTGGTTCAGGTGCGTCTGCTGGAAGTAGACGATCGCCTCCGCGAGCTTCGGCGTGAAGTTCGGTGAGGTATTGCTCGCCGGCCAGTAGCCCTGCCCGGCGAGCAGCGCCTTGACCTTCACGACCTCCTCGCTCCGATCACCCACCTTCAGGATCGCCATGCATCCCCTCCTCGTCGCCGCGCCGCGTTCTTCGTGGAAGCACCCCTTCGCACGACGCGTCGCGTCCTCCCCTCATATCACAGCCGCGGCGGGGCCGGGAAGCTTCGATGGGATCCCGAGCCGAAGAGCAGGCTCGGATGCCCGTGCGGGGATGGATGCAGAGGGGAAGGCGCTACGGCCCGACGCCACGGGGTCCGGTGGAGAACCCGCCGCCTGAAGGGAGCGGCGTAGCAGACACCGCGGGCGGACGTCGCTCGCTGCTATGTTGGTCCCGAGGGGAGAACTCGGTGAGTCGCGCCAGTGCACTCGTCTTCGGCTTCGTCGCTCTGCCGCTGTTCTGCATCGCCATCGAACGGCTGTGGCCCTCTGGACCGAACCAGCCCGTGCTGCGCAGGGGGTTCCTGTCCGACGTGATCTGGTACGTCGTGCAGAGCTACGTGTCGCGCGTGATCGCGCCGTGGATCGTCTACTTCGCCCTCCTCCCGATCCTGCTCGCCGTCGGAACGGCCCCGGACTCCTACTGGGCGGGGTTCGGTCCGGTCGCGGGCATTCCTCTCCCGTACCAGGTCGGGATCGTCTTCGTCGCTGCCGACCTCCTCGGCTACTGGCAGCACCGGATGTTCCATATGCACTGGGCGTGGCCGATCCACGCCGTGCACCATTCGTCCCGAGAGCTCGACTGGCTGAGCGCGACCCGCTTCCACCCCATCAACGAGATCGGCGCGCAGCTCGTCTACGTGACGCCCCTGCTCGCACTCGGCTTCAGCCCGCTCGCCTTCGTGATCCTGGCGCCGTTCACCGCTTCCTATGCGGTGATCCTGCACACCCGCGTCCCGTGGACGTTCGGTCCGTTGCGGTACGTGCTGGCGAGCCCCGTCTTCCACCGCTGGCACCACACGTCCGAAGCCGAGGGACGGGACCGCAACTTCTCGGGCTTCCTGCCGATCTGGGATCTCCTCTTCGGCACCTACTTCATGCCGCCGGGTCGGATTCCCGTGGACTTCGGCATCCGGGAGCCGATTCCCGAAGGCTTCCTCCCACAGCTCGCCTATCCGGTCGCTGCGGCGCGCCACCGTGGAGGCTGAGGAAGGGACGAGCATCCGTTGAAGATGCTGAAGCCGTCGAAGTCCGGATCGAGGGCGCCGTTGGCACCACCGCGCTGGTCTCGCCCATCCAGCTCACTGGTCGCGCACAGCTCCGGGCCGCAACGCCGATCGGTTCAAGCACCGCGGCAGCGGGTTGCGGTCTCCTCATCGGGCGGTACGGTGTCGGACTTCGTGGGCGCGGTTCACCCACAACCAGCGTCCCGGGTCTCCACTCGCTCGTCATGGACGACTCGACGAAACGGTGCGGTTTCCCGCAGCCGAAATCCTCCGTCAGCGCACCCGAAGCCCCAGCCAGAGCGCCGGGTGGTCCGAGAGCGGCGTGCCGTCGGGCAGCGCGAAGTCGTGGGCCATGCCGCCGCCGGTGCGCTGCCGCAAGTGGCCTCTGGAGCTGAACACGTAGTGGCCTTCAAGACCGCTGCTTTCGACCGCTCGGCCACCTCTCCGGGCAGGGAACCGGGATTCTAGCGCTGTTCGAAGCCGTGACGTTTGCTGGAGAAGCCGGGCACCGCTCAGTAGCGCATGACGGCAGCCATGGGACGCTCCGCGGAGACCGCCTCATCCGATGCAGCGAACACCGTGCCTCCACGCCCGTAGACCCAGCGCGCGGCCGCAGCGATGAGGTCGACGTCCGAGGCCTTCGCCTCGGAACCGGTCACGACCGTCTCACGGGTCTTCGAGTCGAAGGTCCCGAACAGGTCGACGCCGACGTCGATGAAGAGGCATTCGACCCGACCGTCGTGGGCTGCGCCGAGAATGGTCGAGACGTCGTCGGTGACCCGATCCGTCCCGCGCAACCCCTCGAGGGCTTCGAGTGCCGCCCGCCGGGGCGCGTCCAGGATCGGCTCCACCAGCGGCCAGGCCCGCGTGTGGATCTCGGCTGCCGACAGATCCTCGGGGTTGCC
>JASJBO010000352.1 GCA_030066475.1 Myxococcota bacterium
CGACCACCCCCGCGCGGCGGCGCGCGACCGTAACCCGCGCCCGCCGCGCGACCCAGGACACCCCGGTGATCGCGAGGCCCGCCCAGCCGGGCCACGCCTCGAGGGCGCCCAGCCACACGAAGACGCCGGTGGCGAGGAGCTGCCAGGCGAAGTGGTGCGGCGCCAATTCGGTGGTGAGCCAGCCCGCGAAGAAGCTGGGGATCGAGAGCCAGCGCCCCGGCCGCCGCGGGATGTAGGCGTTGAAGGTGAAGGTGGCGCCGACGAGCGTGACCGCTAGGAAGAGCCAGGGAATCACGGGAGCCAGTGTACCGTCCCGAGCGGCCGGCCGCGTGTCCGCGGTGCGACAACCGATCGCGGGAGCGAGGCGAAGATGATCGACCGGGTCGAGCTGCTCTGGGCGCAGGCGCGGCGGGTGCTGAGCCGCAGCGCCTGGTCGGCCCGGCTGCTGCGCCTGGCTCGGGCGGGGGGCTCGGGGGGCCCCTCCGCCGACCCCGGCCTCTTGATGGTGCAGATCGACGGGCTGGCGCACCGCCACCTCGAGCGCGCGCTCCGCGACGGCTGGATGCCCGGCCTGCGCCGGCTGATCGAGGCCGAGGGCTACCGGCTGCGGCACGTCTACGCCGGCCTGCCGTCGACCACGCCGGCCGTCGAGGCGGAGCTCTTCTACGGCGTCCGGCACGCCGTGCCGGCCTTCAGCTTCGCCGACCGCGCGGCGGAGCGCGTGGTACGCATGTACGAGCGCGACCGCGTCGCCGAGGTCGAGCGCGAGCTGGCGGCCCGCGGCGGCGAGGCGCTGCTGGCCGGGGGCAGCGCCTACTGCGACATCTACACCGGCGGCGCCGCGGACCCGCGCTTCTGCATGGCCTCGATGGGCTGGGGCGACCTGGTGCGCGCGGCGCACCCGCTGGGGCTGCCGGTGCTCGCCCTGCTGCACCTGCCCGATCTGCTGCGCACGGCGGCCTCGGCCGCCTGGGAGCTGCTGCGCGCGCTCGGCGGCCTGGCGCGCGCCGTGCGCGCCGGCGAGGACCTGGGGGTGGAGCTCCGCTACCTGCAGACGCGCGTGCTGATCTGCGTGGTGCTGCGCGAGATGGTCGCCACCGGGGCGCGGGTCGACCTCGCGCGCGGCCTGCCGATCGTGCACCTGAACTGGCTGGGCTACGACGAGTACGCCCACCGGCGCGGACCCGGTTCGCGCGAGGCGCTGCGTTCGCTGCGCGCCGTGGACCGCGCGATCGCGCGCCTGGTGCGCGCGGCACGGCGCTCGCCGCACCGGCACTACGACGTCTGGATCCACTCCGACCACGGCCAGGAGGCGACCCGCGCCTACGTGGAGCGCCACGGGCGGCGCGTGCAGGACGCCGTCGCCGACGTGTTCCGCGCCCACGGCATCGAGGCGCAGCCGCACGGCGACCCGCCGCGCGGCATCCAGGCGCAGCGCGCGCGGCTGCTCGGCGAGACGCTGATCCGCGCCCTCGCGCCCGGGATGGACACCGCACGGCAGGCCTTCGAGCCGGGCCGACTGCTGGTGACCGCGCAGGGACCGCTGGGCCACGTCTACGCCCCGCGACCGCTCGGCGCCGACGAGCGCGACCGGGTGGCGCGCGACCTGGTCGCCGAGGCCCACGTGCCGCTGGTGCTGGCGCGCGCCGGCCCGGGCGAGCTGCGCGCCTGGACTCCCGCCGGTGTGTTCTCGCTGCCGCGCGACGCCGAGCCGGTGCTGGGCCGGACCCACCGCTACCGGGCGCAGGTGGCGCGCGACCTGGTCGCCATCTGCGAGCATCCCCTCGCCGGCGAGCTGGTGATCTCGGGCTACGCGCCCGACGGCGAATCACTGAGCTTCCCGCACGAGAACGGCGCGCACGCGGGACCGGGCCCGGACGAGACCGACGCCTTCGTAATCGCCCCGGCCGACGCCCCGCTGCCCGAGCGCGGCACCCTCCGCCACCTCGACCTGCGCCGCGGCGCGCTCGAGTGGCTGGGCCGCGCGCCGCGCACGGGGGCGCCGCGTCCCAGCCGCCCTCGCGACGGGGAGCGCACGCTGCGCCTGGTGACCTACAACGTCCACAGCTGCGTGGGCCTCGACGGCAAGCTCTCGCCCGAACGCATTGCGCGGGTGCTGGCCCGCCTCGACCCGGACGTCGTCGCGCTCCAGGAGCTCGACGTGGGCCGCGCGCGCACGGGCGGGATCGACCAGGCCGAGCTGATCGCGCGCGAGCTCGAGATGATGCTGCACTTCCATCCCACCGTGACGGTCGAGGAGGAGCAGTTCGGCGACGCGATCCTGAGTCGGCTGCCCACCACGCGGGTGCACGCCGGGCCGCTGCCCGGACTGCCGGGGCGCCCCGATCGGGAGCCGCGCGGCGCGCTCTGGGTGCGGGTCGAGGCGGGCGGCCGCGAGCTCCAGGTGATCAACACGCACCTCGGCCTGTCGGCGCGGGAGCGCGGCCGGCAGGTCGACGCCCTGCTCGGGCCCGAGTGGCTCGGGCACCCCGACTGCTCGGCCCATCGCGTCCTGTGCGGCGACCTGAACGCGCTGCCCTGGTTCCCGGTGTGCCGGCGCCTGGGTCGCGTGCTGCGCGACTGCCAGAACGGCCTGCGCGAGCACCGCCCGCGGCGCACCTGGGGCAGCCGGCTGCCGGTCGGCCGGATCGACCACGTCTTCGCCGACCGCAGCCTCGCGGTCGTGCGGGTCGAGGTGCCCGCCACCGAGCTGACGCGCGTCGCCTCGGACCACCTGCCGGTGGTGGTGGATCTGCGCCTGCCGGACGCTTGAGGCGAGGATTGCCACGCGGAGCTCCCCGCGGCTACGTCAATCAGTGGAAGCTGCGCAGCGCCCCCCTGGGGGGCATG
The DNA here is from genome assembly GCA_030066475.1 of Myxococcota bacterium. The sequence continues at coordinate 2,851 of JASJBO010000352.1, forward strand.
CCGTTGCTGATGCCGTTGCTGATGCGGGTGGGACTGGAGTCGAGATGAGCGAGCGAATGCGTCGGCTGGCGTCCTGCTGCGCCTGCCTGGCGCTCGTCGCGGCCGGGTGCCCGTCCGAAGAGCCCGCACAGCCTGCCGGCGGCGGCCCGAGCTTCGAGCCCTTCACCTCCTGCGCGGCGGTCGCGAACTACGCCGACGAGCTGCTGCTCTCGAGCTTCGCGCTCGTGCGCGAGACCGACCTGGGCAACGGCATCGCCGAGGTCGAGATCGCCTTCGCCGTGGACAACGCGTCGGTGGGCGCGTTCAGCTCGGCGCAGGCCACGCCGGACTTCTCCGGCCTCGATCTCGAACTGGTCGCCGACTTCGACCCGGTACCGGCCGACATCCCGGCGGTCGCCGCGAACGGCGCCGCGGTGTCCGCCAGCAACCTGGTGCTGCGCCTGCCGTCCGCGCGCATCGGCGAGCTGCTCGGCGAGCTCGACGCGGGTCGAGTCCCGTTCACGGTGCGCGCCAACGAGTCCACCGTGCTGGCGCCGAACGTCGAGATCGCCTTCTGGAGCAGCCTCGAGGAGCGCTACTGGGTGATCGCGACCGACATCCTCGGGATCCTGCAGGACCCGCCGCCGCCGCCCTACGGGCCGGGCGAGGAGTTCTCCTTCACCCTGGTCGAGACGCGCGACGAGGCCGAGTCGATCTTCGACGGCTTCCAGCCGGGCGACCTCTTCTACGTGCGCGAGTCCGACACGGTCCCGCTCACCGCGATCCCGCCCGTGCTCCGCAACGTGCGCGTGGTGGACGTCCAGAAGAGCAACGAGGCCGGCCAGCCGGACGGCTCGACCACGTGGGGCGTGACGGTCGCGCTCACCGACCAGGACGCGCTGCCCCAGCTCGTCACCAGCGGCAGCTTCTGCACCGGGCCCGAGAGCCACGTGGACCTGCCGGTGCAGGCCTCGCGCCTGTTCGAGATGGACGGCGACCCCACCGAGGAGGCCGAACGCGACGCCTTCGTGCAGCCGCTGCGCTTCAACGACCTGCCCTTCGCGGACGGAGCCGTCACGGTGAGCGGGCAGATCCAGGGCCACGTGCTGAAGCCGAGCGTGCAGCTTCGCCTGCGCGACGGCGTCGTGCTCGCCACGACCGACTTCGACACCGACCTGAGCCTGACCGCCGAGGTGCGCGCCGAGCGCACCGTCGACGTCGATCCGGACCCCTTCTTCCTCTACGACCTCTGCTTCCCGCTCCCCGACCTGGTGGCGGGCCCGGTCTCGATCCCGATGAACCTGCAGCTCGCCCACTGGGTGGACTTCGACGGGAGCCTCACGGCAGGCGCCGTGGTCGGCATCCAGAAGCGCTTCCAGAACGGCTTCACGGTGGGCTTCGACGGCGGCCGCGACCCGGGCGAGCGCTACTTCTCCGAGGGGCGCAACGAGCAGCCGACGCCGGTGGAGTTCACCCCGCCCCGGCTCACCGAGGAGACCTCGGCGAACGCGCGCGTCTCGACCGCAATGCGCACCACGCTGCGCGTCGGCGCGCGCCACCCGTTCTGCGACACGGGCGTCGGGGCCTACCTCGAGGCCGGCGCCTACGGCTCGCTCGACGTCGAGCCGACCGAGGACCCGTGGTGGTCGCTCGGGCACGGCGCGCACGCGCTGGCGGGGATCGAGCTGACCCTGTTCGGGCTGGGCATCGCGCACTACGAGGCCCCGCTCGTGCCGTTCCCGGGCCGCGAGACGCGCACCGCGTCCGACGCGGGCGGGGGCGGCGGCGCGGCCCCGGGCGGCCCGGCGCCTCCGCGCGACAGCGGCGACGACCAGCGCTGGGCGGTGGCGATCGACGACATCGACGTCCCGAACGCCTTCGAGGTCACCTCGGTGGGCGAGCTCTCGGACGGGAGCGTCGTGGTGGCCTCGCAGGAGCGCGTCACCGGCGGCAACCGCCTGGTCCGGCTCGACCGCTGGGGCGCGTTCCAGTGGAGCCTGAAGTACCGCAACGTCAAGCAGCCCCGCCGCGTGCTGGTGCTGCCGGACGACCGGATCCTGGTCGCCGGCGAGACCGCCTGGCTGGCGCTGCACGACGCGCAGGGCAACCTGCTCTGGAACCGCGAGTACGAGGTGGGCGACGCCAGCGACCGGTTCGCCATCTGCCGGCTGCGCGACGCCGCGCTGGTGGAGGAAGACGACGGGCAGTTCGGCGTGATCGCCGCCGGCGTGCTCGGCCGCAACCCGGTGCCCGAGCGCGACGCCTGCGCGTTCCGGGTGGACCCCGACGGCGAGCTGGTCTGGGCCCGCACCTTCTCGGAGCCGGGCGCTCACGAGTTCTACGGCGTGACCGCCACCTCGGACGGCCGCTTCGTCATGGTCGGCCAGACCGAGACCGGTCCCGACCCCTTCTCGATCAACAACCCCCTGGTGGTCTCGATGACTGGCGCGGGCGAGCTGCTCTGGGCGAAGAGCCTGCCGATGGCCTCGCGGATCGGCCGCTGGAACGAGGTGGTGGAAGGGCCCGAGGGCGTGCTGCTGCTGGCCGGCGAGGCGCTCCGCTCGATCCGCCAGAGCGGCGCCGCCCTGGCCGGGCGCATCGCCTCGGACGGCAGCGACGCGCGCCACGCCCTGCTGTTCGAGGACGAGGCCTGGGAGGCCCTGCTCGACTTCGGCACGACGGCCGACACGGCGGGCGGCGAGACCGCGTACGACGCGTTCACCGACATCGTGCCCGTGGCGGGCGGCTACGTCGTAGCGGGCAAGACCGGTCTCGGGGTCGAGACCGCGGCCTGGGCGGCGCGCCTCAACGCCAACCTGGGCACCGAGTGGTTCACCACCTTCGACGGCGACGGGCTCGACTTCTTCGACGCCGCGGCAGCGAGCGCGGACGGGATCCTGCTGTCGGGACGCAGCGACTCGCTCCCGGCGCCCGAAATCCCGGGCCGGCTGTGGGTCGCCAAGCTCCCGTTCACCGGCGCCATGCGCTTCCTGCCGGAGACCGGCATCACGATCCGCTACGTCGAGCCGGGCGTCCGCTGGTCGAGCGCCGACGACCGGATCGTGCTGAGCGAGGCCTCGGTCGACGCGCCCTTCACCGTGGCCGCCGCCACGCTGGCGGAATCGGAGCCGATCGACGACCTGCTGGTCGAGCCGTCGCGGCTGTGCGTCACGCGCCTCACCGAGACGGGGCGCGACAGCGACCTCGACGCCTGCGAGTCGAGCTCGGACACCGACGGCGACGGCGTCCTCGACGCCGAGGACAACTGCCTCGAGGCGTCCAACGCCGAGCAGCGCGACACCGACCGCGACGGCTACGGCAACCGCTGCGACCCCGACTACAACGACGACGGCCTGGTCGGGATCCCCGACTTCAACGCGCTCCGCGCGCAGTTCGGCAACGTCGAGACCGACCCCGACTACGACGACAACGTGGAGCTGACCGGCGACGGCGCGATCGGCATCCCGGACTTCAACGTGCTGAACGCGCTCTTCGGGCTGCCGCCCGGCCCCTCGGGCCTCGACTGCGCCGGCACGGCGCCCTGCCCGTAGGTCGGCCTACTCGGCGAGCGGGCTCCCGCTGGGCAGCGAGCGCGGCACGTCGCGCCGCAGGTCGAGCGCGCGCGGGTCGGTCAGCGCGTGCAGGAAGGCGATCAAGTCGTCCACGTCGCGCTCGCGCAGGCGCACCGGGGCCAGCTCGTTGGCGGCGGCGATCGCCGCCACCCGCGCCGGGTCGTCCATCACGACGAAGTCGAGCGCGTCGAGGTCGGGCCGCGAGGGCAGCACCGCCTGGCTGCGGTCGTAGCGCTCGAGCGCGGCGACCGGATCGAGGTGGTGATCGACCACCGCGCGCAGGGTGTCGTAGGCGCCGGCGTGACCCCAGGGTCCGGTGAGCGCCACGTTGCGCAGCGTCGGGGTGCGGAAGCGGTAGCGGTCCGCCGGGTCCCCGGTCACGCGCTCGCGGCCGAAGTCGTCGCGCCCGTCGGGTCCGTCGCCCTTGCCGGGGCCGATCTGCGGCATGGCGATGGCGTGGAAGCCGTGGTCGGTCTGGAACTTCCCGGCGTGGCAGTCGCCGCAGCCGGCGCGCCCGTAGAAGAGCCGCATGCCGCGCCGCGCCCGCGACGAGAGCGCGCGCCGGTCGCCGCGCAGGTAGCGGTCGAAGGGGCTCTGGTCCATGCGCCAGGCCGCCGCCTCGAAGGCGGCGATCGCGTTGGCCGCGTGCACGTAGGTGACGTCGGCGGCGCCGCTCACGTCGGGGTAGACCGCCACGAAGCGGTCGACGTAGTCCGGCTCGGCGCGCAGCCGGTCGGCGATCAGCGCCCACACGCCGTCGGGTCCAGCCAGGTCGCCGGCCGCGGCCGCGTCGGCCTGGTCGTTCTCGCCGGGCTGGCCGGCCATCTCCGTACCCGACTGCACCGGGAACATCGCCTGCACCGCGAGCACGTTGTCGAGGCCGTCGGGAAGCTGGTCAGCGGCCGGGCTCAGGAAGCCGCTCGGCTGGCTCGCGTCCGGCGCGACGCGGCCGTCATGGAAGAGGTGGACGAACTGCTTCGCGCCCAGGTTGAACACCGGCGGGGCGTTGCGCGGGACCCGCTCGTGGACCGCATCGGGGCCGCTGCCCAGGTCGCGCGTCACGCCGAGGCCGCCGGCGCCCTCGCCCACCGGCAGCGACAGACCGTCGCCCGTGTCGGTGAGCGCGTGGTGGCACGTCGCGCAGGAGATGTTCTCGTTGCCGCTCAGGATCTTGTCGAAGAACAGCAGCCGGCCCAGCTCGACCTTCCCCTCGTCCGGCTGGCCGGCGTCGTAGTAGTCGCCGTCCGCGACGGGGTGGGGCAGCTGCGGGCGCGCGGGGCGCTGCCAGCCGCGCTTGCCGCCGAACGCCGCCGCGCCCGACGCCAGG
>JASJBO010000353.1 GCA_030066475.1 Myxococcota bacterium
GGCCGGCCCGCGGCGCGCGCCTCGGCGGCGGGCCGCGTGGTCGAGGTGCTCGGTGCGCCCGGCGACCCCGAGGCCGACTTCCGCGCGATCGCCTGGCGCCACCGGCTCCCCATCGAGTTCCCCCAGCCGGTGCTGGACGAGGCCCACGCCTTCGCGCCGGGCGTCGCGCCCGAGGAGCGGGCACGCCGTCTCGACCTGACTGCCCGGCCCTTCGTCACGATCGACCCCGCCACCGCGCGCGACCACGACGACGCCGTCTGCGTCGAGCCCGGCGCCGCCGGCGGCTGGCGGCTGTGGGTGGCGATCGCCGACGTCTCGCACTTCGTGGCCGAGGGCTCGGCGCTCGACCGCGAGGCGCTGCGGCGCGGCAACAGCGTCTACTTCCCGGATCGCGCCATCCCGATGCTGCCCGAGCACCTCTCGGGAGACCTGTGCTCACTGCGTCCCGATACGGAGCGGCTGGCGCTGGCGGCCGAGCTCGAGATCGGAGGCGACGGCGCGGTGCGCGGCGCGCGCTTCCACGAGGCGGTGCTGCGCAGCCGCGCGCGGCTGGTCTACGAGGAGGTGGCGGACGCCATGGCGGAAGGCCCCGCGCGCGAGGGAGAGGTCGGAGAGCAGCTGGTCCGCCTGGGCGCGCTCGCGCGTCGGCTGCTGCGCCGGCGCGTCGCCGGGGGCGCTATCGACCTCGACCTGCCCGAGCCCTGGATCGTACTGGGCGACGACGGCCGGCCGGTCGACGTGCGCCGCGCGGCGCGCACGCTCGCGCATCGGGCGATCGAGGAGGCGATGCTGGCGGCCAACCGTGCGGTGGCCGAGTGGCTGGCGGCACGCGAGGTCCCGGCGCTCTACCGCGTGCACGAGCCTCCCGCGCCGGCGAAGCTCGACGCCCTGCGCGCGCTCTACGGTCGCTTCGGACTGCTCGAGGGCGCCCGCGACGAGCCGCTCTCGGCCGTGCGTCTCGCCGAGGCGCTGCGTCGGGTCGAGGGGCACCCCGAGGAGCGCCTGGTGAACCTCGCCACCCTGCGTTCGATGCGCCAGGCGCGCTACGACGCGCGCAACCTGGGCCACTTCGCGCTGGCCTTCGACGCCTATCTGCACTTCACCTCGCCGATCCGCCGCTACGCCGACCTGGTCGTGCACCGGGCCCTCAAGGACACGCTGGCGGCGGGCGGAGCGTCTCGCGAGCGGGCGGCGGCTCGCGCGCCGCGCGTGGCGGGCTGGGCGGCGCGCGCCTCCTTCTGCGAACGCGCCGCGCAGGACGCCGAGCGCGAGGCCGTCGACGCCGCGCGCTGCGCCTACATGGCCGGGCACCTGGGCGAGGAGTACGAGGGCAGCGTGACCAGCGTGGCGCGGCAGGGCGCCTACGTGACGCTCGATCCGGTCTTCGTCGAGGGCCTCGTCCACGTGAGCGCGCTGCCCGGCCGCTGGGACCTCGAGCCCGACGCCTACGCGCTGGTCAAGCGCTCGGGCGAGGCGCTGCGCCTGGGCGATCGCCTGCGCGTGCGCATCGACCGCGTCGACCTGGCGCGCGGCTGGATCGACCTGGGCCTGGTGCGCCGGCTCAGCTGATGGACTTCGCTCGCCTGCGGCTCGCTGCGCGCGCCCGCTGGGCGCTTGCAGGGGGCTTCTGCTCCGCCCGGGCTCAGAGTCGCTCGATGATCGTGGCGGTTCCCATGCCGCCGCCCGTGCACATCGTCACGAGGCCGGTCGTCTTGTCCTGGCGCTCGAGCTCGTCGAGCAGGGTCCCGATCAGCATGCCGCCGGTCGCGCCGATCGGGTGGCCCAGCGCGATGGCGCCGCCGTTGACGTTGCACTTCGCCCAGTCGACGCCGGTGTCGCGCAGGAACTTGAGCACGACCGAGGCGAAGGCCTCGTTGACCTCGAACAGGTCGATGTCGTCGAAGCTCATGCCGGCGTTCTCGACGCAGCGGCGCGCGGCGGGCCCAGGGGCCGTCAGCATGATGACCGGCTCGGTGCCGGCGACGGCCGTCATGACGACCCGTGCGCGGGGCTTCAGCCCGTGCGCCTTGGCGTAGTCCGGCGAGGCCACCAGCACGGCGGACGCGCCGTCGACGACGCCCGACGAGTTGCCGCCGTGGTGGACGTGGCGGATCTCCTCGACGTCGGGGTAGGCCTGCCGGGCGGTCTCGTCGATCGACAGCGCCTTGCCGTCGCGGACGTGGGCGCCCATGCCGGCGAAGGACGGTGCGAGCCCGGCCAGGTCCTCGAGCGTGGTGCCCGGCCGCGGGTGCTCGTCGCGGTCGAGCGCGAGCGAGCCGTCGTCGTGGCGGATCGGGACCAGCGCCGCGTCGAAGCGGCCGGCCTCGATCGCGGCGGCGGCGCGCGCCTGGCTGTCGACACCGATCTGGTCGCAGTCCTCGCGCGTGAAGCCCTCGACCGTCGCGATCAGGTCGGCCGAGATGCCCTGGGGCACCATGGCGTACTGGTCTTCGAGGTGGGGGTTGTTCGCGCTGAAGCCGTCGACGTGGAGCGGTGCCGGGCGCGACATCGACTCCACCCCGCCCGCCACGACGAGCTGCTGGAAGCCGGCGCGCACGCCCATCGCGGCGAAGTTGACCGCCTGCTGGCCCGAGCCGCAGAAGCGGTTGAGCGTGACGCCCGGCGCGTCGAGCGACCAGCCCGCGTCGAGGGCGGCCATCCGGGCGATGTCCATGGCGTGGTCGCCGGAGCCCGCGCCGCAGCCCATCACGACGTCGTCGACCTCGGCCGTCTCGAACCCGTTGCGCTCCTGCAGCCCGTTCAGCACCTGGGCGAGGATGCGCTGCGGATGGACCTCGTGGAGCGCGCCGGTCTTCTTCCCCTTGCCACGCGGAGAGCGGACGGCGTCGAGGATCCAGGCTTCGGACTGCATGTCGGGTTCTCCTCCGGTCAGAGCTTCGGCATCGGCAGTGGCAGGATATCCCGATCGGACCCGAGGGCGACCGCTGCCGTTCGATGCCTCCCTCGGATCGCCGCTACGCGCTCAGGAACTCCAGGACGGCGTCGACGACCCGGCCCAGCTGATCCGGGGCGAGCTGCTCGTGGACGGGGAGGGCGAGCACCTCGCGGGCGGCGGCCTCGGTGGCGGGCAGACCGGCCGCCGGCGCGGCGTCGGCGAAACAGGGCTGCTGGTGCAGCCCGAGCGGGTAGTAGACCGCGCTCTCGACGCCGCGCTCCGCGAGGTGGGCGATCAGCGCGGCGCGGCGCGCGGCGGGCACGCGGACCACGTACTGGTGGTAGACGTGCCCGGCGGGCGCGACCAGCGGCGCCGGGGTGCGCAGGGGCAGGCCGCCGGCGTCGAGCGGCGCGCGGGCGTCGCGCGCCCCGGCCGCGGCGAAGGCGGCGTCGTAGCCGGCCGCGTGGGCGCGGCGCGCCTCGGTCCACGGCTCGAGGTGCGGCAGCTTGACGCGCAGGACGGCCGCCTGGAGCGCGTCCATGCGCGCGTTGAAGCCGACCTCGACATGCCGCTGGTCGGGGCCCTGGCCGTGGTTGCGCAGGCGCGCGATCCGCGCGGCGAGCGCCGGGTCGTCGGTGGTGCACAGCCCGCCCTCGCCGGCGCCGGCCAGGTTCTTGGTCGGGTAGAAGCTGAAGCACCCCACGGCGCCGTGGCCCCCGACGCGGCGCCCGCTGGCGTCGCGCGCGCCGATCGCCTGGGCGGCGTCCTCGATCAGCGGCACGCCCAGCTCGCGGGCGACGTCGAGCAGGGGGGCGAGCTCGAGCGGGCGTCCGTACAGGTGGACGACGAGCACGGCGCGCAGCCGCGAGCAGCCGCGCGCGGCCTGGCGCAGCGAGGCGGGGGTGACCCCACAGCTCGCCGGGTCGACGTCGGCGAACACGGGGCGCGCACCCTGCAGCGCGATCGCGCCCGCGCTCGCGAAGAAGCTGAAGCCGGGGCAGAGCACCTCGTCGCCGGCGCCCACGTCGAGCGCCGTGAGCGCGAGGCGCAGCGCGTCGGTTCCCGAGCCGCAGGCGACGGCGTGCGCCGTCTCGCAGAAGTCCGCCAGCTCGCGCTCGAGCGCCTCGACCTCGGGCCCCAGCACGAGCTGGCCGCTCGCGAGCACGCCTTCGAGCGCGGCGCGCAGCTCGTCGCCGAGGGCGGCGTGCTGCGCGGCGAGGTCGAGCATCCGGACGCGGGCAGGAGCGGGCACGTCGCGGCAGCTCCGTCAGCCGTCCGCGGCGCCTTCCAGCGCGAGCTGGATCTCGCGCTGGATCTCGACGCGGAAGCGGGCCGCCGAGAAGCGCTCGGCGTGAGTCCGGATCAGCTTGGCGTCGAAGTGGGGCTCGGCCGCCTCGAAGCGCTCGAGCGCCCGCACCAGGGCGTCGGGCGTCTGCGCGTCGAGCCACACGCCGGTGGCGCGCGCGGCCGCGTGCGGAGGGCCGTCCAACGGCAGCACGGTCTCGCGCGCGCCGCCGCGCGAGAACGCGATCACCGGCCGCCCGGCGGACTGCGCCTCGAGCGGGGCGAGGCCGAAGTCCTCGTCCTGCGGGTGCAGGAGCGCGCGGCAGCGCGCCAGCAGTCCGGCGAGCTCCCGGTCCGACACGCGTCCGACGAACTCGACCCCGCGCCCGGCGCGCCGCTCGGCGACGGCCCGTCCCGGACCGTCGCCCACCACGACGAGGCGGCGCCCGCTGCGGACGCAGGCGTCGATCGCGACGTCCTCGCGCTTGTAGGGCACGAAGGCCGCGAGCAGCAGGTAGAAATCGTCCGGCGCGCGGCCGTCCGGCCGGAAGCGCTCGGTGTCGACCGGCGGGTGCACCACCCGCGCCCGCCGGCCGTAGCGGCGCTCGATGCGGTCGGCGACTGCCGCCGAGATGGCGGTGAAGCGGGTGACCCGGTCCGGTGTGCTGGTGCGCCGGTCGAAGCGGCGCAGGGTGCGCACCAGGGGCGTGGCGAGCGCGCGCCGCGCGCCGCGCCCGAGATAGGCGTCGGCCTGGTCCCAGACGTAGCGCATGGGCGTCAGGCAGTAGCAGAGGTGGGGCGTGCCGGGCGGTGGGCGGATGCCCTTGGCGACGGCGTGACTCACCGACAGCACGAGGTCGCAGTCCGCCACCCGCAGCCGCTCGATCGCCCACGGGAACAGCGGCAGCAGCTTGCGGTAGTGACGGGCGCGGCCGGGCACCGCGTCGAGGACGCTCGGATGGACGCGCAACGCGTCGATGCGCTCGGTGGTGCTGCCGGGCAGGTGGAACAGGGTGTAGAGGTCGGCGTCGGGGAACAGCGCGGCGAGCTCGTCGAGCACGCGCTCGCCGCCGCGCAGACCGGTGAGCCAGTCGTGCACCAGGGCGACGCGCACCGCTAGCCGCGGCCCCCGGCGAGCTCGGCCGGGGCCGCGTCCTCGAGCGCCTCGGCCAGCGACTCCCACTCCGCGTAGAGCGCGTCCACGGCGGCGCGCAGCGCGACGCGCTCCGCCTCGAGCGCGCGCATGCGCTCGCCGTCGCGGCTCACCGCGGGGTCGCCCATGCGCCAGCCCAGCGCCTCGAGCGCCTCCTCGCGCTCGAGGATCTCGGCTTCGATGCGCTCGAGCCGCTTCGCCGCCCGCTCGCGCGTTCGCTGCGCGGCGCGCTGGCGGCGGCGCGCCTCGCCGCCCGACGTCCGCGCGGCCGGGTCGTCCGGCGCGGGCCGTGCCGGGTCGGCGTCGGTGCCCGCGGCGGCCCGGGCGCGCAGGTAGTCGTCGTAGTTGCCCGAGAACTCGCGGAGCCGACCGGCGTCCACCTCGATCACGCGCTTCGCCACGGCGTTCACGAAGGTCCGGTCGTGGGAGACCAGCAGCAGCGTGCCCGTGTACGACGCCAGCGCCTGCTCCAGCACCTCGCGGGCGACCAGGTCGAGGTGGTTGGTGGGCTCGTCGAGGATCAGGAAGTTGGCGGGCCGCAGCAGCAGCTTGGCGAGCGCCAGCCGCGCCTTCTCGCCGCCCGACAGCACGCCGACCGTCTTCTCCACGTCGTCGCCCGAGAACAGGAAGGCGCCGAGGTGCCCGCGCAGGCGGGGCACGTCGTCGGTGCCGGCCTCGCGCGCCAGCTCCGCCAGCACGGTGCGCTGCGGGTCGAGCACCTCGAGCTGGTGCTGCGCGAACAGCACGGGCCGCACGCGATGCCCGAGCTTGCGAGCGCCGCGCTCGATCGGGAGCGCGCCGGCCGCGATGCGCAGCAGCGTGGACTTGCCGGCGCCGTTGGGGCCCACCAGCGCCACCTTGTCACCGCGCCGCAGCTCGAGGTCGAGGCCCTCGTAGACGAGCGTGTCGCCGTAGCTCTGGGCGACGCCGTCGAGGGCCAGCACCACCTCGCCCGCGCGCTCCGGATCGGGGATGCGCAGTCGCATGCGCCGCGTGGCCGCGGTGGGCAGGGCGACCGCGTCGCGGTCGAGGCGCTCGAGCATCTTGACCCGGCTCTGCGCCTGGCGGGCCTTGGTGGCCTTGGCGCGGAAGCGCTCGACGAAGCGCTCGAGCTCGGCGCGGCGGCGCTCCTGGGTGCGCGCCTGGGCGACGAGCTGCTCGCGCCGCAGCTCCCGGTCGGCGAGGTAGCGGTCGTAGTTCCCCTCGTAGAGCGTGAGGTGTCCGTGCTCGAGCTCGGCGATGCGCGAGACGTGGCGGCGCAGGAAGGTGCGGTCGTGCGAGACGGCCACCACGGCGCCGCGCCAGCCGCGCAGGAACTCCTCGAGCCACTCGATCGCCGGCAGGTCGAGGTGGTTGGTCGGCTCGTCGAGCAGCAGCACGTCGCACTCGGAGAGCAGCAGCTTGGCCAGCTCCAGGCGCATCAGCCAGCCGCCGCTGAAGCTGTGCACCGGCCGCCCGGTCTCCTCGGCCCCGAAGCCGAGGCCCGCGAGCACGCGCTCCACCCGCGCCTCGCGCTCGAAGCCGCCCGCCGCCTCGAAGCGGGTGCGGATCGCGTCGTAGCGCTCGGCCAGCTCGGCGGGCGGGTCGTTCCCGGCGCGCCCGAGCTCGGCGATCCGCTCCTCGAGCTGCGCGCGTTCGGCATCGAGCGCGTCGAGGTGGGCGAGCGCCCGCGCCGCCTCCTCGCGCACGGGACGGTCGAGCGTCGGGTCGATCTCCTGCTTCAGCCGGCCGATCCGCGTGCGCCGCGGCCGGTGCACGCGGCCGGCGTCGGGTGGCTCGTCGCCGGCCAGCACGCGCAGCAGCGTGGTCTTGCCGGTCCCGTTGGGCCCGACGATGCCGAGCCGATCGCCCGGCTGCACGTCCAGCGACACGTCCGCGAACAGCACCCGGTCGGGCAGCCGCCGCTCCAGCGCTTCGGCCCGCAGCAACACGGCCGGGAACGTAGCAACCGCGGCCCGTCCGGCTCCGGGCGCGGCAGCTTCGATCGTCCCGCCGGCCTCGCAGACGGTCCGAAGCTCCAAGGTCGCCCGCGCAAGCGGAGCCGCGTAGCGGCGGAGCGCGCAGCGAGCCGAAGGCGAGCGAAGTCCATCAGGCCGTACCCGCGAACCGCCCAGTCCCTACGCGGGCACCCTGCAAGCGGAGGCGAAGCCGGAGCGCGCAGCGAGCCGTAGGCGAGCGAAGGCTGGCGCGGCCTTCGGCCGCGCTTCGCCAGCTAAGGCTCCAGGATCGGATGGAGGCGCTGCGCGGGCATCGTCTCGCGCAGCTTCTTGAGCGCACGAGCCTCGAGCTGGCGGACGCGCTCGCGCGACAGGCCCAGCGACTGGCCGATCTGCTCGAGCGTGTGCTCCTCTTCGCCGCCC
>JASJBO010000354.1 GCA_030066475.1 Myxococcota bacterium
CCGGCCAGCAGCGCCGCGACGAAGGGGCTGTCGTCGAGCGGCGCCATCTGCGCCGAGTTCGAGACGATCGCCACGGCGGCGGGGTCGGTCCCCGCGCGCAGCGCCTCGAGCAGGCCGTCGAGCAGGTCGACGGCGCCGAAGTAGTTGACCGAGGCGACCCGCGAGGGCGGCCGCACGTGGGAGCCCACGCCCGCGCAGGTCACGAGGCGGTCGATGCGGCCGTCGCAGTGCTCGAGCGCGCCGCGCACGGCCTCGCGGCGGCCCTCCGCCGTGGAGAGATCCGCCACCACCTCGGCGTCGTGCAGGTCGATCCCGACCACGCGTGCCCCGTCCCGCTCGAGTCGGCTGCGGATCCCCGCACCGATGCCCGACGCCGATCCGCTGACGACGCACCGAAGACCCATCTCGACTCCGCCCCTCCCCGACTCCGCCCCTCCCGCGGGCGCTCGGGCGCCGGTCCGCTTCCTGGCATCTCGCGCGGCGACTCCGCCCGTCAGCCGCCCAGCCCGAGCCGGCGCGACACGCCGTGCCGCGCGCGCCGCGCGAAGCCCACGAGCCGCTTGGCAGCGACCAGCAGTCGCAGCCGCGGCGGCAGCTCGGCCCGGTGGCGCGCCAGCAGCGCGAAGTACTCCGGCCGCGCACGCCCGCTCTGCTCGAGCTCCCACGTCTTGGTCCCCGGCAGCACGCGGAAGTTGCCCCACGTCTCGTCCACGTGGACCATGTTCGCGTGTCCCGGCAGGCGCAGCAGGAAGTCGAGGTCCATCCCGAGGTGCGCGCACCGCTCGGTGTCGTAGCCGCCGAGGCGCTCGTGCAGGCAGCGATGGTAGAAGTAGGCGGACGGATTCACCGGATGCGGGGCGTACCAGTCGCCCGCCAGCAGGTCGGTGCGTCCCAGTCGTCGCGGGCGGTTGATCCGCAGCACGGCGCCGTCCGGGCCCAGCACCCGGCAGTCGGCGGTGAGGAAGCTCGGCACGGGGAGCCGGCGAAACCACGCCGCCGCGCGCTGCAGGGTGCCCGGCGCGTAGTCGTCGTCGACGTTGAGGAAGCCGATCACGGGAGCGCGCGCCAGCGCGATGCCCTTGTTCATCGCATCGGACTGACCGCGATCGGGCTCCGAGATCCAGCGCACGTGCGGGTGCGCCTCCGCGAAGCCGCGCACCACCTCGATGGTGCCGTCGCGCGAGGCTCCGTCCACGACGATGTGCTCGACGCTGGCGCACCCCTGCGCGTGGACCGCGCGCAGGCAGCGCTCGACGTGCGCGATGCCGTCGCGCACCGGGGTGATCACGCTGAGCTCGAGCTTGGGCATCCCGGGTCCGAGGTGGCGCCCGCATGATGACACAGCCCCGCGCCGTGCTGGCCACGGCGCTCGCGCTCGCCGCTCTCGCCGCCGCCTGGGCGTGGGAGCTGCGCGACGTGCTGTTCGCGGGGCGGACGTTCGTATCGGCCGACGAGCAGGCGGTTCAGGCCGCGGGCCCGCTGCTGCGGGCGGCCGCGAGCGGCGAGCTGCCGCACTGGGTCGGGCACTTCTTCACCGGGATGCCCACCCTGGGGAGCCTGACCATCACGCCTGGCGTCTACCTGCTCGAGAACGCCTGGCTCGCCGCCGGCGGGAAGTGGCCGCTGTTCCTGTACCTGCACCTGCTGCTGGCCTCGCTCGGCACCTATGTCCTGGCGCGCGCCTGGGGGCTGGGCCGCGGGCCCGCGCTGCTCGCCGGCCTGGTGTTCGGCCTGAACCCCACCTTGGTCGCGATGATCGCCTTCGGGCACGGCTCGAAGCTGATGAGCATTGCCTGGCTGCCGCTCGCGTTGTGGGCGACCTGGCGGCTCGCCCGCGCGCCGGGCCTGCTCGGCGTCGCCCTGACGGCGGCCACGCTCGGCTTCTCGCTCCAGGCGCGCCACGTGCAGATGTCCTACTACGTGCTCGCGTGCGCGGGCGCGCTGGCGGCGCTCCACGTCGGTGCCGCGCTGCGCGCGCGGGAGCCGGCCCGCGCCGGCCGCATCGCAGCCGGCTTCGGTCTCGCGCTGGCGCTGGCCGCGCTGCTAGCCGCCAGCCTCTACCTGCCGGTGCTCGAGTACGCGCCGTACTCGATCCGCGGCGCGCCCAGCGTCGCGGCCGAGGTCGCGGGCGACGATCCGGCTCATGCAGGGGGCACGGCGGCGGCGGGCGACGAGGTGCCGCGCTACGTCACCGAGTGGTCGCAGCCGCCCCTCGAGCTGGCGACCTACGCGCTCCCCTCGCTGTTCGGCTTCGGCGGGGCCACCTACCGCGGGGCGCTGCCGTTCACCGACTTCCCGCACTACCTGGGCGTGATCCCGCTGGGGCTCGCGCTCTGGGCCCTGGCGCGGCGTCGGCGGGGCGCGTGGGCGCTGGCCGGGGCGGCTGCGTTTCCAGCGCTCGTCGCGCTGGGGCACCACCTGCCCGCGCTGTACGGCGCCCTATATCACACGCTGCCCTACTTCGACGCGTTCCGGGCACCCAGCTCGCTGCTGGTGCTGACCGAACTCGCCCTGGCGCTGCTGGCCGCGCTGGGCCTCGACGCGTGGCTGGGTCGCCGCGACCCGGGCCGGCTCCCGGCGTGGTGCGCGTGGGGCGCGCTGGCCGGCGCGATCGCGTGGCTCGCCTTCGAGTGGCGCGCTCCGGCGTGGGTCGCGGCGGCGGCGCCCGAAGCGTGGGTCCGCGCGACCGGCCCGGAGGCGGTGCGCGAGCTGTCGCAGCGCTGGCTCGCCGATCTCCTCGCCGACGCCCGCAGCGCCGCCGGAGTCGGCGTCGCCGCCCTGGGACTGCTGGCCGTGTCGCTGCGCGCGCCCCGGCTGCGTCCAGTCGCGGTCGCCGGCCTGCTGCTGCTCGCGGCCTTCGATCTGGCCCGCGTGGGAGATCGGATCGGCTACCGCGTCGCAGCGGACGACGCGCCCCGCTCGGGCGCGGGCAGCGGAGACCTCGCGCGTCTGCTGCGCGAGCGCCTCGACGGCGGCCGGATCTTCCCCGCGCGCGAGCTGTTCGGGCAGACACACTGGGCGGTGTATGGCATCGACAGCGTCGGCGGCTACCACGCGGCCAAGCCGCGCGCGTTCCAGGACCTGATCGAGGCGAGTGGGCTCGCCGATCGCTTCCTGGACAAGTACTACCGCCCGCGGCCGGATGGCGGCTTCGAGCTGCGCCCGGCCGGCGCGGTCGACGCGCGGGCGCGCGAGCGACACCTGCGCCTGCTCGACCGGCTCGGCGCGCGCTTCGTGCTGAGCCGACATCCGATCGACGAGCCGGCCTTCCGCCTGCGCGCCCGGCCCGCGCCGGCCGCTGCCGGTGCGCGCGGCCCGTGGGTGTACGAGAACCCCGGCGCGCTGCCGCGTCCGCACCTCGTGGGGGGCGCCCGCGTCGAGTCCGATCCCGCGGCCGCGCTGCGCGCGCTGCTCGCCCCCGACTACGAGCCGCGGGCGCACGTGGTGCTCGACGCGCCGCCCGCCCATGCGCCGGCGCCCGACCCCGACGCTCGGGTCGAGACCCTCGCCGCCGAGACCAACCGCTGGCTGCTGCGCGTGTCGAGCCGGACTCCGCAGCTGCTGGTGTGGGCCGAGAGCTGGTATCCGCCCGGCTGGTCGGCGCGCGTGGACGGCGCGCCCGCCCGGCTGCACCGCGCGGACTTCGCGCTCCAGGCCGTGTCGCTGCCGGCCGGGACCCACGAAGTCGAGCTGCGCGTGGACTCGCCCGGTCGCGCGCGCGGCGAGCGCCTCACCGCGGTCGGCGCGCTGCTCGTGCTGGCGACCGGCGCGGTCGGGGCGCTTCGCGTGCGGAGCCGAGGGGCATGAGGATCCTCCACGTGGCGCCCTACGCCCCGAATCCCCGCGCGGGGCACTCGGGGTCCGTCCTGCTGCACCGAACCGTCTCGGCGCTCGCCGCCCGGCACGAGCTGCTGCTGGTGTGTCACGCGCAGGTGTCGGAGCGGCCGGTGCTGCGGGCGCTCGCGGATGCCGGCGTGCGGGTCGAGGCGCTGCCGATCGCCCCGCGCGGCGCGGCGCGCGCGCTGGCGGCGCCCGCGGCGCTCGTGCGCGACCGGCTGCGCGCGCTGCAGCGGCGCGAGCCTTCGCTCGTCGCGAAGTACGACACCGTCCCGCTGCGCCGCGCGCTGGCCGACGGGGTCGCCGCGTTCCGGCCCGACGTGGCGCTGGTGGAGTTCGACTGGCTCGGACGCTGCTCCGAGGGGCTCGGCACCCTGCCGCGCGCGCTCGTCTGCCACGAGCTCGGAGCGCGCCACCGCGAGCAGCTCGCCGCCGAGTCGGACCGGGTGAGGGCGCCGGTCGAGCGCTGGCGGGCGCGCGCGTGGGCCCGCTTCGAGCGCCGCGCGCTGGCGGGCTTCGATCGCCTCGTCGTGTTCACGGAGGGCGATGCGCGCTGGCTCGAACGCTGGCCGGAGCTGCCCCCCGTCGAGGTGATCCCGCCGCTGCCGCCGCCCGCGAGCGAGGCCGCCCCGCGCCCGCGCAGGGCGTCGCTCGGCTTCCTCGGCGCATTCGACCGGCCG
The DNA here is from genome assembly GCA_030066475.1 of Myxococcota bacterium. The sequence continues at coordinate 4,518 of JASJBO010000354.1, forward strand.
TCGAACCGCCGGGCGCTCGAGCGGCTGCTCGCCGAGGTGTGGCCGCGGGTGCGGGCGCGCGTGCCCGACGCCGCGCTCGAGGTCGCGGGGGCGCGTCTCCCGGCGACGGCGCGGCGGGCGATCGAACGGGCCGGCGGCCGTGCGCTCGGCTTCGTCCCCGACCTCGAGTCGTTCCTCGGCTCGCTCACCGTGCTCGCCGCGCCGCTCGGCAGCGGCTCGGGCCTCAACCTGCGCCTCGCGCACGCGCTCGCGGCGGGGACGCCGGTGGTCACGACGAGCCTCGGCGCCGAGGGGGTGCCGGCAGCGGCCCGTGCGGGGCTGTGCGTCGCCGACGAGCCGGCGGCGCTGGCGGCTGCGTGCGCCGCCTGGCTGCTCGATCCGTCCGCCGCGCGTTCGGCCGGCGCGCGCGGCCGGGCCGCCCTGGCCGACTGGGCGCGGGTGGCCGAGGCGCGCACCGAGGCGCTGCTCGCCAGCCTGCGGGCGGGCGCCGTCAGGGGAGGGGCCGCGGCCTCCCGCGCAGCGAGTCCCACGCGCCCCGCACCAGCGCGCGGATGACGAGGCCGGCTCCGGGACCGCGTCGCACGGCGCGTCCGGCCTCCGCGGCGAAGCTGGCGACTGCGCTCGGCGGAATCGCGAGCCAGTGCCACCAGCGCGCGTGCTTGCGGCACAGCAGGAGCTGGCTGCGCACCCGGTGGTATGCCTTCAGCGGCGTGGCGCCCCCTCCCGAGCTCGCGGACACGCGGTGCCAGACGCGCGCTGCCGGCACGAACTGGCAGGCGAAGCCGGCCGCACGCGCGCGCACGCACAGGTCGACATCCTCGCCGTAGAGCACGAACGCCTCGTCGAGCCCCCCCACGGCCTCGAGGCACGCGCGCGAGATCAGCAGCGCGCAGCCCGTGAGCCAGTCGCAGCGCGCCGGCGTGTCCCAGGCCCCGCGGTCCAGCTCGCGCAGCCCACGGTGCCAGACCTGCCCGCGCCACCACGAGAGCGCGCCGCCCGCGGACCACAGGTGCGCCGGCTCGTCCCGCAGCAGGATCTTGGGACCCCAGAGGCCCGCGCCCTGCGGATCCCGCGCCGCCGCGAGCAGCGCGTCGAGGAAGTCGGGGGCCACGACCGTGTCGGGGTTGAGCAGCAGCGCGAAGTCGGCACCCGACTCGCGCGCCCACCGCAGCCCCTGATTGGCTGCGGCCGCGAATCCGCGGTTCTCGGCGTTCTCGATCACGTCGAGCCCGGGCGCTGCGCGTCGCGCCGCAGCCGGGCTGCCGTCGCGCGAGCCGTTGTCGACCAGCAGCAGTCGGACGCCCGGCGTCGGCACGCGGCGCAGCGACGCCAGGCACTCGCGGAGCTCGGCCCCGCCGTTCCAGCTGACGACGACGATCTGGACGCGCGGCGGGCTCCGCTCCACGGCGCTCAGCCGGTCGCGTCCACCAGCAGGCCGTCGCGGCCCTCGCGGCGATCGGCCTCGCCGAGCAGGCGCAGGTGCTCGAGGCGCGCGTAGGTCTCGCTCTCGGCCATCGCGCCCCAGCTGCGCGGGGCGAACAGGCGGTGCGAGAAGGCCTCGACGGTGGCTGGCCCCGGCAGCCCCGGGTCGACCAGCGCCGCGCCGTCGCGATCCAGCAGCGCGCAGCAGTTCACGTGCCCCAGCCCCGGCATGCCGATCGGCAGCTGCATGCGCAGGACGCCGGCCGCGACCTCCTCGACCTCGCTGCGGGCCGCCTCCTGCTCCTGTCGTCGCGCCATCGGGCCACGATACGGGTTCGGGCGCTTCGGGGCGAGCGTCAGTCCCGGTCGTGGACGGCGAAGAGCAGCGCGTAGGGCTGCAGCGGCGGCTGCGCGATCCAGCCCGACCAGCCGACGGCGCCGTTGGGATGCAGCCCGGCCAGCGGCTGGCCCGCAATGGGAACGACCACGGGCTGCAGGCCCAGCGCCGGGTCGCGCAGGGTGACCGTCCCGTCCGCCATGGCGAGCGGCTCCGGTTCCGAGACGGCGAGCGAGAACTCGAGCGAGGTGCTGCCGCCGGCGAGCACGCCGACTCCGGTGATGGCCGCGACGCCGCCGTCGGGGCGGCGCTCGATCTCGAGGTCGCCCGACTCGAGCGGGGCGTGGTGGAATGCGGAGAGGCCGCCGACCAGGAAGACGCTCACCACGTCGGGACCGCGCACCTCGATCTCGACGCGCGCCGGCGCGGACTCCGCGCCCGCCGCGTCGCGCGCGCGATAGCGGAACGCGTCGATGCCCGCGAAGCCCGCGGCCGGCTCGTACCGGAAGCGGCCGTCGGGTCGCAGCCACAGCGAGCCCCGGGCGGGCGGGCTCTCGAGCACGGCCACGCGCGCGTCGCCGATGTCGGGATCGTCGTCGTTCGCGAGCACGCTGTCGGCCTCGAGCGTCTCGCCCGCCGCCATGGCGTAGGTGTCGTCGTCGGCCCGGGGCGGTCGGTTCGGCGCGGCTGGCACGTCGCAGTCGGGATCGTCCTCGTCGAACAGGCCGTCGAGATCGTCGTCGAGGCGGTTGGCGCACGGCGGCCCGCCGTGGACCACCACGTCTGCGGGGCGGCTCGCGGCGCCGTTCGCGTCGGTCACTACGAGCCGGACACGGTAGGGCCCGGGGCGGTCCACCTCGAGCTTCGGGTTCCAGGTGTCGGCGTCGTCGAGCCGCCAGCTGCTGCCCGGCGGCGCCGCGACGAGCTCCCAGCGCGGGGCCAGCACGTCGCCGTCGGCGTCGCAGCTCGCACGGCCGTCGAGCGCCAGCCAGCTGCCCGACGGCGCGGCCCGGTCGGGGCCGGGGTCGGCGGCCGGCCGCGCGTTGCCCGTCGCCGCGTGCAGCACCACGCGGCGCTCGCGGCCCAGCTCGACCCACGGTACGCCGTCGCGGAGCGCGAGCGCGCAGGCGCCGTCGGCGCGACGCGGTGTGAACGGGAGGCCGCGCACGGCGAGCGCGGGATCCGCGTTGGCGGCCACCAGCTCGGCGCGTCCCACGGCGAGGCGCAGGCCCAGCCGCCCGGGGGTCACGGCGTCGAGGTGGACCACGCCGTCGTACCCGAGCCGGCGGGCGTCCTCGGCCCAGGCCAGGCGCAGGGCGCCGTCGAGGGAGGCGTCGAACAGCGCGGCGCTGCCGTCGGTCGTGGCGTCGCGCAGCCCGGTCGCC
>JASJBO010000355.1 GCA_030066475.1 Myxococcota bacterium
TGTCGCGGTCGGTGGTGATGGCGACCGGCAGCGCCGCGATCACGCGCGGCGCCGGCCGGCCCGCGGCCTCGGCCGCCTTCGTGATGCTCGGGATGGTGTGCGCGGCCAGCGTGTTGGGACCGGTCATCCAGGTCGCTGTCCCGTCGGCCAGCTCCCCGGCGACCTTCAACATGAGCGGACCGAGCGCCGCGACCACCACCGGACACGGCGTGCCGCCCGCCACCTGCAGGCCCGCGTTCACCTGGTAGAGGTCGCCCTGGAACGACGCCGGCTTGCCCTGGCACAGCGGCATCAGCACCTCGAGGTACTCGCGCGTCTGCTTGGCCGCCTGCGCGTAGGACAGCCCCATCATGTCCTCGATCACGATCTTGTGCGACATCCCGATGCCGAGGATGAAGCGACCGCCGCAGGCCGCCTGCGCGGTCAGCGCCTGCTGCGCCATCGCCACCGGATGCCGCGGCGGGCTCGGCACCACACCGGTCGCCAGCTCGATCGACGAGGTCTCGCGCCCCGCCACGGTGAGCGCCGTGATCGCGTCGAGCCCGAAGATGTTGGGCAGCGAGAGGAGCGCGAAGCCGTCGGCCTCGGCCGCCCGGGCCTCGTCGACGACGTCGTCGAGCGTCGCGTTGGGATTCGCCGTGCTGGCGCTGCTGAGCCCGAGCTTCATGGCGGGGGTCCTCCGTCGGTGGACCGCGAGGGTACCCCAGCGCCCGCCTGCCACCCCGGAGGACGCACACGAGGTCGCCGGCGCAAGCGGAGCCGCGCAGCGGCGGAGCGCGCAGCGAGCCGCAGGCGAGCGAAGTCCATCAGGCCGCCTCCGCCCAGCAAGCGGACCCTCGACGGCACCCCCGCAAGCGCCGAAGGCGCGCGCAGCGAGCCGCAGGCGAGCGAAGTCCCTAAGGCTGGTCGAGCTCCCGCCCCGGGGCCCGCGCCGCCCCCGTCTCGGCCAGCTCCAGATCGGGGTGCTTCTGCTGGGTGACCTCGAGGTTCCAGGCGCTGCGGAACAGCAGCACGGGACGCCGGTCGCGGTCCTCGAGGACCGCCACCGAGTCCGAGTAGCGGAACGCCGAGGCGTCGAAGTCACCCACCACCCAGCGCGCCAGCGTGAACGGCAGCGGCGAGAGCCTCAGGTCGACGCCGTACTCGGTCTGCATGCGGTGCTGCAGCACCTCGAACTGGAGCGGGCCGACCGCCCCGAGCACGGGCGAGGCGCTGCCGCTGCCGGGCTCGGCGAAGAGCTGGACGGCGCCCTCCTGGGCGAGCTGCTCGAGGCCCTTCGAGAGCGCCTTGCGCTTGAGCACCTCGGCCACCTCGACCCGCACGAAGTGCTCGGGCGAGAAGCTCGGGATGCCCTCGTAGGAGAAGTCGCCGCCGTCGGCCACGGTGTCGCCGATCCGGAACACGCCGGGATCGAACAGGCCCACCACGTCGCCGGGCCAGGCCTCGTCGACCTCCTCGCGGCCCTGCGCCTGCACCAGCGTCGACTTGGCCATCCGCAGCGGCTTGCCCGTACGCACGTGGGTGGTCGTCGCGCCCTTCGCGAAGCGCCCGGAGCAGACGCGCAGGAACGCCACCCGGTCGCGGTGGTCGGGGTCCATGTTCGCCTGGATCTTGAACACGAAGCCCGAGAACGGCACCGCCACCGGATCGATCGGCCCGCGCGTCGAGGGCCGCGGCCCGGGCGGCGGCGAGAGCTGGAGGAAGCGCTCGAGGAAGGGGCGCACGCCGTAGTTGGTGAGCGCGCTGCCGAAGAACATCGGCGTCTGCTCGCCCCCGCGTACGGCCTCGGGGTCGAAGTCGGCGCCGGCGCCGTCGAGCAGCTCGAGCGCGTCGCCCACCTCGTCGGCGAACGGCCCCATCGCCGCGCGCACCGCGGGGTCGCCGGGGGCGCCCGGCACCTCGGTCTCGTCCACCTCGAGCGTGCCGTGATGGCCGCCCGAGAACAGCAGCGCCCGGCGGCCCAGGCGGTCGTAGACGCCGCGGAAGTCGCGCCCCGCGCCCACCGGCCAGTCGAGCGGCACGGCGTCGATGCCCAGCACCTCCTCGATCTCCGAGATCAGGTCGAGCGGCTCGCGACCCTGGCGGTCCATCTTGTTGACGAAGGTGAAGATCGGGATGCGGCGCAGCCGGCACACCTCGAACAGCTTGCGGGTCTGCGCCTCGACGCCCTTGGCCGCGTCGATCAGCATCACCGCGCTGTCGGCGGCGACCAGCGTGCGGTAGGTGTCCTCGCTGAAGTCGCGGTGGCCGGGCGTGTCGAGGATGTTGACGCGCGTGCCCTCGTGCTCGAAGAACAGCACCGAGCTCGACACCGAGATGCCGCGCTGCTTCTCCAGCTCGAGCCAGTCGCTGGTGGCGTGGCGCGCCGCCTTCTGCGCGCGCACCGCGCCCGCCTCGCGGATCGCACCGCCGAAGAGCAGCAGCTTCTCGGTCAGCGTGGTCTTGCCCGCGTCCGGGTGGGAGATGATCGCGAAGGTGCGGCGGCGCTGGATCTCGGCGGCCAGCGCGCGCGATTCGGCGTCCATGGCGACGGTCTCGTGTGGGGGAGACGGGTGGATAACACGCCGCCGCGGAGCGCGCACGCGCTACCCTCCCGCGCGCGAAACGGAGGCGGGGTGCGAGACGAGACACGGCGCGAGAGCCCCCGGGAGGGCGCGACGGCGCCGATCACGGTGCGCGAGTTCTGCCGGCGCCTGCTTCAGGCGGGCGAGCTGGAGACCAAGCTCGCCGCGCCGCGGGCGCCCGGCGGCGGCCCGCTCGACGACGCCGATCCGGGCGCGCCGCTCGCGGTCGACGGGCCGGCGCGCGCTCCCGGTCTCGAGCTGGTGAGCGGCGCCGGCCCGCTGCCGCGCCCCGGCGCGCTGCGCGACCCGGCCGCCCGCGCGCTGTGCCTGGCGCGCTTCGCGCACCACGAGCTGATGGCCGCCGAGCTCTTCGCCTGGGCGCTGCTGCGCTGGCCCGACGTGCCGCCCGCCCTGCGGCGCGGCTGGCTCGGCGTGCTGGCGGACGAGCAGCGCCACTGCGCGCTGTATCTCGCGCGGCTGCGCGCGCATGGCGCCGCGCTCGAGGCGTATCCCTGCTCCGACTACTTCTGGAAGCACGCGCCGGCGATCGCCGCGGGCGGGCCGCGCGCCTTCCTGGCCGCGATGGGCCTGACGCTCGAGCAGGCCAACCTCGACTTCTCGCTGCTCTACCGCGACGCCTTCGCCGCGGCCGGCGACCCCGACAGCGCCGCCGTCGTCGCGCGCGTCCACGAGGACGAGCTGCGCCACGTCGGGCTGGCGGCCAGCTGGCTGGCGAAGCTCGACGCGGCGGAGCCCGACGAGGTGGCGCGCTACGAGCGCGCCGTGCCGTTCCCCCTGTCCGCCGCGCGCGCCAAGGGCCGCCGCTTCGACGCCGCCGCCCGGCGGCGCGCCGGACTCGGCGAGCCGTTCATCGAGCACGTGCGCCGCGCGCGCTCGAGCCAGGAGCGGGCGCGGCCTTGAGCGGCGGCCCGCTGCTGATCCCGAACGTCGCGGCCGAGGAAGGCGCCGTCTGGCGCAAGGCGGGCGGCGAGACCGCGGCGCGGCGCGTGGCCGGGCTGTGGCGGCTGCTGTTCGGACCCGACACCGAGCTGCTCGCGAACCGCGAGCCCGAGGCCTGGCCCGAGGCGCTCGGCCCGCGCCAGCCCGCGCCGATCTTCGACTGGCTCGACGCCGGCGACGACGCGGCCTTCGCGTGGTGGAACGACGCGACCGCCGAGCGGCTGGCACGCGAGCAGGGACGCCGGCTCTGGGGCGCCGCGCCCGAGGTCGCGACGCGCGTGCACGACAAGGGCTTCGCGCTCGACGTCGCCCGCCGCGAGCGGCTGCTGCCGCCGGCGCTGCGCGACGCGATCGCGCTCTACGACGCCGACGAGCTGCGCGATCCCGACGCCGTGGTGCGTCGGATCGACGCGAAGCTCGCGGATTGGCCGCCGTGGATGGCGCGCAACTTCACGCTCAAGCCGCGCCTGGGCAGCAGCGGCCGCGGACGCGTGCCCGGCCGCAGTGAGTCGGCCGACACCGACGAGGTGCGCGGCGCGCTGGGGCGCCTCGCCGAGCGCGGCGGCGCCGTCCTCGAGCCCTGGCTCGAGCGCCGCGCCGACCTCTCCGCGCAGCTCTACGTCGATGCGTCACGCGGCGTGGTGCTGATGGGCGCGCTCGAGCAGCTCACGACGCCCTCGGGCGTCTACCGCGGGCACCGCGGCACGATCGACCACCGCGGCCGCATCCACTCCGCGCTGCCGGACGAGGAGCCGGTGCGCGAGGCGGCGGCGCTGGTCGCGGTGGCGGCGCGCGAGGCCGGCTACGTCGGACCGTGCAGCGTCGACGCGTTCCGCTACTCGGGCGCCGACGGCGACGAGCTGCGGCCGGTGGTCGAGCTCAACGCGCGCTTCACGATGGGCACGCTGGTCGTGGGTCTCCTGCGCCGCGCCCTGCCCCGCATCCGCGAGGCCTTCCCGGGCGACTCGAGCAGCCGCCGCCCGTTCCACTTCGCGCTGACCCCGCCCGAGGGCGGCTGGCCGGCGGCCGACGCCGACACGCTGGTGTTCCGGCTCGACGCGGAGGCGGCGCTGGTGGTGGAGCGCGGCCCGGCTCAATCCTGACGGGGCCACCACGGCACCCAGACCGAGGTGCGCCGCCGGTAGGCCTCGAAGGCCGCGCGCCGCTCGGCGACGGCCAGCATGCGCCGCTCCGTCATCACCGTGACGGCCGCGAGCACACAGGAGTTGAGGGCGGTACCGGCCACCACCCAGGGCGCCCCGCAGACCACGCCGAAGCCGGCGATCGACCACCAGAAGAGCTGCTCGCCGAAGTAGTTGGGGTGACGCGACAGGCGCCAGACCCCCTGGTCGAGGATCGGGATGGCTGGCTCGCCGCGGCGTCGCCGGCCCTCGTTCTCGCGCATGTAGCGATCGAGCGCGGTATCCGCGGCGCGGGCGACGAGGATGCCGGTGGCGGCCCCCGCGGCGAGCGCGAGGTCGGCCCATCCCGAAGCCGGTCCGTGGAAGGCGATCGCCCAGAACGGCAGGCAGAGTCCGACCAGCATCGCGTGCTGGACGAGATGGACCACCACGAGCTGCTCCAGCCAGAAGAAGCGCCGCTCCCGGCGCATCTTCGCGTAGCGCCAGTCCTCGCGGACGCCGAAGCGCCAGCGCTCGCGGCGGAAGTAGCTCCCCGTGAGGCGGATCGACCAGACCGCCAGCAGGGAGGCGGCCAGGGCCGCGCGGGTCCAATCGGGCGTGGCGAGCGGATGGGCCAGGTAGAAGAGGGCCTGGAGCAACGGCAGCAGGGTCCAGTAGGGGTCGATCAGCCAGCTGCTGCGCTGCAGCAGGGCGATGACCCAGAACTGCAGGTCGACGAAGAGCAGGAAGAGCAGGTTGGCGGTGAGCACGGGGTGGTGGAGCAGGAGCGCCGCGGCCTCGTCGGCCGACCCCGGCCAGCCGAGGCCCGGATCCGGCGGGATCGCGCCCGCCGGGAACCAGCGGAACAGGAGCCAGGTGCAGGCGACGGCCGGCAGCGGGACCCAGAGCACGAGCGCCACGTTGACGAGGTTGCGGCGGCCCCAGGGCGGGTGGTCGTCCAGCTCCGGGTAGCCCACCGGGATTCCGAAGGCCGAGGCGCGGCTCATGGGTCAGCTCCCGCTCCGTCTCCCGAGGTAGTCCAGGGCACGCGCGCCGTCCACCGGCGTCACCCGCGCCGGCCAGCCGTTGGCGACCCCAGCCATTCGTGCGACGCTACGGCTCCCACGTCGCTCGGAACTTCCCGAGGAGCTCCCCGATGACTTCGTGTCGCGCCCGAGCCGCCGCATCGATGCTGCTCGCCACCACGCTGGCTCTCTCCGCCGACGGCTACCCGCTCGACGGCTACGACTACACCGGCATCGAGCGGGTGCGGGTCCAGCGCCTGATCCAGGAGGGCGAGCTCGCAGGCCGGAAGCGTCCGGGCTCGGGCGAGCTGCTGCCGATGCGCATGGTGGACCTGCGGCTCACCGACATGCCGGACTTCGAGCTGCCGGCTCCCGACCCCGCCCTCACCGCCCGGGTGAAGCGCCTGCTGGGCCCCGACGCCGACCGCTACGGGATCGCGCTCCTCGACCTCTCGGACCGCGCCAACCCGCGCTACGCCGAGGTCCGCGGGAGGCAGCACCAGAATCCCGGGAGCGTGGGCAAGATCCTCGTCGCCCTCGCCATCTTCCAGGCGCTCGCCGACGCGCACCCCGACGACGTCGCCGCGCGCGAGAAGGTGCTGCGCGAGAGCCGCATCCGCGCCGACGTCTTCAGCCACTACGACCACCACACGGTGCCGCTCTGGGACGAGAGCAGCGAGAAGCTGATCCGCCGTCCCCTCCGCGACGGCGACACGGCGTCGATGTGGACCTACCTGGACTGGATGATGTCCCCGAGCTCGAACTCGGCGGCGGGCATGCTCCAGAAGCACCTGATCCTGCTGGCGCACTACGGCGTGGACTACCCGGTCTCGCCCGACGAGGAGAAGCGCTTCTTCGAGGAGACGCCCCGCAAGGAGCGGGAGGCGATCTTCCTCAAGGCCATCACGGAGCCCGTCACCCGCAACGGCCTCGACCTCGAGGCGGTCCGCCAGGGGAGCTTCTTCACGCGCGAGGGCAAGAAGCGGGTGTCGGGAACGTCGAGCCACGCCACGCCGCGGTCCCTGACGGAGTTCCTGCTCAAGATGGAGCAGGGCAAGCTCGTCGACGCGTGGTCGAGTCGCGAGATCAAGCGGCTCATGTACGTCACCGAGCGGCGCATCCGCTACGCGTCCTCGGGCGTGCTGCGGCCCTCGGCGGTCTACTTCAAGTCCGGGTCGCTCTACAGCTGCCAGGAGGAGCCGGGCTTCACCTGCAAGAAGTACCACGGCAACAAGCGCAACTACATGAACTCGATCGCGGTCGTCGAGACGCCGGCCGGGCAGGAGCAGCTCTTCTACATGGTGTCGGTGCTCTCGAACGTGCTCCGCAAGAACTCGGCGGGCGACCATCGCGATCTCGCCAAGGCGGTCCACGGCATGCTGCTCGCCTCCCACGCGGAGCGGCGCGCGAACATGGCGACCTACGGCGAGGGCTTCATCGGCTACGAGTCCGAGCGAGCGGTCGCGCGCCTGAAGGCCGACACCCAGGAGGCGCTGCTCGCACTCGGCTACGAGATCGGCGAGATCGACGGCATCATCGGCCGGGACACGCGCGCGGCGATCCGCACCTTCCAGAAGTCGCAGGCGCTGCCGCCGGACGGCCAGCCCTCCCAGGCCCTGCTCGAGACCATGTGGCGGGTGGGCCGCGAGCGCGGACTGGTCCGCCCGGCCGCGGGCGCCGCGGAGAGCGCGGGCGCTCGCTGACGAGCGCCAGACCCTCGTCGCGAGACGCCTGCGGCGATCAGGCCTCCGGGTCCAGCAGCGTCCGGAACCAGTCGAACTCCGAGCGGCGCGTCCAGCCCGGCATGTTCGAGCCCTGCTTCATGCGCTCGAGCATCTTCTCGGTGAGCTGACCGTTCTTGGCCATCGCCCCGAAGACGGCGCCGGCGTTCGCGTGGTCGAAGAAGTCGCGCTGCCAGGCCCACCGGAAGTCTCCGGCGTAGCGGAACCACGAGCCGCCGGTGCCGTGGATCTCGTAGGGGT
>JASJBO010000003.1 GCA_030066475.1 Myxococcota bacterium
GCGCTACGGCGAGGTTTCGCAACGCAGAGCTCGGGCCGAAGGCGCGTGCCAGGCGACGGGAGGGTTCTTCAACGGGCTGCCAACAGCCCGCGAGGCCGGGACGTTCCACGCGTAGCTTGCGCAGATCCTGCGCAAGCTACGCAACGAACGTCCCCGGGCGCATCGGCGCGCGACTTGTGGCGCCCCACGCCTTCGGTCACGATGAGGGGCTTCGCCGCGTGCGATGCGGCGGTTTGGAGCGATGTTCGGCGGGTTCTTCATCGATCCGGCGCGACCGGCGGCGGCTGGCGGCGTCCAGGCGCGGCGGCCGCTCCTGGCATTCGCCTGCTTCACGGCCGCGCTGGCCGGCTGGCTCCTGTGGGTCGAGGGCGGCGACGTCTTCGAGTCCGTGCGCTTCCAGATCCGTCGCCGCGATGCGGCCGACCCCGCGATCCGGGCCGCGCTCACGGCCGCCGCCTACGGGCTGGGCGTGCTGGGGCTCGCGCTCTGCTGCCGCCACGCGGCGGCGCCGGTGCGCGGGCTCGCCTGGGCGCTCGTGTTCCTGGCCACCGCCAACCTGCTCGGCTGGCAGGGCGTGAACGGCACGGGCTTCTCCCTGCACGAGGCGACCCTGGTGTGGCGCGAGATGGACTACGCCGGGGAGGCGCTGGCCTTCTTCTTCGGCCGCTACGCCCTCGGGGTGGCCTTTGCCGCCGCCGCGACGACCATCCTGGCGCTGGCCGCGAGCCGCTGGGTCCCCCGGGTCCGCCCGTGGTGGGTCTGCGCGCTCCCGGTGCCAGCCTTCCTCCTGGCCCAGTGGATCCACACCACGAGCTTCGCGAAGATCGACGAGTTCCCCGCACCCTACCGGGTCCCCATCTTGCTGGCGTACGCGTGGGGCGGCGATCGGCTGCCGTACTACGGCCCGCGCGAGGCGCCGTACCTCGAGCCGGCCGGCGAGCCCGCCGCCGACCACATCGTCTTCATCGTCGACGAGAGCGTCAGCGGCGACCTGCTCGGGATCAACGGTGGGCCGGCCGAGACGACACCGTTCCTGGCCTCCCTCTCCGATCGCGTGGCGAACTACGGAGTCGCTTCGGCCATCTCGAATCTCAGCTCGACGACCAACCTCCTGCTGATGTCGGGGCTGCGGGCCGACGAGCTGCCCGATCCCGAGGGGCGCAGCCTGCGCATGCCGAGCCTGTTCGCCTACATGGATGGGGCCGGTTTCTCGACCTTCTACCTGGATGCGCAGACCTACGGACCGCCCAGCAACTTCGTGACGCGCTTCGACCTCGACGCGCTCGACGGGTTCCTGCAGATCATCCCGCTCGAGGTCGGGGCCGCACGTCACGAGATCGACCATCGGATCATCGACCATCTCGAGCGCACCGTCGCCGACCACCCGCGTTCGTTCAGCTACGTGCTCAAGGCCGGCGCCCACATCCACTATGAGGGGCGCTATCCGGAGTCGGCGCGCGTCTTCCGCCCCACGCTCGCGGAGGGCGAGCTGGATCGGCTCGACTTCTCGGGTGCCGATCGCGAGCGGACCCTGAACAGCTATCTGAACGCGATGCGCTGGACCGTGGACGGGTTCTGGAGCGAGCTGCTGCCGCGGCTGGAGGCGACCGGGCGTGACGTCCTGGTGGTGTACACGTCGGACCACGGCCAGAGCATCCTCGAGCCCTCACCCGGAACGGGACGGCCGGAGCAGCTCTCGCACAACACGCGCGTGGACCCGCCGGTGTTCCAGGCGATGGTGCCGATCTTCCTGGTGGCAGCCGGCGAACACGCGCCCGGATGGCTCGCGGGCCGGTCGCGTCACACCGCCGCGCTCGAGGGCCGGGTGAGCCAGTTCGCCCTGTTCCCGACGCTGCTGGTCGCGGCCGGCTACGACCCCGCGGCGGTCGCAGCGCGCTACGGCAGCACGCTTTTCGATCCGGCAGTGGGCGACGGCGACCGACACTTCGTCTCCGGCGACCACTTCGGCCGTCGCGACTTCCACTGGAATCCCTACCGCCCGACCGAGCGCCCCTGATCCGGATCGGCCGTGCGCTCCGCCGGCGCGCGGAACATCGAGAGGTCGAGCATGCCGCGCGACTGGAAGTACCAGAGCGCGATGATCACGGGCATCAGGTACTTCTCCCAGGCCAGCTGGGTCTTGGTCATCAGGATGGCGTTCACTGCGACGAGGCAGGACGCGAGGTCGATCCGTCGCCCGAAGCGGACCACGGCGAGGGCCGCGAGCAGCCAGTAGAAGACGACGCGCAGGAGCGCGAAGACCGGACCCTCGGGCAGCAGCGCCCGCGTCACGCGGTCGAGCGCGCCCTGCGGCCAGGACTCGAACAGCGGCGGAGACAGCACGAACAGAAGTGCGAGGACACCGAGCAACAGGGCGGTGCGGCCGTCCGCGAGCTCCCGCCAGCGGATCCGTCGCTGGAACAGCACGACCTCCGGCACCACGAAGTAGGCCCCGAGGCAGGTCAGGAAGTAGAGCGCGTAGGAGACCATGAACTGGCTGGCGTCGAGCATCGGCGCCGGGTACTGCGGCAGCCACGCATCCATGCCGGCACGCGGCGCCAGACCGCCGAAGAACGCGAACCAGCCCAGCAGGCTCGCTGCCGCCAGGCCCGACGAGAGTGCCGGGACCCAGCGCTCCCGCTCTCCGCTGGCGAAGCGCAGCAGCTCCCATCCCGCGAGCGCGGCCGGGATGGCCACCATGTACTGCCGCATCGAGATGGCGAGGACGAAGACCAGGACGGCCGAGGCCAGATGGCCCCGTTGGTGCAGGATGAGCGCCGCGATCGCCAGGAAGGCAGCGGGCACGTCCGTGTACAGGTGCACACTGAGCGCCAGGAAGTAGGGGTACACGAGCAGACCGGCGCCCGAGCGCAGGCTGCGCCCGTCGACTCCCCAGCGCCGGAACACCAGGAAGCAGACGATCGACAACGAGAGCAGCACGTTGAGCGCTCGTCCCGCGTAGAGGGCGTTCCCGAACAGGCGATCGAGCTGCCCCCAGCCCACGAACGCCAGCGGCGTGATGAGCTCGGGGTAGTCCCGCAGCCGCTCGATCGTCGGCGGGAACTCGCCGAACCAGCGGGCGGTCTCGAGGAAGTGGATCTCGTCCTTGACGGCCGGGAAGCGCAGCCCCTGTGCGAAGACGAAGGTCGCCGCGTATACCGCGAGGAGCGCCGCGAGCGTGAGCGCGACTTGCCTCCGGGGCGGCAGGCGGCGCAGGGCCAGGGGAATGGCGCGCCAGGACCTCGCCGCGTTCGTCCCGTTCAAGGCTCTCCCTGTCGCAGCAGCGTCCCGGGCGGGCTCGCGACGGCCCGAGCCGGCGGGGCCCGGATCCTACCACGCTGCCGCGCCCCGCGGTCCGACCCGAGGCGCTACCCGGCGCGGGTCACTCCTCGGCCTTGCTGCGAGGATCGTGACCCCACGGGGAACGCTGCCCTCCTCGCTCTCAGCCTCCAATGCCCCCGGCGTTCCCGCTGACGGCGGTGGCCTGGTTGAGGTAGCGGTGGAAGGGGTCGCGGCCGGGGTCGTCCTGCCACTCGTACTCGGTGAGGACGGCGACCTGGTCGGCCCGGGCGCGGCCGTAGAGACGCGCGATCACGGCCAGCGCCATGTCGGTCCCGGCGGAGACCCCGGAGGACGTGACGAAGGGGCCATCCTCCACCCAGCGCGCCTCCTCGGCCCAGTCGACGGCGTCGCTCTGGCTCGTGGCCAGCGAGAAGAACACCTTGTTCGAGGTGGCGCGCCGGCCGTCGAGCAGTCCGGCGCGCGCGAGGATCGCCGAGCCCGAGCAGACCGACATGGTCACCTCGGCGTCGCCCGCCCGCTTGCGCAGGAACTCGTGGAGCGCGCCGTTCTCGAGCTGCGAGAGCGTGCCGATCCCGCCCGGCAGCAGGATCAGGTCGAGCTCCGGGCAATCGTCGAAGTCGAACTGCGCCAGCGTCTGCGGCCCCGGCGTGCTGCGCACCGGCCCCTTCTGCTCGGCCACCGTCACGATCTCGATCTCCTCGGGCAGACAGCCGAACATCTCGAGCGGACCGTAGAGATCGAGCAGCTCGAAGTTCTCGTACAGCACGGCCCCGAGCCGTCGGCGTCGCGGATCACTCATGGGGGCTCCTTTCGCGGGGGAAGGGGGGCGAGTCAGGCGCCCGGAGCATCGCGCGCCCGCTCCGATCGCGCCCGGGGCTCGCGCGGGTCAGTCGCCGAACAGGTCTCCGAGTCCCTTCCGCAGCAGCTCGCGCGCCGCGTCCTCCGGCTCCTGCTGCGCGGGCGTCCCGTCCGCCGGCGGCTGCTTCGACTCGCCGAGCACGTCGTCGAGCAGCTTGCCGACCGCCTGTCGCGAGGCGGCCTTCGCGATGTGCGAGACGTCCGGCACGGCCTGGATGTCCGGCGCGGTCCCCTGGAGCTTCACCGGGAACGCGACCCGCCCCTCGGCGTCGCGCAGGTAGCGCATCGGCTCGGCCGCGTCGGTGAGGTCCTCGCTGAGCGGCTCCGAGAGCGTGAGCACCGTCTTCATGCGCAGCTCGTTGTCGAGCGAGTAGCGGCCGTCTCCGGCGAACGCGTAGTCGCGCGCCGCCAGCCGGAAGTCGCGGATCGTGGCCCAGCCGTCGCGCAGGTCGAGCTTCGTGTCCATGTTCTCGAAGACCGTGTCGCCCACGCCGAAGACCTCGGGGTGCTTCCGGCGGAGCGACGCCGGAAGCAGTTCCGAGAGCCCGGGCACTCCGGTGATGCCCTGCAGCGCGGTCTCGACCAGATTCACGTCCTTCAGGGTGCCGTCGACGAGCTGGACGCTGCCCTTGCCGCGCAGGCTCGGCTTGATCCGCTCCCACTCGGTGCCCGACCCGGTCAGGGCGAGGTCGCCGCCCAGCTCGCCCCGGAACGCGTCGGCGTACTCGGCCGACTGGCTCGCGACGATCTGCTCGATGCGCATCGACGAGAGCTTCGAGCGCACGTCGAAGCGCGGCCGCTCCGGCTTGCGCATGTCGTAGCTGCCCGCGACCTCCAGCTCGCCGTCGAAGGCCCCCACGCGCAGCGCCTCGAGCTCCGCTACCTCGTTCGCGAACTCGAACTCGATGCTCAGGTCCCGGTACGCGGCACCCGCCAGCGTTCCGCGCGGCGAGCGCAGCGTGGCCTTCACCAGCGGTCCGGCCTGCGGCAGCGACAGATCGCCCGCGATCTCCAGCTCGCGCAGCACGTCGGGCGGGGCCCCCGCCGCGCCCGGGGCCAGCTCGAGCGCGGACGAGGTCAGCCGGAACCCGGCCTTCGGATTCGCCAGGTCGGTGACCGTTCCCTCGATGCGCACGTTGGGCTGGCTCGCGCCGAGCACCGCGGCGTCGAGCGTGAAGTCGATCGGTCCGGTCGGGCTCACGTTCGAGGCGCGGAAGTCGAGCTGCTCGATCGCGCGCTCGACCGGCGGCTCCACGCTGCGGTCGACGTAGCGCAACGTGCCGTTGCTGATGTCGACGGTGGCGACCACGAAGGCCGGGAGGCCGGCCTCGGCGTCGGTCGGCTCGGGCTCGGCGGGCTCCGCGTCCGCTTCGGCCGCGCCGCCCAGGCTCGCCGTGCTGAGTCCGCTCGACGTCTGGATCACCGTGATGGAGGGCGAGCGCAGCACGGCGCGGTCCACCACGATCTCGCCGCGCAGGGCCGGCCCGAGCGCCACCCGCAGGTCGATCGCGCCGGCCGTGACGAAGGGCTCCTTCGAGAAGGCCGGGTCGTCGTCGATGCGCAGGTCCGCGACGCGCACGGCGAGCCCGCCCCACAGCGAGATCCCGACCTCGCCGAAGCCCACCCCCCGGCCGAGCGCCGTCTGCGCCTGCTCGGCGACCCAGTCGCGGTTGTCGTTCACGTAGGACTCGAGGTTGGCGACCACCAGGGCGACCGCGCCGGCCGCCACCAGCACCAGGACCCCGAGCACGATCAGCAGCTTGCGCACGCGATTCCTCCCATCGCCCCGAGCCCTGAAATGTAACGGACGCCTCCCCCCGCGCGCCGGGCCGCTCGATGCCACGTGGCGCGGCGTGGCGCTCGAGTACCCTCCCGGCATGGCGGCCGATCTCGGCGGTGCGTACCGCGGTCTCCGACCCTTCTTCGGCGACCTCCACAACCACTGCGACATCAGCTACGGCCGCGGGAGTCTCGACGAGGCCTACCGGAACGCCCGCCTCCAGCTCGACTTCGCGAGCGTGACCGGGCACGCGCACTGGCCGGACATGCCGCCGCGCGAGGGCCGGCTGGTCTATCTGGTCGACTACCACCAGCGCGGCTTCGACCACCTGGCGGAGGTCTGGGACGAGGTGCAGGCGCGCACCGAGCACTTCCACGAGGACGGGCGCTTCGTGACGTTCCTCTCGTTCGAGTGGCACAGCATGCGCCACGGCGACTACTGCATCTACTACGACGGCTCGCACGGCGAGATCGTGCGGGCGGCCGACATCGCGGCCATGCGCCGCGCGCTCGCCGAGGCCCGGCGCCGGGGCGGCCGTGCGATGATGATTCCGCACCACATCTGCTACGTGCCCGGCTTTCGCGGCATCCACTGGCCCGACTTCGACGCGCGCTTCTCGCCGCTGGTGGAGATCGTGTCGATGCACGGCTGCGCCGAGAGCGACGACGGCCCGCGCCCCTACCTGCACTCGATGGGCCCGCGCGACGGGCGCGGCTCGCTGCTCGCCGGGCTCGCCGCCGGGCACCGCTTCGGCGTGATCGGCTCCACCGATCACCACGCGGCCCACCCCGGCAGTCACGACCACGGGCGACTCGGCGTCTGGGCTCCCGCTCTCGGTCGCGACGCGATCTGGCGCGCGCTCGAGGCGCGTCGCACCTGGGCGCTGACGGGCGACCGCATCGAGCTGGCCTTCGCGCTCAACGGGGCGCCGATGGGCGCGGAGATCGCGGCGACGCCCGAGCGCCGCATCGAGGCCGCGGTGCGCGCGGGCGGGGCCATCGACTACGTCGAGGTGGTGAAGAACGGTCGCTCGTGGGCCCGGCGCGACGCGGTCGGGCTGCCCCGCGAAGCAGGGCCGCGCTTTCGCGGCCGCGTCGCCCTCGCGGTCGGCTGGGGCGAGCCCGGCGAGCCCTGCGACTGGCGAGTCCGTCTGGGCGTGCGCGGCGGTCGCCTGCTGAGCGTGGAGCCGCGGCTACGCGCCGACGAGCAGGCCGAAGCGCGGGTGGGCTTCGACGGCGCCTACCACTTCTCGCACTGGCGCCGCGAGGGCGAGCACGAGGTCGCGCTCGAGACGCGCACCTGGAAGAACCCCACCACCCGCACCGACACCACCCAGAAGATCGCGATCGAGCTCGAGGGAGACGGCGAGACCCGCGTGGTCGCGCAGGTGAACGGGCGCCGGGTCGAGCACTCGCTGGCGGAGCTGCGCGGGGGACCGCGCGCCGGCTTCCTCGACGGGTTCGTGTCGCAGGCCTGGCAGCTCTCGCGCGCGGTGCCCGAGGCGGAGTACGCCTGGCGCTGCGAGTGGCACGACCGGGACGAGGGGGCCGGGCCCGACGTCTACTACCTCCGCGTGCGCCAGAAGAGCGACCAGTGGGCCTGGTCCTCGCCCGTCTTCGTGGGAGGCGAGCCCTCCGAGCGTGCTAGCGTCGCTGCGGACGCAAGGGAGGAATGACGATGCAAGGTGGCTGCTACTGCGGTGCCCTGCGCTACGAGGCCGGCGGCGACGCGATGTTCCAGGGCCAGTGTCACTGCCGGGAGTGCCAGTACGCCTCGGGCGGGAACCCGAACGTGATCATGGCCATGCCGGAGGCGAGCTTCGCCTACACGAAGGGGGCGCCCAAGGAGTTCCGCCGCAACGACCTCGAGAACCCCGTGACCCGCGAGTTCTGCCCCGAGTGCGGCACGCAGATCCTGTCCCGGGCGCCGTCCGTTCCCGGCGCCGTCATCCTCAAGGTCGGGACGCTCGACGACCCGAGCGTCTTCACCCCGCAGATGGCGATCTTCACGGTGGACAAGCAGAGCTTCCACCACGTGCCCGAGGGCATGCCCAGCTTCGAACGCACGCCCGGAGGCTGAGAGGCCGACCCGCCCTAGGTCTCTGCCAGGTACGCGCCGATCTCCTCGAGCGCCTGGTCGTAGCCGACGCGCGGCGCCCAGCCGAGCTCCTCGCGGATGCGCGTGGTGTCGAAGCGGTTGTCCGAGCCCACCAGGTTGAGCATCTCGAGCGGCGGGATCGCGGCGTCGCGCGGGCCCACCAGCGCGGGCGGGTCCTCGTTGGCGCGCGCGGCCTCGAGCAGCGGCTCGCGCGGCACCGTCCCGGGCCCCGCCACGCCCTGGAGGCGCGCCAGGTCGTCCATGTACTGCCGCCAGGTCACGTCGAGTCCGTCGCAGACGTTGTAGGTGCGGCCGATCGCCGCGTCGCTGGCGGCCACCCGCATCAGCGCGTCGACCAGATTGTCGACGTGCACCAGGCCGGCATTGCCGCTGCCGTCGCCCAGGACCGCGATCGCACCGGCCCGGATCGCCTCGCCCAGCAGGTCGACCCAGGGTCGGCTCCCCACGCCGTACACGTTGGCGGGGCGCACGATCGACACCGCCAGCCCGTCGCGCTCGTGGGCCTCGAGCGCCAGGTCCTCCTGCGCCTGCTTGGCGCGCCCGTAGGGGCCCTGGTAGGCGCCGCGTTCGGAGTCCTCGCGGCACACGTCGCGCTGGATGCGGTCGCCGTAGGCGCAGATCGAGGTGGTGACGACGACGCGCGCCCGCGCGGCCGCGGCCGCCGCGTACACGTTCCGGCTGCCCTCGGCGGTCACCGCCCAGTGCGCCGCGTAGTCGTCGCCGGCCTCGGCGACGAGCGCGGCCAGGTGGAACACGGTGCCGGTGCCGCGCACGGCCTCGCGCACCGCCTCCGGGTCGCGGACGTCCCCGCGCTCGATCCGGACCCGATCGCCCCAGTCGCCCGGCGCCGCCTCGTCCGGGAGCAGCAGCGCGCGCGTCTCGACGCCGTCGGCCAGCAGGCGGGCGACGACGCGACGCCCGATGAAGCCGCCAGCCCCCGTGACCAGGGCCGGCGCGCGCACTCCACTCATCGCTTCCCTCCGAAGATCTCGCGCAGCCGCTCGAGCGGGAGCTTCGGCTCGCGGTCGAACCCGAGCAGCCCGTTCTGCTCCTGCTGCACGTCGGTGAGCTGGGTCCAGACGAAGCCGGCCAGCCGGTCGCAGGCGCCCACCGCCTGCATCACGTCGCGCAGGCGCTGCTCGAACGCCGCCTCGTCCGCCGGCAGGTCGCCGTACGAGAAGAGCTGGGCCGAACGCTCGCCGCCGGCCGGCACGAAGCCGACGCCGCCGCACTCGGTCAGCAGGATCGGGAGGCCCGAGGGGTCGGCGCCCGGCAGCGCGGCCCGGCGCCGGCCCAGCAGGTGGCCGGCCGGCAGCACGTCGCCCTGCGGGTCGGCGGCCAGTGCCGCGATGCGGCCGGCCAGGTCGGCGTCCGCTCCCGGCTCGCCCTCGTACACGTGCAGCGTGAACAGATCGCCGGCCGCGTACTCCCAGCCGTCGTTGCCCACCACCGGACGCGACGGGTCGAGCGCGCGCGTGAGCGCCGCCACGCCCTCCACCAGCGCCCGCTGCTCGGGGCGCTCGGCCTGTCGCCACACCCCCCACGACTCGTTGAACGGCACCCACGCGATCACGCTCGCGTGGCTGCGGTCGCGGCGCACCAGGGCCATCCACTGGGTCACCAGGTCGCCCACCAGCTCGCCGGTGAAGTCGCGCCCGCTCGGCATCTCGGCCCACACCAGCAGCCCCAGCCGGTCGGCCCAGTAGAGCCAGCGCGGGTCCTCGGCCTTCTGGTGCTTGCGCGCGCAGTTGAAGCCGAGCGCGCGCGTCAGCTCCACGTCGCGGCGCAGGTCCGCGTCGGTCGCGGCCGCGTACCAGCCGCCCGGGAAGTAGCCCTGGTCGAGCACGCCGCGCAGGTAGAGCGGCTCGCCGTTGAGCAGCAGGGCGCCGTCGCGCACCGCGATCTCGCGCAGGCCCACCGGCTGGGTGACGGCGTCGACCTCGCGCTCGCCGTCGAGCAGGCGCACGCGCAGCTCGTACAGGAACGGGTCGTCGGGCGACCAGGCGCGCGGCGTCGGGACCGCGAGCACCAGCGAGGCCTCCAGGCGCCCCAGGGCCTCTCGGCGCTCCCGGGCCACCACCTCGTCGTCGCGCGCCAGCGCACACTCCAGCGCGCCCGGCCACGGCTCCGAGAACGACACGTTCACGCGCAGCTCGGCGCGCGCGCCCTGCCACTGCGTCCAGACCTCGTCGCACGAGACCTCGGGCAGGGGCTCGAGCCAGACCGTCTGCCACACGCCGGTGACGGCGTCGTAGTCGACCGGGGTGCGCGCCGCGCCCGCCGCCTGCTTGCCGCGCGGGCGGGTCCAGGTGGGCGGGTCGGCCACGCGCAGCACCATCTCGTTGCGGCCCGGGCGCAGCGCCGGGCCCACCGCGCAGGCGATCGGGTCGTAGCCGCCGCGGTGCGCGCCCACCTGGCGGCCGTTCACGAAGACCTGCGTCTCGTAGTCGCTGGCCCCGATGCGCAGCATCGTGCGCGCACCGGCGCCGGCCGGATCCCAGTCGAGCTCGCGCCGGTACCAGACCACCGGCGCGGGCTCGCGGTCGGCGGCGCCCGAGAGCTCGGACTCGAGCGGGTAGGGCACCACCACGCGCCGCTCGAGGGGGCGGCCGCGCTCCCAGCCCTCGGCGAGGCCGCGGTCGTCCGGGTCGTCCCCGAGCTGCCAGGTTCCGTTCAGGTTGGTCCAGTCCGGCCGCACCAGCTGCGGGCGCGGATACTCGGGCCTCGGCACGGCGGGGGGACCAGCGGCCACCGGGCTGGTGGACTTCGTTCGGCTTCGCCTCACTGCGCGCGCCCTCCGGGCGCTTGCGACGGGCTTCCGCCCAGCACGCTCCTAGCCGTTCGCGGCCGCATCGGGCGGCCTCGGGGCGCGTCGCGCCAGCCGCCGCGGGTGGTACACGGTCAGCAGTGCGGCCACGGCGAACAGCAGCGGCACGTCCGCCACCAGGTGGGTCAGCTCGCCCTCCATGGCGAAGGCGTCGTAGGTCATCACCCCGCCGTGCAGGATGCTCGACAGGATGGTGAAGTCGATCAGGATCGCGTGCCGGAGCGGGTCGCGGGCGGCGAAGATCAGGCAGACGCCGAGCGCCATGTAGATCGCGATGATCATGCGCTCGTAGGCGGGGTGTCCGTGGGGATGTCCCCAGCGGAAGCCCGCGGGCCAGAGGTCGAAGGCGAACGGCAGCCCCCCGATCAGCGCCACGCCGAGCACGACCAGGCAGAGGGACAGCCGCCGCATGGCGGTCGCGGAATCCGCAGGCACGACTCGGGCTCCTCCGACCGGTTCGGTTCATGATATCGTGGGTGCGAGCACGGGAGGAACTCCATGTCCGGCTTCCACGACCTCGAGATGACCTCGATCACCGGCGAGACGGTGGCCTTCTCCGGCTACCGCGGGCAGCTCTGCCTGGTGGTGAACCTGGCCAGCCGCTGAGGCCTCACGCCCCAGTACGCAGGTCTGCGTACCCTTCACGAGAGCCACCGCAGCCGGGGCTTCCAGGTCCTCGGCTTCCCCTGCAACCAGTTCGGCGCCCAGGAGCCCGGCAGCGACGCCGAGATCCTCGAGTTCGCCCGCTCCAAGTACGGCGTGGACTTCCCGATGTTCTCCAAGATCGAGGTCAACGGCGACGGCGCCTGCGAGCTCTACCGGCTGCTCAAGGCCGGCCATCCGGACGAGGACGGCAACGAGGACATCTCCTGGAACTTCACCAAGTTCCTGGTCGACGGCTCCGGGGCGGTGGTCGCCCGCTTCGGCCCGGCCACGACGCCCGAGGAGATCGAGCCGCACCTGGCCGAGCACCTGGGAGGGGGATGAGGGTCCGCGGCGTCGATCTCGCCCTGCGCGACACCGGCTCGGGCACGCCGTTCCTCTGGGGCCACGGGCTGCTCGGAAGCATGGAGCAGGAGGACGACGCGGCGCTGTTCGACTTCGGCGAGATGGCGGCTGGACGGCGCCTGCTCCGCTTCGACGCGCGCGGGCACGGCCGCTCGGAGGCGACCCTCGCCCCCGACGACTATCGCTGGCCGAGCCTCGCCCGCGACCTGCTGGGCCTCGCCGACGCCCTCGGGCTCGACCGCGCCGTGCTCGGAGGGGTCTCGATGGGCGCTGCGACCGCGCTCCACGCCGCGCTCGCGGCCTCCGGGCGGGCCGCGGCGCTCGTGCTGGCCGGACCGCCCACCGCGTGGAGCACCCGCCCGCGCCAGGCGCGTCTCTACCGCGTCTCGGCGGGGATGGTGGGGGCGCTCGGTCTCGCGCCCTTTCGCGGCCTGGCCGGCCTGGCCGGCCTGGGCGCCTCGAACCCGACGCTCGCCGCGATGCAGCGCTCGGTGATGCGGTCCCTGCGTCGCGCCGATGCGCGCGCCGTCGAGGCCGCCCTGCGCGGCGCCGCCCGGTCCGATCTGCCGGACCCGGAGCGGCTGCGCCGACTCGAGGTGCCCGCGCTGATCCTGGCCTGGAGCGGCGACCGCACCCATCCCGTCTCGACGGCGGAGCGCCTGGCGGAGCTGTTGCCCGACGCCGCGCTCCACGTGGCTCGCGATGCCGCCGAGCTGGGACGCTGGGCGACGCTCGTGCAGCGCTTCCTGGCAGAGCGCGCTCCGGCCGACCCGGACGATCTGGCATGCGGGGCCCGCGGGGGCTGACGCGCGCCGCGCTAGCTGTCTGACTTCGTTCGGCTTCGCCTCACTGCGCGCGCCCTTCGGGGGGGCTTCTGCCGCGCACGCTCCTAGGCGAGCGCTTCGAGCTCGGCCAGCTGCTGCTCGAACAGCTCGGCGATCCGGTGCGGGTCGGGAATCGCCTCGGGGTCGGTGTCGATCCCGATGTTCATCGTGCCGGCGTACGAGAGCAGCGCCATCACCAGCGGCGTGCCCTCGACCACACTCGCGAAGGGGTACACCGCCTCGACGGCGGCGCCGGCCATGTAGCGCCGTTCGGGGGAGCCGGGCACGTTGGTGCAGCTCACGTTCACCTGTCCCACGGCCTGGCGCGCCAGCCAGCGGAACGCCCCTCCGGGCAGCGCGGTCAGCGCCTCGACGAAGAGCGGGCCCGCCGCGCCGCGCTGGTCCTCCTTGGCGGCGCGCGTCTGCTCCTGGATGCGCTGCAGGCGGCGCGCCGCCGAGCGCTCGTCCAGCGGGAGCCACACGTTGAACATGCCGACGCGGTTGCCCATCGTGTCGCGGTCGCCGCGGCCGCGCAGGTTCATCGGGACCATGCACTTGAGCGACTCGAGCCGGTGTCCGCGCTTGCGGTAGTAGGCCCCGAGTGCGCCGGCCAGTGCCGCGAGCACCACGTCGTTGATGGTGGCGCCGAGCGGCGCCTTGAGCTTGCGCAGCCGCTCGATCGGGACGTCGAGCACGTCGAAGCGGCGCGAGATGCCGGCGCTGTCCACCGAGAGCGGATCGCGCACCGCCGGCTGGAGCGCGTCGGCGACCATCGCGCGCACCCCGCGCCAGGTGCGGCCGGCGTCCTCGAGCGCCTCGGCCGGGCGCCGCAGCGCCTCGAGCGCGCCGTCCACGCCGCGGCGCGCCAGCGCCAGGGCGTCGCGTGCGTTGTCGCGCGTCAGCCGCGTGAGCTGCTCGCCCACGCCGGGCAGCGGCGCGGGCTTCGCCCGCCGCATGCGCCGCGGGGCCTCGTCGCGCGCGGCCTGGGTGATCGCGTGCAGGATCGCCAGCGAGCCCACCCCGTCCACCATCGAGTGGTGCATCTTGAACAGGTAGGCGCTGCGGCCGCCCTCGAGGCCCTCGATCCAGGTGGCCTCCCACATCGGACGCTCGCGGTCGAACGGCGTGGCGAACAGGGTCGCCGCCAGGTCGAGCAGGTGGCGCCAGTCGCCGGGCGGCGCCAGCGAGACGTGGCGCAGGTGGTAGCGGCGGTCGAAGTGGGGGTCGTCGACCCACTCGGGCAGGCCCAGGTGCAGGGGCACGTCCAGCACGCGCTGCCGGAGTCTCGGGACCAGGGCGATGGCGCGGTCGAGTGCCACGTCGAGTCGCGCGGGGTCGGGCGTGCCGTCGAGCACGTAGAGGCCGGCGATGGTCGCGCGGAACTGCGGGAGCGCCTCCTCCGCGTACCAGAAGAGGGCGTCCGAGGGCGCCATGCGGGGCGCCAGCTCGAGCGGGCGGGGCTTCGGGGTGCGAGATCGTCCTGCCATG
The DNA here is from genome assembly GCA_030066475.1 of Myxococcota bacterium. Next base: position 14,207 of record JASJBO010000003.1, read on the forward strand.
GGGGGCCGCTCTCCTCTCGGGGCTCCCCGGGCGCGCCTGGCTTTGGGAGTAAGACAAGCCCCCGGCCGCGTCAACGGCCGCTCGCTGCGGGTGGGGTTGCTGCGCGGAGGCCCGCCGCTAACGGCGGCAGCGACGCTGGGCGATCCAGATGCCGCAGGCGAACAGCAGGGCGGCGGACGGTTCGGGCGTCGCCGGCAAGGAGCCCGGCGCCGAGAACGTCAGTGTCTCGGTCGCGATGAAGCTCAGGTCGCGCACGTCTTCCAGGCTGCGGATCTCGCCGAGCCCGCCGAACCCGCCGTTCAACGTCAGCAGCCTCGCGCTGGTCGGCGTGCTGCCCAGGGTCACCGCGAACTGCGCCGAGGACTCCCCGCTGCGCAGGTCGATCAGCGTGCCCGCCACCGAGTCGAGCGCCGGGAAGTCGACGATCCCGAGCGGCAGGATGCGGTCGGGATCGGAGAGGACCTCGACGCCGAGCACCTCGGCGTCGTCGAACACGATCGCCGCCAGGTCGAGCACGCGCGGAACCGTCTGGAGGGTGAAGGTGAGGACGTTGTCGATGGTGTCGCCGCTGTCGAGCGTGATCGAGATCTCGCCGCCGAGCACGCTCCGCACCGAGGCGGGGTCGGGATCCATGGTGATCGGGCCCGCGCTCGCGGTGGTTGCCAGCAACATGCCGCCCAGCAGGGCGAGGCCGATCGCAAGGTCGCGGGTCCGCGAGTGCAGCAGCATCATCGGTCTCCTCAACGGTTGGCAGTACCCGGGCATGAGAACACAGAACTGCGAGTCAGGGAAGCGGAAATCCTCTCGTTCGGGGGGGAATCGAGCCCGGTCGATCCCCGAGGGGGGCTGGCCGCAGCGCGGCGCCCGGGACCCCCGAGCGCTGCGAGGGCACCGGGCGGCGGGCCGCGGGCGGCTAGAAGCCGACGATGAAGCTCACGCTCGTGGTGCCGCTGCCGCCGATGTTGAGCGTCTGGAAGGTCTTCGCGCCCTCGACCTGGTAGTCGCCGGCGGTGCCCGTCACCTGCTTGTAGGCGTCGAGCAGCTGGCGCACGCCGGTGGCGCCCACCGGGTGGCCGGCACCGATCAGCCCGCCGCTCGGGTTGATCGGGTGCTTGCCGTCGATCTCGAGCCAGCCCTCTTCGACGGCCTTCCAGCTCTCGCCCGGCGCGGTGATCCCGAAGTGGTCGATCGCCATGTACTCCGAGGTCGTGAAGCAGTCGTGGGTCTCGATGCCGTCGATCCCGTTCACGTCCTCGATGCCGGCGCGCTGCATCGCCGCCGTGACGGTGCTGCGCACGTGGGGCAGGACGTACTGGTGGCTGGCGCTCTCGGCGATCTTGTCGGCGAAGCGCAGCCGCGCCGTGTTGTGGCCCCAGCCCTTGATGCGCGGGATGTCCTCGAGCTTCCTGCCCATGCCGCGCGCCCACTTCTCGGCGTAGTCGCGCGACGCCAGGAACACGCACACGGCGCCGTCGGTCACCTGCGAGCAGTCCGCGATGCGGATGCGACCGCCGACCGCCGGGTTGTCGTCGGTGCGGCAGAGCGCGTGCTCCTTGTTCATGTACCAGGTCCGCGTCTGGGCGTTCGGGTTGAGCTTGGCGTTGTCGTAGTTGAGGCGGCTGATCTCGGCGAGGTGCTCGTCCTTCAGGCCGTAGCGGCGGTCGTACTCGTCGCCGAGCCGGCCGAACAGCTTCGGGAACGGGAACTCGATGCCGTCGGCCTCCTGCTCGTACCAGGCCGCGGTGCCCAGGTAGGCGCCGCCCTCGGAGGCCGACACCGTCTTCATCTGCTCGATGCCCACCACCGCCTGCAGGTCGTAGCGGCCGGCCTCGATCTCCGCCGAGGCGGCGAGCAGCGCGATGCTGCCGGAGGCGCAGGCGGCCTCGTGGCGGCCGGTCGGGAGCCCGCTGAACGAGGGGTGCGCCTCGGTGAAGAAGGCGCCCAGGTGGCCCTGCATGCAGTAGAGCTCGGCGGCGAAGTTGCCGACGTGGGCGCTCTCGACCTCCTCCGGCGCGATGTCGCAGGCCTGGAGCGCGCCCAGCACGCCCTCGCGCATCAGCGCCGAGAAGTGCTTGCGCTCCTTCGTCCAGTTGCGTGCGAAGTCGGTCTGGTAGCCACCGAGGACGTAGACTTCCGATCCAGCTGCCATTGGGGGGATCCTCCTGAACGGTTCGGGGCGCGGCCTCAGCCCGCGACGAAGAAGCGTCCGACGTTGATGAGCGGATGGTTGAAGAAGCGCTTCGGCTCGCCGCTGCGGGCGGCCTCCTCGAGCACCGGGGGCACCGGCACGCTGGCCTTGTCGATCATCTCGATCGCCGCGGCCGCGCCGCCCATGGTGTCGACCAGCACGCCCGGCGGCGCCCAGTTGAAGCCCATGCCCATGATGCAGTCGATGCCCTCGATGGTCTCGGTGACCTCGCCGACGCGGTGGAACGCGTAGCTGATGTACCCGGCGATCACCTTGCGTGCGACCGCAGCCTCGTGCCCCTCGGCGCCCAGGAAGATCTGCATGCCCTCCTGGTAGCGTCCCTCGGCGTACAGGCTCGACACGTCGTCGATGTAGCCGAGATCGGGCAGCACGACCTCGGCAGCCGGCTGGTAGTCGCCGCTGGCCGGGTCGAGCACGTGCTGCTTCTTGTCGTCGTCGCGATAGAAGAAGCCGCGCCCGGTCTTGTTGCCGAGCACACCGCGCTCCATCAGGTGGTTCATGTAGGCCGGGAGCTTGTTGGTCGCGTGGGCCTCGTCGTGGGTGTTCTCGTAGACGTTGTCCACGATCGCGCGGTGGATGTCCCAGCCCACCAGGTCGATGGTGGCGAGCGGAGTCATGGCGCGGCCCGTGTACGGCCCGATCAGGCGGTCGACCAGCACCGGGCCCATCGACTCGGCGAGCTGGGCCGCCTCGTTCAGCACCTTGAAGCCGATGCGGTTGCCCGCGAACGCCGGGGTGTCGGCGGTGCGGATCATCTCCCGTCCCAGCCGCACGCGGCCGAACGTCTCGATGAAGTCGACCACTTCGGGGTCGGTCTCGCTGCCCGCGATCAGCTCGGTGCCGACGATCACGTTGGGCGGGTTGAAGACGTGCAGGCCCAGGAAGTGGCGGCGGAACGACTCGCTGCGCCCCTCGCACAGCGCGTTGACCGAGAGCCCCGAGGTCACGGTCGCGACGATCGAGTCGTCGCGGCGGAACTTCTCGATCCTGTCGAACATGTCGCGCTTGACCGCGAAGTCCTCGGTGAGGGCTTCGAAGATCAGGTCCGCGCTGCCGACGGCAGCCTCGAGATCGTGCTCGTAGTCGCCGACGCGTGCGCGCGAGGCGACGGTGGGCGACCGCACCTGCCGGATCGCGGCGCCCAGGCCCTCCTCGGCCTTCGTCTTGGTGCGCGCCAGCAGGGTCACTTCGGGGACGGCCTGGGTGAACAGGGCCGCACTGCCGTAGCCCATGGTGCCGTTGGCGCCGAGCACGACGACCTTCTCGATCGGCCGGCTCGCCAGCAGGCGCCGGGCCTCGGCGGCGGTTCGGGGGGTATTGCTCATGGAATCCTTCTCGGCTCGCCGTTCGGATGGGGCCCCGACCGCTCGGTCGGGCGCGACCGTCCAGTGTGCCAGTGTGGACGCGATTACACAAGTCCCTAGGAAACCTGAGGATTCTGGCCTCCCCGTGTGCGGCCGGACGATCTCCCACGGCTTGGGGGCCTGGGCCCGCGTCGGGCGGCGCGCAGCAGCCCCAGCAGGGCCACCGGCTCGGCGCCCGGCCCCCCTCAGCCAGCCCCGCATGCCCGCGCCCTCCCCGGTGTCGCGCTCGCTCCGCCCGTGTCTCACGAACCGGCGGCTGCGACCCGTCTCTCCGACGCGGGGTGCGGGGTCTCGCGCCGGCCTCCGGTCCCGCGCTGCCCGGCGGGAGGGCGGGGTCGCCGGGTCGGTCGCCCGCAATTCTGACCGGTCATTTCGAACGACGACCCCGAGGGGCGGGCCGAGACGATCAGGAGCAGGACGGCGAGGGTGCTGCCCCCCCAGACAGCGGCGACCCAGAACGGACCGAGGAGCGCCCAGACGGCGGCGATCAGCGCGATGCTGACCAGCAGCGGCCAGATCAGGCTGACCGGATCGAGGATGGCTCGTTGGGCCGGGGCGCGCGGCACCACGGTCGCGAGACGGAGCAAGCTGCGTGCCGATCCCCGCGCCTTGACGGCCGTTCCCCGCCATGCTCAATGGGTCCCTGGCGTCCATCGCTCGATCCGGATCGGAGGGAGGAGCATGAGTGAACGAGACCGACGGACCCTGGTCGCCCACGGCGCGTTCCGCGGAGCGCGCGCAGCCGTGGACGCGGAGTAGGGCATGGCCAGCCACGACGTGGGCGGCGTCCGGATCGAGGTGGAGGAGCGCGGGGCCCCCAACGCGCCCGCCATGCTGCTGATCCGCGGCCTCTCGACGCAGCTGATCCACTGGCCGGAGCGCTTCCTGCAGCTGCTGGTCGACGCGGGCCTCCGCGTGGTCTGCTTCGACAACCGCGACGCCGGGCTGTCGCAGAAGTTCGCGGCGGCCGGCGTGCCCGACATCGGGGCCGTGATCGCCGGCACGGCGGCGCCTCCCTATACGCTCACCGACATGGCGCGCGACGCGGTGGGGGTGCTCGACGCGCTGGGGATCGAGCGGGCGCACGTGGCGGGCATCTCGCTGGGCGGCATGGTCGCGCAGCACGTGGCGTTCTCGTTCGGCGCGCGCTGCCGCTCGGCGGCCTCGATCATGTCCACGTCGGGCGCGCCCGGGCTCCCGCCGGCCACGCCCGAGGCGATGGCGGCGCTCACCTCGCAGCCGGCCGATCCGACTGACCGCGAGTGCGTCGTGACGCACAACATGCGCACCCAGCGCGTGATCGAGAGCCCCGCGTACCCGCCCACGGAGGCGGAGCTGCGCCGCTACTTCGAGCGCGGCTACGACCGCTGCTACTGCCCGGAGGGCACTGCGCGCCAGATGGCGGCGGCGCTCGCCGACGGCAGCCGCGCCGAGCGCCTGGCGGGCGTCGCGGTCCCGACGCTGGTGCTGCACGGTGCCGACGACCCGCTGATCCACCCGGCCTGTGGCGAGGACACGGCGCAGCGCGTGCCCGGGGCGAAGCTCGTGGTCGTGCCCGGCATGGGCCACGACGTCACCGACGCCAACGCCCCGATCCTGGCGCGCCACCTGATCGAGCACGCGCGCGCGGCGGGGTGAGCGCTCAGCCCGCCGGGTTCGCCGCCAGGTGGTCGAAGCGTCCGGCGGGGCGGCGCTTGCGGTAGGCCGACACGATCGGCTCGAGCTCGGCGGGGCTGGCGCCGTGCAGGATCACGCCGTCGGCGCCGAGCGCGAACTGGCCCTCGATCTTCTCGACGCAGCGTTCGGGGCTGCCGGTGGCGGCAGAGGCCAGCCATCCCTCGGGGATCAGCCCGGCGAGGTGCTCGAGCTGCTCGGTCGTGGCCGTGTCGTCGAAGGCGCCGCGGAAGCCCGCCACGAGCGGGTCCGTGCGGAAGCGCTCCAGCGCGGCGGGGTCCCAGCGGTTGGTCTCCACCATCAGGTCGCCGTAGGCCTGCAGGTAGGTCGCCATGCGGCCGACGGTCTTCTTGAGCCGCACGGGCTCGGGCAGGTGGTCGCCGATCGTGGCGAAGCACGACCAGACGCGGACCCGGGCCGGGTCGCGCCCCGCCTGCTCGGCGGCGCGCTTCACGTCGCCCACGCAGCGCTCGAGCGTCTCGTCGGTGAAGAAGGTGTGGAGCACCACGGCGTCGAAGACGCGGCCGCCGAGCGCGAGCGAGTTCGGCCCGAAGGCGGTGAAGGTCATCGGGATGTGCTCGTCCACGCCGCTCATGGCGAGCAGCGGGTAGCGCCCGGCCGGACCGTCGTGCCCCACCACGGGCTTGCCGCGCCAGATGCGCCGCATCATCCCCACGAAGTCCTCGATCTGGGCGGTCTTGATGCGCGGGATGCCGAAGGCGTCGAACATCACCGGGATGCCGCGGCCCAGGCCGAGCGAGAAGCGGCCGCCCGTCAGGCGGTGCATGGTCATGGCGTAGGCCGCCGTGACCATCGGATGGCGGGTGTTGTGGTTGGTGGCGGCGGTCGCGATCCCGATCTCGCTCGAGACGGCCCCGGCCGCGCCCGAGAGGGTCGCTGCCTCCTTCACGTTGAAGCGCTCGGAGATGAAGGCGGCGCCGAGGCCCAGCGCCTCGCCCTGGCGCACCTCCTCGATCAGGTCGCGCGGGGAGCGGGCGGCGCCCGCCAGCGTGTAGAAGGCCAGCTCGTTCATGCGGGTCATCGCGTCGTCCCCGTCTCCACCGCGTGCCGGAAGCCCGAGTAGCGCGGCTGGTCGATCGCCACCTGGTTCACCACGGCCTCGCGCAGGGTCTCGGCCAGGCCCGGCCGGTCGAGCGGCATCGAGCCGTCGCGCAGCTCGTGCACCAGGCGCCAGCGCAGCGTCTCGAGCTCGTCCTGCGCTCCGTAGAGCGCGCGCAGGCGCTCGCGCTCCCGCGCGCGCAGCGGCGGGCCCAGCTCGAGCTCGCGCGCGACCACGTCGAGCGCGTTGGCCGCGACGCGCGCCATGAAGTGGGTGCGGCCGCGCGTCGCCTGCATCACGTCGCCGCGCAGGAAGTCGCGCACGGCGCCCAGCAGCTCGTCGGCGCGCGGCATGTCGATGCCGCGGTCGCCGGGGTCGGCCGCCAGCAGCTCGACCGGCCCCGGGATCAGCAGGTTCACGCAGTCGACCTGGCACTCGGACGAGCGCCGGCCGATGGCGGGCCGCTCGACGGTCTGGTCGGGGCCGTGACGGTAGTGCTCGGCCATCGAGAGGCAGCCGATCGCCCACCAGAACGAGCCGAACACCTCCCAGAAGCGCACGTGCTCGGGATCGACCCGCACGCCCGACACCGCCTCGTAGCCGCGGAACAGGTCCTCGCGCTCGCCGAAGCCGCCCACCGGGAGGTCGCGGTGGCCGAAGCGCCACGAGTTGGTGCACAGCCAGCCGAGGTCGCGCATCGGGTCGCCCCGATGCGCGAGCTCCCAGTCGAGCACGGCGTTGATGCCGTCAGCCGTGAGCATGAAGTTGCCGGTGCGGAAGTCGTTGTGCACGAGCGTGGTGCGGGGCGCCTGCGGCAGGTGGTCGAGCAGCCAGCGCGCGGTGTAGTCGATCATGGGCTGCGGCGTCGGGTAGGCGCGGTAGCGCTCCCAGGTCTGGCGCACGAAGGTCTCGGGCGTGACGGTCGCCAGCCGATCGGCGAGCCCGCTCGCGTCGAGGTCGATCGCGTGGATGCGCGCCAGGATCTCGCCGCACTGGCGCGCCAGCCCGGGCCGCACCGCCTCGAACTCGGGGGCGCGCACCACGCGCGCGCCGAGCGCCTCGCCCTCGAGCCACTCCATCACGAAGCCCTCGCCCAGCCCGTCGCCGGGCTCGAGCACGGCCACCACCTCCGGCTCCGGCACGCCCGCGTCGCGGGCGGCGCGCATCAGCAGGGCCTCGGTGGCGAGCCCGGGGCCGCCGTGCTCCTGCGTGCCCACGCCGCCCGGCGCGCGCCGCAGGGCGAACTGCCGCTCGCCGTCGCGCGTCGCGGCGACGATCCGGTAGGTCTCCTGGCTCGCGCCGCCCGAGAGCCGCTCGGCCGCGCGCAGCGCCTCGAAGCCCGCGACGTGCTTCGCGAGCACCGCCGCGAGCGCCGCCTCGAAGGCGTCGCGCGCCTCGCCCACGTTCAGGACTCCGCGACGCCCTTCGGGGCGCGCTGCTTCATGAAGCCGAACAGGTAGCCGGCCACGCGCCGCATCTGGATCTCCTCGGCGCCCTCGGTGATCCGGTAGCGGCGGTGGTGGCGGTAGATGTGCTCGAACGGCTTGTGGCGCGAGTAGCCGAGCCCGCCGTGCACCTGCATGGCGCGGTCGGCCGCCTCGCAGCAGAGCCGGTTCGACCAGTAGTTGCACATCGACACCTTGTCCGAGACCGAGAAGGCCCCGTACTGGTCCATCGACCACGCGGTCTTGTGGATCAGCGCGCGCAGCATCTCGCACTGCGTCTGTAGCTCGACCAGCGGGAACTGGATCGCCTGGTTCGTGGCCAGCGGCTTTCCGAACGGCGCGCGCTCCCTCGCGTAGGCCACCGACTGGTCGATGCAGTACTGCGCGGCGCCGAGGCTCGAGGCGGCCTGGCGGATGCGGTTCTCGTTGAAGAAGTGCTGCACCACCTGCAGGCCGCGCCCCTCGCCGCCGAAGACGGCGCCGTCGGGCACGCGCACGCCGCGCAGGGTCACGTGGGCGTGGTCGGTCGGCATGTTGAAGGTCCACAGGTACTCCTCGACCCGGAAGCCGGGCGCGTCGGTCGGCACCAGGAAGGCGGTGATGCCGTGGCCGTCGCCCGCCGCGCCGCTGGTGCGCGCGAAGATCAGGTCGGTCGAGGCGGTGTGGACGCCGGTGTTCCAGGTCTTCTCGCCGTCGATCACCCAGTCGTCGCCGTCGCGAACCGCGCGGGTCTCCATGTGGGTCGCGTCCGAGCCGTGCGCGGGCTCGGTGATGCCGAACGCGAAGCCGCGCCGGCCCTCGGCGAGGGCGTCGATCCACTCGGCCTGCTGCGCCTCGCTGCCGTACTCGAGCATCAGCAGCAGGCCCACGTTGTTGCCCACGATCGAGTGCTCGTTCTGGAGGTCGTTGTGCAGGCCCAGGCCGCGACGCGCCAGGTGCTCGCGGATGATCGCCATGCCGAGGTTGGTGCCGTCGCGCCCGCCGTATTCCTTCGGGAACGGGTAGCGGTAGTGGCCCGCGGCGTCGGCGCGCCGGCGCGCCTCGGCCAGCAGCGCCTCCCACTCGCGGTTGGGCAGCCCGCCGCGCTCCCAGTCGGTGCGCGCGTCCTCGCGGCGGTGGTCGAAGAAGCGGAGGTTGTCGTCCTGCCGCTCCAGCGGCTCGATCTCGCGCTCGATGAAGGCGTCGAGCTCGGCCAGGTAGCGGCGGAGCTCCTCGGGGATCTCGAAGTCCATGGAGGGGACGGTACCCCAGCTACCGGCCGCCGCGGACGGGCTCCGGCAGCGGGGCGGGAGCGCGCGAGCGCCCCAGCCAGGCTCCCACGTCGTCGAGCAGGAGCGACGAGGCGGGGACCAGGAACAGGGTGATGAAGCTCGCGAACACCACCCCGAAGGCGATCGACACCGCCATCGGGATCATGAAGCGCGCCTGCATGCTGGTCTCGAGCATCAGCGGGGTGAGGCCGGCGAAGGTGGTGAGCGAGGTGAGCAGGATGGCGCGGAAGCGCGACACGGCGGCCTCGGTCACCGCGTGCTCGACGTCGGCGCCCTCGGCGCGCCGCTGGTTGGCCGCGTCGACCAGCACCAGGCTGGCGTTCACGACGACGCCCGACAGCGCCACCAGGCCGAGGATCGAGTACATCGTGAAGTCGAGTCCGAGCAGGACGTGCCCCCACGCGGCGCCGACCAGCCCGAACGGGATCGCGCTCATGATCACCAGCGGCTGGACGTAGGAGCGCAGCGGCACCGCCAGCAGGGTGAAGATCACGAGCAGGGCGACCGCGTAGCCCCTGCCCATCGCGCTCAGGAAGTCGCGCTGCTCGGCCTGCTCTCCCTCGAACGAGTACTGGACGCCGTGGTAGGACGCGAGCGCGCGCTCGAGCGCGCCGCGCTTCAGGTCGGCCACGATCTGGTTCGCGTTGGCGACGGCGATGTCCACATCGGCCGTCACCGAGACGACGCGGCGGCGGTCGACGTGTCGGATCGTCGAGAAGCCGGTGCCGAGCCGGGCGCGCGCGACGCTCGCGAACGGCACCTCGCCGCCGTCGGCGCTGCGGATCCGGACCTGCTCGACGTCCTCGAGCGCGCGGCGCTGCGCGGCCGGGTAGCGCACCATCACCTTCACCTCGTCGCGGCCACGCTGAACGCTCTGGGCCTCCTCGCCGTAGAAGCCCTGGCGGAGCTGGCGCGCCAGGTCTGCCATGGTGATGCCGAGCGCCTCGCCGGCCGGCAGGATCTGGTACTCGAGCTCCTGCTTGCCGCCGCGGAACGAGTCGGTGATGTCGAACACGCCCGGATAGCCGGCCAGAAGCTGCTTCACGGCGGCCGCGCCGGCGCGCAGGCGGCCCAGCTCGGGCCCGCTCAGCTCGATCTCGATCGGCGCGCCGGAGGTCACGAGCGACGACTGGAACACGAGCTCGACCGCCCCCGGGATCGCGCCGACCCGCTCGCGCCAGCGGCTCGCCAGCTCGGCGACCTCGACGTCGCGCTGCTTGAAGCTCACCACCTCCACCTGCACCTCGCCCTCGTTGCCGGCCGAGAGGTGGCCGCCGCCGAGGCCCGGTGCAGGGCCCTCGAAGTCCCGGCTCGGCTGCTCGCCGACGATGGCGAGCACGTGGGTGAAGACGCTGGGCGCGTCGGGCGGGGTGGTGGCGTCGACCTCGGCGCGGACCGCCAGCGCGGCGTCCTCGAGCCCGTCGATGGCGGCCGCGGTCACGTGGGCCGGCGTGCCCTGCGCCATCGTCAGGCGGGCCGAGATCACGTCGGCCTCGACGGGCGTGATGAACAGGAAGCGCAGCCAGCCGCCCGCGAGCACGCCGACGGTCACCAGCAGGAGGCCCAGCGCGATCGCCACCGTCAGCAGCCGCCACTCGAGCGCCCGGCGCAGCAGCGGCCGGTAGCCGCGCTCGATCAAGTCCTCCAGCGCCGCGGCGATCCGGTCCTGCATCGTGCGCCAGCCGCGCGAGATCGGGTTGCTCGGCGCTGCGTCGAGCGGCGCGCTGCCGTGGCCCAGGTGCGCCGGGAGGATCCACATCGCCTCGAGCACCGAGAACACCAGGCAGGCGATCACCACCAGCGGCACCGCCCGGCTCATGCGTCCCATCGGGCCGGGCAGCGCCAGCAGCGGCGTGAACGCCGCCACGGTGGTGAGCACCCCGAAGATCACCGGGACCACGATGGTCTGCGCCCCGAGGATCGCCCCGCGCAGCTTCTCGCCGGTGCGCTGCTGCCAGGTGTGGGTGTTCTCGCCGACCACGATGGCGTCGTCCACCACGATGCCGAGCACCACGATGAAGCCGACCAGCGAGACGAAGTTGATCGTGACGTCGAGGCTCGGCAGCAGGGTGATCGCGCCCAGGAACGAGAGCGGGATGCCCAGGCTCACCCAGAAGGCGAGCCGCAGGCGCAGGAACAGCGCCAGGATCGCCACCACCAGCACGAAGCCGCCACGCGCGTTGCGCAGCATGGTGTCGAGCCGGTCGCGCAGGATCTGCGAGTCGTCCTGCCAGATCGTGAGCGCGATCCCGGCCGGCAGGCGCGCCTGCGCCTCCGCGACGTAGACGTGGACGGCCTCGGCGATGGCGAGCGACTTCTGGTCGCCCGAGCGGGACACCTCGACCAGCAGGGACGGCACCCCGTCGAAGCGGGCCGACTGGTCGCTCTCCGCGAACCCGTCGATCACCGTGGCGACGTCGCCGAGGGTGAGCCGCGTGCCGTCGCGCCGCGACACCAGCGAGATCGCCTCGAAATCGCGGTGGTCGTAGGCCTGCCCCTTGGCGCGCAGCAGGATCTCGCCGCCCTCGGTCTTGACGGTGCCACCCGGCAGGTCGAGCGACGACTGGCGCACGGCGCGCGTCACGTCGTCGAAGCTCAGCCCGAACTGGCGCAGCGCGGCCTCCGACACCTCGATCGAGATCTCGTAGGGGCGGTCCAGCCGCAGCTCGGCGTCGGTGACGCCGGGCAGCGCCACGATCTCGTCGCGCACCTGCTGCGCCACGCGCTTGAGCGTCCACCCGTCCACGTCGCCCGCCACGGCGAGGTTGAGCACCCGGTTGCGGATCTCGAGCTGCTGGACGGTGGGCTCCTCGGCGTCCTCCGGGAAGGTGTCGATCCGGTCGACCGCGGCGCGGACGTCGTCGAGCCGGTGCCGCACGTCCTCGCCCGCCAGCAGCTCCGCCGTCACGGTGGCGAGACCCTCGGCGGACACCGAGCGGACCCGCTTGATCCCGGCCAGCCCGTGGATCTCCTCCTCCACGCGGTTGGTGATCGACTTCTCCACCTCCTCGGGCGAGGCGCCCGGGTAGGCCACCGACACGGTGATCGTGTCGAGCTCGATGTCCGGAATGAACTCCTGGGTGAGGGTGGGCAGCGTCAGGAGTCCGGCCAGCACGATGACCAGCAGCACCAGGTTGGCGGCGACGTGGTTCTCGGCGAACCACGCGATCGAGCGGTTCACGAGGCGGTGTCGCCGGAGGCGTCGGCGACCGTCTCGCGGTCGGCGGCCGTGGGCGCCGCCTCGATGCTGCGCACCCGCATGCCGTCGGTCGCGATCTCGAGCGGCGAGACCACCACGCGCTCGTCGGCGTCGAGGCCCGCCCGCACCCAGGCGCGCTCGCGGTCGGTGCGCACGACCTCGACGCGCCGCACGCGGAGGCGCTCCTCGGCGTCCACCACCAGCACCTCGTCGCGGCGGCGCAGCGCCGTGCGCGGCAGCTCGAACACGTCGTCGACGCGCCGACCGCGGATCGAGGCCTCGACGAACAGGCCGATCTCGAGCGGCGGCTGCTCGGGATCCTCGCTGCGCCCGTACGGGTCGTCGACGCGCGCGACCACGTGCAGCATGCGGCTCTGTGGATCGAGCGCGCCCTCGACCCGCACCAGCCGCCCGCGCCAGGTGCGCTCGGCGCCGGCGAAGCGGGCGGACAGCAGCACCTCGGGGCCCTCGAACATCGGCGCGTCGGGCGCCACCTCGGCGTCTTCGGCCGGGGGCCCCGGACGTGTCTCGCGAAAGCCGAGCGGCAGCTCGAGATGCGCGAGGTCCGCGTCGGTGATCGGGAGACGCACCTCGGCGTAGTCCACCGAGAACACGCGCGCGACGGGCTGGCCGCGGGTCACGAACTGGCCGACCCCGATGTGGCGCTCGCGCACGCGGCCCACGAACGGCGCCACGATCCGGGTGCGCTCCAGGTCGAGCTCGGCGCGCGCCAGGGCCGAGCGGGCCTCGCGCACGTTCGCCTCGGCCGTGGCCTGCGCGTGCTCGGCCTCGTCGAGCCGGGCCTCGCTGGCTGCGCCCGAGCGGCGCATCGACCGCTGCCGCGCGAGGGTGGCCGCGGCCAGCTTCTCGTCGGCGAGCGCCCGCGCCAGCGCGGCACCGGCCCGTTCGAGCGCCACCTCGTAGTCGCGCGCCTCGATGCGCGCCAGCACGTCGCCCGCCTCGAAGAACCCGCCGGCGGCGGAGCGGGGCGAGACCCAGACGATGCGCCCGGCGACCTCCGTGACCAGATCGCTCTCCGTGCGCGGGGCGACCTCGCCCTGCGCCGATACCCACAGCTGCACCGGGCCGCGCGCGGTGCGCACCACCTCGACGGGCGGGACGGGGAGCTGAGGCCGGTTCGACTCCGGCGACGGGCGCACCGCGACGAGCGCGACCATCACGGCGCTGGCCGCGGTCACGACCACGAGAGGCAGCACGACCTTCGGGCTGGTCTTCAAATCCGAGCACTTCCGCGGGCGCAGGCCGGAGTATCGGAATCTCGTTGACATCAGTCAATGAGTTCGGCTAATTCCCATCCAATGCCGCGCGCGGCCATCCAGCGCCAGGGGCAGATGCCCCCCCAGGGGTCTCCGCGGCGCTCCCAGCGGGAGCGCCAGCGGGCCGAGACCCGGGAGCGGATCTTCGCGGCGGCCCTGGACGAGTTTCGGCGGGTCGGCGCCGCGGCTGCAGAGATCCCGCGCATCGCGGCGGCGGCCGGCGTGGTGCGGGGCACGGTCTACTACCACTTCCCTACCAAGGACGACGTCCTGCGCGAGCTGAGCCAGCGCGTGCAGCGGCAGGTGGCCGGGTCGCTGCGCGAGCTGCGCGCGGCCGAGGCGCCGATCGCCGAGGTGCTCGCCCGGCTTGCCGCGCGCACGCACGAGATCGCGGCGGAGCTGGGCGAGGTGCACCTGCTGGGCGACCTGATGGCGCTCCACGTGCGCGCTCCGATCGCGCCCGAGCCCGAGGACGAGGGCTCTCCGCTCGAGGAGGAGCTAACGCTCCAGCTCGGCGCGGCGATCCGCCGCGGCGAGGTGCCCGCCGACCACGCACCCGAGGCGCTGGCCCGGCTCGTGCTCAACAGCCTGTTCGGGCTGATGGCGGGGTCCCGCGCCGGGGAGAGCGACCGGGCGAGCGATCTCGATCTGATGGTCGACGTCTTCGCGCGCGCGCTGCGCGCCTAGCGACAGCGTCGGGCGCGGCGTGCCGTCGCCGGATCGGGTGGTGGAGTCCTCGGTGTCACGGTGCCGGGGCCCGCGCGCGGCGCGTGTACAGCTCGGCGGCCAGCCAGGAGGCGAGCACGCCGGCCGCGATGCAGCCCCAGGTCCAGGGCTCGATCCACTCGAGGCCGAGCAGGCGCCGCAGCGCCGGCGTCCACAGCAGCAGCGGCTGGGCCAGCACGCTCCCGATCACGATGGCGTCGAGCGTCGGGTTGCGCAGCGGAGCCATCGTGAGCTGGCGCGACGGGTACACGAACGCGAGCTGGGCGAGCGTCTCGTAGAGGAACACGGCCGTGCGGGTCGCGACCGCCGTCAGGCCCAGCTTCGGGAGCCCCGCCAGCAGGCCCAGCCCCACGCCCGCCTTGACCGCGCCGGTGAGCAGCACGAAGCGCAGGGCGGGGCGGTCGAGCAGCGCCGCGTCCCGCGGGCGCGGCGCGCGCTCCATCACGCCCGGCGTGCGGTCGAGGCCCACGGCCAGCGCCGGCGGGCCATCGGCGATGATGTTGACCCACAGGAGCTGGGCCGCCGTGAGCGGCACCAGCAGCACGCCGGCCGCATCGCGCCAGTCGAACACCGCCGCGCCCAGCGCGCCGATCGACACCAGCAGCACCAGCGCCACGTTGGTCGAGAACAGGAAGCGGATGAAGGTCTGGATGTTCTCGTAGATGTTGCGGCCCTCGTCGATGGCCGCGACGATCGTCGCGAAGTTGTCGTCGAGCAGGACGAGGTCGGCGACCTCGCGGCTCACGTCGCTGCCGCGCTGGCCCATCGCGACGCCCACGTCCGCGCGCTTCAGCGCGGGCGCGTCGTTCACGCCATCGCCGGTCATGGCCACCACTTCGCCGCGCTGCTCGAGCGCCTCCACCAGCTCGAGCTTGTGCTCGGGCGTCACGCGCGCGAACACGTTGGTCGAGGCGACCAGCTCGCTGCGCGCCTCGGCATCGAGGCGGTCGAACTCGTCGCCCGTCACGACGCGGTCGCCCTCGATCCCGATCTGCCGCGCCACCGCGCCCGCCGTCGCCGGGTGGTCGCCCGTGACCATCAGCACGCGGACGCCGGCCGCCACCGCGCCGCGCACCGCGTCGGGGACCTCCGCGCGCGGCGGGTCCCAGAACAGCACCAGTCCGAGCCAGGCCAGCTCCGACTCGGCGTCGCCCGGGCGCCACGCCAGTCCCAGCACGCGGTGGCCCTGCCCGGCGCCCGCCAGCGCCCGCTCCGCCCAGGCGCGCCGCTCGGCCTCGGGCAGGTCGGCGCGCTCCAGCAGCACCTCGGGTGCCCCCTTGAAGTAGCTGATCGTCTCACCGTCCTCGCGCACGGTGGCGCGCATGAACTTCCAGGCGCTGTCGAAGGCGCGGGTGCTCTGGCGCGGGCAGCGCAGGTGCAGTGCGATCGGGTCGACGCCCTGCTCGCGCGCGTAGTCGAACAGCCCGGTCTCGAGCGGGTCGCCCGCGCCGGTCTCGGGCTCGGCGTCGCTCGCCAGCACCATCGCGCGCAGCGCCCGCGGCGTGTCGGGCGTGTCGATCGCGCGCACCAGCATGCGGTTCTCGGTCAGCGTCCCGGTCTTGTCGGTGGCGATCACCGTCACCGAGCCCAGCGCCTCGACGGCCGCGAGCTTGCGCACGACGGCGCGGCGCCGCGACATGCGCTCGACGCCGAGCGCCAGCGTCAGGGCCAGGACGGCGGGCAGGCCCTCGGGCACCGCTGCCACCGCCAGCGCCACCGCCCAGATGAACGCATCGTCGAGGCGGCCCCAGCCCTCGGCCCAGACGCTGCCGGCCACGAGCAGCACCGCGAGTGCCATCACCCAGCGCGCCACCTGGCTCCCGAACACGTCGAGGCGCTGCTCGAGTGGCGTGCGGTCGGCGCGCACGCGCCCCAGCGCGCCCGCGATCCGCCCCATCGAGCTGGCCGGCCCCGTGTCGGTGACCCCGGCGTAGGCGCTGCCGCGCACCACGAGCGTGCCGGAGAAGATGGCGTCCTCCACGCCCTTCTCGACGGGCACCGACTCGCCCGTGAGCAGCGACTCGTCCACCAGCAGTCCCGTCTCGTCCAGGACCCGCGCGTCGGCCGGGATCCGGCCACCGGCCGCGACGCGGACGGCGTCGCCCGGGACCAGCTCGCGACTGGGGAGGCGGACCAGCCTCCCGTCGCGGAGCACCTGCGTGCGCGGCGCCTCGAGCTCGCGCAGTCGCGCCAGCGCGTCCTCGGCGCGGTACTCCTGCCAGACGCCGAGGAACGCGTTGAGGGCGAGGATGGCGCCGATCGCGATCGACTCGAACGGGACGCCGCGCGTTTCTTCGAGCAGCCAGATGGCCAGGTCGACCGCCAGCGCGAACAGCAGCACGTAGATGAGCGCGCTCCGCAGCTGCCGCACGACGCGGCGCCACAGCGCGGGGGGCGGCGTCTCCGGCAGCTCGTTCGGTCCGACCTGCCGGAGGCGACGCTGCGCCTCGGCGCTCGAGAGGCCGCGCGCGCTCGCACTCGGTTCGGCAGGCGAGTGGGGTCGTTCCATCGGCGCTCGAGCCGCGCGCGCGTCAGTCCGTGGCGCTGGGGCTTCCGAGCTCGAGGTCGAGCGACTTGACGCCGTCGCCCTCGGGCACCGTGGCCGGCTCCTCGACGGAGAGCTCGAGCTCCTGTCTCGCATCGCCCGCGCCCGTGCGGCGCTGTACCGGGTCGAGCCGCGGCGCGCTCGGCCGCCCCCACGAGGCCGGACACTTGGGCCCGTCGCAGACGAAGCGTCCCGTCCTCACGGACGAACGCGGGCGGTGCGCCGGGCGCTTGCCCGCTGCCGTCGCCTTGCGCTTGTGCTTGTAGCCACCGCCGCCGACGGCGCCGGCCTCCGGCGCGGGACCACCCACCCCGACCAGGAGGGCGGCTGCGAGGATCGCGATCGTGGTCGCGCGGACGCGGCGCATGGCTGGCTGCTCCCGGCTCCAGGATATCGCGCGCGCCAGCCCGCGGTCACCCCGCGGCTCGCCGCGTCCCTCGTCCCCGGTGGCGCGCCGCCACTGGCGTGCCACCATGGTTGCCCACTCGAGACCCCGGAGGAGACGGCATGCCCAGCGTCGTGGCCACGCTCAAGGTGAAGGAAGACATGATCGACGAGGCGAAGGCGTTCCTGACGCGGCTCGCCAAGGACACGCTGGAGAAGGAGCCCGGCACGCTGGCCTATACCGTCCACCAGCGCAAGGACGACGCCGCGACCTTCGTGTTCTACGAGAAGTACGAGAGCGATGCCGCCCTGGCCGAGCACAGCGAGAACCTGAAGGCGGTGGGCGGCGACTTCGTGAAGATCCTGGCCGGCGCCCCGGAGATCGTGTTCCTGGACGAGCTCTGAGCCCTCACAGGAACGCCAGCACCCGCTCGGCGTCCTCCCGTGAATTGAAGTAGTGCGCGCTGCCCCAGAGCGCGCCCTCGCGTGCGCCGATCACGATGCGCTCGCGGAGCATGCGCGCCGCGAGCGCTTCGGCATCCACACCCGCGGGCGGCTCGAGCAGCAGCACGCCCGACCAGGCGTCGCCGCCGCGCGGGCTGCGCGGCCGCCCACCGGCCGCGCGGAAGCCCTCGCAGAGCCGGTCGGTCACGGCCTTGATCCGGGCGGCGATCGGCGCCGCCCCAACCCGCGCGTGGAGCTCGAGGCTGGCCCCGAGCGCAGCGATGCCGAGCGCGTTGCGCGAGCCCTCCTCGACGCGCCGCGCGGCGTCGAGCGGACACACCCGGTAGGGGTCGCCGCGCGCGTGCAGGGTCTCCGCGTCGCGCATGCCCGTGACGCCGAGGTGCGTCGGCAGCAGCTCGCCGAGCCGCTCGCGCCGGACGTAGAGCACCCCCGTGCCCGACACGCCGAGCAGCCACTTGTGTGCCCCGGCAGCCAGGAAGTCGACGCCGGCCGACCGCACGTCGATCGGCAGCGCGCCGAGGCCCTGGATGCCGTCGACGACGAAGAGCACACCGGCCGGCCCGAGCACCCGGCCGATCGCCGCCAGGTCGGCACGCGCGCCGGTGTCGTAGCGCACCCACGAGAGCGCGACGGCGCGGGTCGCGGGGCGCAGCTCGGCGGCCACCCGCTCGGCCGTGATGCAGCCGTGCGCGTCGGGCTCGGCCACGCGCACGCGCAGCCCGCGATGGGCCGCGCCCTGGAACGCGTGCACCACGCTGCGGTACTCGCCGGCGAAGGTCAGCAGCTCGTCGCCCGGCCGCCAGTCGACGAGGTCGGCCACCAGGCACAGCCCCTCGCCGGTGTTGCGCACGAAGGCGATCTCGTCGGCGCCGGCGCCGACCAGCGCCGCGACCTGGGCGCGCACGGTCTCGACCCCCGCGTCGAGACGCATCGCGCCGCCGAAGCCCTCGCGCAGCAGGTCGACCGACGCGCGCAGGCGCTCGCGCGTGGGCTCCGGCAGCAGCGCCTGGCCGTTCGTCGCGAGGTAGGTGGTGCGCTCGAGCTCCGGGAACAGGCGGCGCGCCTCGTCCGGCGAGAGCGCGCCGGCGGCGGGCTCAGCTCCGGCCAAGCTCCACCACCACCTTGATCTCGTCGGCCCCGGCCGCGAGCTCGGGCAGCATCGTCGGCACTGCCTCGATGTCGATCCGACGGGTCACGAGCGCCGCCCCGTCCACGCGGCCCGCGCTCACCAGCTCCAGCGCGGCGCGCAGGTCGTCGCGCGAGCAGCCGATGCTGGTGCGGATCGTCAGCTCCTTCACCAGCCAGGCGACGGGTCGCACCTCGACGGGGTCGAGGCACACGCCCATCAGCACGCAGGTCCCGCCGGGCCGCGTCCAGCGGAACGCCGACTGGATCGTCTCCGGCAGGCCCGCCGCCTCGACGACCAGGTCGGCGCCGTGCGGGAACGCAGCCCGCAGCTCGCTGCGCACGTCCTCCTCGGACGGGTGCAGCACCCGCTCGGCGCCGAGCGCTGCCGCCGCCGCGCGCCGGCGCTCGCGCGCCTCCACCACCCACACGCGCTCGACCCCGCGCCGTCGTGCGGCGATCAGACACGACAGGCCGATCGGTCCCGCGCCGATCACCACCGCGCTGCGCGCCTCGCCGACCTCGGGGAACGCCAGGCAGCGCAGCCCGTTGGCGAGCGGCTCGCAGAAGGCGATCGCCGCCGGATCGCAGGGCGCGTCGCTGCGCAGGAAGTTGGCGGCCGGCGCCACCAGGAACTCGCTGAAGCCGCCCTGATCGCTGCTGCCCAGGCCCTGCTCGTGCTGACAGTAGTGCGCGAGGCCGGCGCGGCAGCGCTCGCACTGGCCGCACGGAACGCCCGCGCTCACCGCCCCGAGGTCGCCGGGCGCCAGGCCCGCCACGCCCTCGCCCAGGGCCGCCACCTCGCCGGCGATCTCGTGGCCCAGGACCACGCCGGTGCCGAAGATGCCGTCCTTCCAGGCGTGCAGGTCGGAGCCGCAGATGCCGGTGGCGCGCACCCGCACCAGCACCTCGCCCGGGCCCGGCGCGGGGACGGGGCGCTCCTCGACCCGCAGCGCCTCCGGGGCGCTCAGCACGACGGCCCGCATTCGGTCGGGCAGGGGAGAAGGGCTCTGCTGCGCCATCGCGGGCGACGGTAGCACCGCGCCGGCCGGCTTCGGATAGGGTCTGGGCGGAGGCGCTCGACAGACGCAGCGCGCATGCTTCTCTCCGGGGATGAGGATCCATGACTTCGCCCCCGCCCCCAATCCCACCAAGCTGCGCGTCTATCTGAACGAGAAGGGCATCGAGGTGCCGCGCGTGATGGTGAACCTGCTCCAGGGCGAGCAGAACCAGCCGGACTTCCTCGCGCTCAATCCGCTCGGCGGCGTGCCGGTGCTCGAGCTCGACGACGGCACCTGCATCGCGGAGTCGCTCGCCATCATCGAGTACTTCGAGGAGCTCCAGTCCGAGCCGCCCCTGATCGGGCGTGAGCCGCTCGAGCGGGCCCGCGTCCGATCGCTCGAGCGCAGCATCGACATCGGCGTGTTGATGCGCACGGCCCGCATCGTCCACGCCAAGAAGTCGCCGCTGCCCGGCGTCGCGCCCGATCCGGCGCTGGTGGAGCGCGAGCTGCCGCGTCTGGTCGGGATCCTGCGCTACGTCGACGAGCGGATCGGGAGTCAGCCGTTCGTGGCGGGCCCCGCCGTGACGATCGCCGACTGCACGCTGTTCGCGGGCCTGCGCTTCGGCGAGCTCGCTGGTCTCTCGATCGATCCGGCCTGCGAGAACGTGCGTCGCTGGTACGAGCGCTTCGCGGAGCGTCCGAGCGCGCAGTAGCGTCGCCGCCGCCCGACGCGCCCCCCGTCCGTTACTGGCGCGTCGCGTCGCGCTGAGCCGGAAACAGCCGGTCGATGAGCGGCTCGGCGCCCAGCACGCGCCGCGTGAGCCAGCGGCCCCAGCGCGCGCGCCGCGCCTCGGCGCGCGGCGGGGGCGCCGTGGGGGCGCTCCAGTCGAGCGCCTCGATCCGCCCCAGCAGGTCGTGCTCGACGCAGCCCTCCAGCGAGAACACGTAGACCTCGCGCGTGTGGGCCGCCGCGTCGCGCAGATCCTCCGAGAGCCGCTCCCAGCTCAGGAAGCGCCGCCGCGCGTCGGGATTGCTCGCGTTCACCCCGCCGCCGGTCACGCCGAGCGCGATGCACGGCGCGTCGGCGAAGTAGGCGCGCACGCCCGCCCGGCCCAGGTAGCTCGAGTACAGCATGTACACCTCGGCATCGACCGCGACGTCCACGAGCCCGAGCGAGCGGCGCAGCAGCGTGCTGCCGGCCGCGCGCTCGTCGAGCAGGTGGGGGAAGTGGTAGGCCTCCACCGAGCGGCCGCTGGCGCGGATCTCCTGCACCAGCGCGGCGTAGTCGCGCTCGGCGCGCGCGACCTGCGCGGCGCTGCGCCGCCGCCGCAGCATGCCGAGGAAGGCGCGCCGGCGGTCGCGGATCGCCCCCTCCGACTCCTCGCGCGGGAACTCCACGTCGAGCCCGACCCGGTGCAGGCGCAGGCCCTCGCGCTCGGCCCAGCTCCGGGTGGCGCGCCAGCGCTCGCGCGCGCGCGCCGCGTTGTCGGCGTTGAGCCAGTAGCCGTCGGCCACGTCGAGCAGCAGCCAGGCGGTGACCGGCACGCCGCGCGCCTCGAGTCGCCGCACCAGTGCGGCGCGGCGCGCGGACAGGTCGAGCAGCCCCATCGACAGCGCGCGTCCGCCGGTCGCGAGGAAGCGCTCGAGGTCGGGCCGCTCGAACAGCGCGACCAGCGGCGCTTCGGCGAGCTCCACGAAGAACGTGAGATTCGGACCTTCGCTTCCCGTCACGAGGTGCAATACTAGGTCGAACCCGAGAGCCGAAGTCAAGCGCGAGGCGCACCGAGGAGCCCCCCATGCCGATGAACGTCCAGCCGATTCCGGGCGTCTCCGACCGCATCAACCAGATCCGCATGCTCACGGCCGAGATCGTGAACCGCGAGATCCTGCCCAACGAGAACACGCTCTGGAACTGGCGCCACGGCAGCAAGGTGGCGGAGAGCGATCGCGAGCGGGCCCGCGAGCTGCGCCACGACATCCAGAACAAGGTGAAGCAGGCGGGGCTGTGGGCGCCGCACCTGCCCGAGGAGTACGGCGGCTGCGGGCTCGGCTTCCTCGAGCACGCCTACATGAACGAGGTGCTCGCCTACGCGGTCGGCGCCGCCTCGCTGTTCGGCGTGGTCGCGCCCAACTCGGGCAACCAGAAGATCCTGGTCAAGTACGGCACCGAGGAGCAGAAGCAGAAGTGGCTGGTCCCGCTCACCGAGGGGAAGATGGAGTCGGGCTTCTCGATGACCGAGCCCGACAACGCCGGCTCCGACCCGCGCTCGATCAAGACCACTGCGCGCCGCGACGGCGACCACTGGGTCATCAACGGCCACAAGTGGTTCACCTCGAACGGCCTGCGCGCCGACTTCCTGATCGTCATGTGCCGCACCGACGACCCGGACGGGCCCGCCGAGGCCAACGGCAAGATGACGCAGATCATCGTGCCCACCGAGACGCCCGGCGTGAACATCGTGCGCGGCATCGAGGTGTGGGGCCGGCGCAGCGACCACGTCGAGGTGATCTACGAGGACGTGCGGGTGCCCGTCGAGAACCAGCTCGGCCGCACCGGTTCGGGCCACCAGGCCGCCCAGGACCGCCTCGGCGCCGGTCGCGTCTACCACTGCATGAACTCGGTCGGCCAGATGTGGCGCGCCTTCGACCTGATGGTGGAGCGCGCCAACACCCGCGAGGTGCACGGCGGCCTGCTGCGCGACAAGCAGTTCGTGCAGGGCTTCATCGCGGACTCGTACATCGACATCCAGGCCGCGCGCCTCATGACCATCCACTGCGCCGAGCGCATGGATGCCGGCGGCGACGCCCGCACCGAGATCTCGGCCATCAAGATCTTCGTGCCCGAGGCCTACACCCGCGTCGTCGACCGCGCGATCCAGGTGTGGGGCGCCGCAGGCGTGTCGGGCGACCTGCCGCTGGCCGGCATGTACCAGGGGGCCCGCACCCTGCGCCTCGCCGACGGTCCCGACGAGGTCCACAAGATCCTGATCGCCAAGAACGTCCTCAAGCAGTACGGTGCCGGCGGCTCCTGGGACTTCGGCAACTGAGGAGACGCGCCATGGCCGATCGGCTGGCGGGCAAGCGAGCGCTGATCACCGGGGCCGGCGCCGGACTGGGCGCGCAGATGGCGCGCCGCTTCCGCGAGGAGGGTGCCGAGGTCGTCGTGAACGACCTGCGCCTCGAGGCCGCCGAGGCGGTGGCGAAGGAGGTGGGTGGCACCGCCATCGCGGCCGACGTCGCCGACTCCGCCGCGGTGGCCGACATGTTCGCGCGCGTCGCGCGCGACTTCGGCCGGCTCGACGTGCTGGTCAACAACGCCGGCTTCGGGTTCGACGGAGACGAGGCCGACCTGGAGCGCTTCAACCAGGTGCCGGCACAGCAGGCCGCCGAGACGATGGCCGGCGGCCCGATCCGCACCCACTTCGATCTCACCGTGGGGCTCTCGGACGAGAAGTGGCAGCGCATGATCGACGTCCACCTGAGCGGGACGTTCTACTGCTGCCGCGAAGCGCTCAAGCTGATGAACCAGCAGGACTCGGGCGTCATCCTCAACATGGGATCCATCATGGGCACCGCGGGCGGCGCGGGCTCCGTCCACTACTGCGCCGCCAAGGCCGGCATCCTGGGCCTCACCCGCTCGCTGGCGCGCGAGGTCGTGACCCGCAACATCCGCGTCAACGCGCTCGCGCCTGGCTTCGTCGACACCGACCTCACCGCGCCGATCCAGGCCGCGCGTCCGCTGATCGAGGCCGCCACGCCGATGGGCCGCTTCGGCGACGTCGACGACATCGCCTGGGCCGCCGTCTACCTGGCCAGCGACGAGGCGAAGTTCGTCACCGGACAGGTGCTGTCGCCCAACGGCGGCTACCACATGAGCCAGTAGCCGGCCCGGAAGCGCCGGCCGCTACCAGCCGTCCACGTGGAGCGCGAGCTCGAGGTCGCGACCGCGCGCCGGCTTGAAGTCGGTGCCGCGCGTGAAGGCGACCGGGGTGAGCCCGCACTGCATCACCTCGGCATAGGGCACGCCCAGCAGCTCGGCGATCTCGGCCTCGTGCAGCAGGTGCAGCGTCGTCCACGCCGTGCCGAGTCCGCGCGCGCGTGCGGCCAGCATGAAGCTCCAGAACGCCGGCAGGATCGAGCCGTACACGCTGGCCCGCCCCAGGTCGCCCATCGGCCCCTCGACGGGCGGCATGCGGCCCTCGATGCACGGGATCACCAGGTACGGCGCGCGGTGCAGGTTGGCGGCCAGGGCCTCGGCCGACCCCACGACGCCGCGCATCGTCGCCACGTCGTCGCCCTGCGCCTGCTCGGCCAGCGCGTGCGCCGACACCGGCATGCTGCGGTAGCCCTCGAAGGCCCCGCGGTAGAGCTCCGCGATGCGCTCGCGCTTCGCCGGGTCGCCCACGACCAGGAAGTGCCAGCCCCGGGCGTTCGAGCCGCTCGGCGCCTGGAGCGCGATCGAGACGCACTCCCGCACCAGCTCGAGCGGAACCGGCCGGTCGAAGTCGAGGCGCCGCCGCACGGCGCGCGTGGTGGTGAGCAGCTCGTCGGGAGACAGGTCGAGAGTGGCAGGCATGCCGGCAGTCTAGCGCCGAGGCCTGGAGTAGAATGCCCCGATGCCCACGACCCTCGACTGGTACGGCTGCGCCACCTTCCGCCTGCGCACGGCCGGCCTCACGATCTTCCTCGACGCCTACATCGACCGCATCGAGCGCGCCGCCGGTCCCGGCCTGCGGGCCGACGACGTCGACGCGGCCGACTGGATCGTGGTGGGCCACTCGCACTTCGACCACCTCTACGGCGCCGAGCGCATCGCGCGCAACACGGGCGCGCGCATCATCGGCAGCTACGAGACGGTGCGCGTGATGGAGGCGCAGGGCGTCCCGCTCGATCGGATGATCTGCGTGGCCGGCGGCGAGACGGTGGAGCTGGGCGCCGGGGTCACGGTGTCGGCGTTCCCGAGCCAGCACTCGTGTGTGTGGTCGCACGGCCAGATGAGCCCGGCCGACGAGGTCTGCATCGGCGACCTGGGCGTCACCTGGCAGGGCCGCCGCGAGCGCTTCCTCGAGCTCGTCCGCTACTTCGGCACGCTGCCCGAGGACGCGCGGGAGCACCTGGTCGCGAGCCAGCAGGGCGACCGCGGCGACGGCGGCGCGCTGGTCTACCTGTTCGAGACGCCGGACGGCTCGCTCTTCTACCAGGACACCTCGGGCCACTGGTCGGGCATCCTGCGCGACCTGCGCCCCGACGTCGCGATCCTGGCCGCGGCGGGCCGCGGCAACGTCGACGGCGAGCCGATCCAGGGCTCGCTGGCCCGCTTCGTGGCCCGCCAGGCCGACCTGCTGCGCCCGCGCACCGTCGTGCTCTCGCACCACGACGACTGGCTGCCGGGCTTCTCGATCGACACCGACACCAAGCCGATCCGCGAGGAGCTGGCGCGGGTGGTGCCGGGCGCGAAGCTGCTGGAGCTCGGCTACGTGGACGGGACGGAGATCCTGCCGGCACGCTAGCCGGAGCGGGGCCGCGCTCGCTGCAGCTCTGCCCGCGGCCGCGCGCGAGCGCCAGGCAGAGCCGGCGGAGCTGGGCGGTCCGGACCAGCCGCGCGGCCACTGCACGCGGTGACATGTCAGCCGTCGCCATCGTCTCCCTCAGCGTCCGGCGCGGAGCTGGTGCTTCTGCACCTTGCCGAGCGCGTTGCGCGGCAGGCGCTCCACGAAGTGGACCCGGCGCGGGCGCTTGTAGGGGGCCAGCCGGTCTGCCAGGAACGCGTCGAGCGCATCGGCCTCGGTGCCGGGGCTCGCTACGACGAAGGCCGTCACGAGCTCACCCCACTCCTCGGACGGCGTGCCGACCACGGCGGCGTCCTCCACGGCGGGATGCGCGCGCAGCGCGTCCTCCACCTCGCGCGGGTAGACGTTGTAGCCACCGCTGATCACGAGCTCCTTCGCGCGCCCGCGGATCCGGACGTAGCCGGCCTCGTCGAGCTCGCCGAGGTCGCCGGTGCGGAACCAGCCGTCGGCGGTGAAGGCCTCGGCGTTGGCGTCGGCCCGCTCCCAGTAACCGGCGAAGACGTTCGCACCGCGCACCTGGATCTCGGCGGGCTCGCCCGCGAGCCGCACCTCGACCCCCGGTAGCGGCAGCCCGACCGTGCCCGGCCGGCGCTCGCCGTCGTGCGGGTTCGACACCAGCATGGCGGTCTCGGTCATGCCGTAGCGCTCGAGGATGCGCTGGCCCGTCGCGCGCGCGAAGCGCTCGTGCAGCGCGGCCGGGAGCGGCGCCGAGCCCGACACGCACAGCCGCAGGCGCGCCAGCGTCCGCACGCGGTCGGCGTCCATCAGGCGGTGGTACATGGTGGGCACCCCGAAGAAGAGGGTGCCGGCGTGCGCCTCGATCGCGTCGAAGACCGCGTCGGGCTCGAAGCGCGAGAGCAGCACGGCCGAGGCGCCGGCCAGCAACGTCCCGTGCAGGCCCACGCCGAGGCCGTGCATGTGGAAGAGCGGCAGCGCCAGCACCAGCCGGTCGCGCTCGCTCCAGCGCCAGGCGAGGCGCAGCGCCTCGCTGCTCGCCAGCAGGTTCGCGTGGCTGAGGACGGCGCCCTTGGGACGCCCCGTCGTGCCCGAGGTGTAGCCGATCAGCGCGGGAGCCTCGGGCGGCGCGGCGTCGAGTGGCGGGGCGTCCGCATCGGCGAGCGCCAGCTCCGGCGCCACGACCAGGCAGCTCGGATCGGCCGCGCGGATCCAGCCGCCGCGCTCGGGATCGTCCACCAGCGCAGCGCGCGGTCGCGCGTCGCGCACCACGTGCTCGACCTCGCCGGCGCGGTAGGCCGTGTTGGTCGGCACCACGACCAGACCGAGCCGCAGCGCGGCGACGTAGGCGATCACGAACGCGGGCGAGCTGGCGGCCGAGAAGACCACGCGATCGCCCGCTCGCAGGCCGGCGCCTGCGAGCCGGCCCGCCAGGCGCCGCGAGGTCTGCTCGAGCGTGCCGTAGTCGAGCGCCACGCCCGCCGCGATCAGCGCCGGGCGCCCGGGCGAGCGGCTCCAGTGCCGGCCCCAGGCGCGCGGCAGCGTGCCGCAGCCTCCGGCCGTTGCATCGTAGGTCGCGCCCGCCGGCAGGTGCGCGTCGGCGCCCGGGACGCTCGCGCCGTTCGCGCGCTCGGCCATCGGTGGTCCTCGGTGAATCGTCCCCAGGGTACCGAGGTCGCGCGGCCCGGGTATGCTCCCTGCTACGGCCCCGAGGCAGTGAGGACAAGTCCTTGAAGTTCGGCCTGTTTCACGAGCATCGGCAACCCGGACGATCTGTGCCGGCACCTGCGCGCCTTCGAGGGGGCCGGTGTCGACCAGGTGATCTTCCTGCAGCAGGCCGGCCGCAACCGCCACGACCACATCTGCGACGCGCTCGAGCTGTTCGCGGTCGAGGTGCTGGAGGAGTTCCGCGAGAAGGAGGCCGACCGCGAGGCGCGCAAGCGCGAGGAGCTGCGTCCCTACGTGGAGGCCGCGCTCGCTCGCAAGCAGCTCATGCAGCCGCTCGCCGACGACGAGATCCCCGTCGTTCGCGCCTCGGTGAAGCGTGCGCAGGTCGGGGGCCGGGTCTGAGGGTGCGGCTCCTGTCCGCTCTCGCGCCGTGTCGCCGGGCGGGGCTCTTGATTCCACTCTGGATCGGGCTGGGCGCCTGTTCGGCCGCCACCTCGGCCGACTGGCGCTGCGACGACAACGTCGAGATCGCCCTGGACGAGCTCCTCGTCTCGAACAACGTCTGGAACAAGGGCGCGGTGCGTGACTACGAGCAGTGCATCGCGGCTCGCCCGGGCCCGATCCGCTGGAAGTGGCGCTGGCCCGGCGGTGATCTCATGCCCGAGGCCTACCCCGAGATCGTCTTCGGGCACCATCCCTGGCGCGACGCATCGACCACCCCTCGCCTCCCGGTCCGCGTCCGGGAGGTCGACGAGCTCACTGTCGACTACAGCGTCTCCGTGGACGGCGACGGCATCTTCAACCTGGCATTCCAGCTCTGGCTCGTCGACCGCCTGCCGCCGACTCCCGAAGCCGCCCGGGCGGAGCTGATGGTCTGGGTCGTGAATCGCGGGATGACGCCTGCCGGCGAGTGGACCGGAGAGCTGGCTGCCGGCTCCGCGCGCTTCGACGTCTTCGAGTCGGACCGCGAGCACCTCGACCGTGGCGTCCCACGGCGCTGGCGCCTCGTCACGCTGGTCGCCACCGAGCCTCGACCGGTGGGCGCTCTCCGCCTGGGGGACCTCCTGCGCACGCTGACCGCACAAGGGAGGCTGAAGCCGGAGCACTGGATCGCGAACCTGGACCTCGGAACCGAGGTCGTGGCCGGGAGCGGGCGGGCCGAGATCCGCCGTTACGACGTCGAGGTTCGCTGAGCCCCGGCTCTCCCCGACGCCGCGCCCCAGGCGACGGGAGGGTTCTTCAACGGGCTGCTAGCCCACCCGCTGCGCGAAGTACCAGTGGTGGCCCTCCGGGTCCTCGGCCCCGTAGCGGCGGTCGCCGTAGGGCTGATCCGCCGGCTCTTCCAGGATCGTCGCGCCGGCCTCCCGCGTGCGCGCGAAGTGCGCGTCGACGTCGTCCACGTAGACGTACAGGCTCTGGGTCTGCTGGCCCAGGTTCTTCGGGTTCCGGTAGTCCGGCCCGGGACACCCCATCATCACGACGCCTTCGGCGCACGACATCTCGGCGTGCACGATGGCGCCGTCGGGCCCGGTCATGCGCTGCCGCTCCTCGAGGCCGAATGCGCGCGCCAGCCAGTCGAGCGCACCCGCCACGTCCTCGTAGTACAGGTAGGGGCTGATGCGGGGCATGTTCTCCGGGGGATTCGCGGGCATTCGGCTCTCCTTGCTGGGATCTCCACCATACCAGCAGCAGGAAGCGCCACGGCGATTCCGCCGACGAGCTCGCCGATGCTGCCGAGGTCCTGCAGGCCGATGGCCGGGCCTCCTGAGCGCCTTGTTGAGAGCCGATCGCGGGCCCATACTACCCCGCCCGGAGGCGGAGCAGCCATGGGCGAGATCGACGGCTACCTGGAGAAGAACCAGACCTACGCGGCGGAGTTCCACGAGGGAGACCTGGGCGCGCCCCCGGCGTCGCACGTGGCCATCGTCGCCTGCATGGACGCCCGGCTCGAGACGGGGGCGCTGCTGGGACTCCACGCAGGGGACGCCCACGTGATCCGCAACGCCGGTGGGGTGGTCACCGACGACGTGATCCGCTCGCTGATGATCTCCCAGCGCCTGCTCGGGACCCGCGAGATCATGCTGATCCACCACACCGACTGCGGGATGCAGTCCTTCACCGACGCCGAGCTGAAGGAGCAGATCGAGCAGGAGACGGGGATCCGGCCGTCCTTCTCGATCGAGACGTTCCCCGACCTCGAGGCCGACGTGCGCCAGTCGATGGCGCGCATCCACGCCAGCCCGTTCGTGAGGCACAAGGACGCGGTGCGCGGCTTCGTCTACGAGGTCGAGACCGGGCGCCTGCGCGAGGTGAAGTAGTCAGATCTCCTCGGGGGCGTCGACCGTCCGCTCGTTCCGCACGTTGCCGGTGTTCCGCGTCGAGGCCGGCTCGAACAGCAGCACGTGCACCTCGCCGTGGGCGACCGGCCTGTGCTCGACGCCGCGGGGCACGATGAAGAGCTCTCCCGCCTCGAGCTCGACGATCCGATCGCGCAGGTGGATGGCGAGCGCTCCCCGAAGGACCAGGAACAGCTCGTCCTCGTCGCGGTGATGGTGCCAGACGAACTCGCCCTCGAGCTTGGCGAGCTTGACGTGCTGTCCGTTCAGCGCACCCACGATGCGCGGGCTCCAGCGCTCGTCGAACTGCGCGAGCTTCTCGGCGAGGTTCACCTTCCCGGTCACGACGCGACTCACGCGGCCCTCCCTGGTGGAGACGGGCGACCCCCGCGGCGGCCGCATCGGGCAGCGCGCCGCCGAACAGGACCGCGCCGGCGCAGAAGTGCGCGAGCCGGGCCAGCTCGGTCCGCCGGACGCCACGTCCGGAACGGTACCGCGCCTGGACGAGGCGGCGACGGCCTCGCGTACACTCCGATCCATGCCACTCGCGGTTCGGCGCCGGCTCTGACGACCGGTACTCACGTGCGGCGGATCGGCCGCTTCTCTCGCGCCAGGCGCTCGAGCAGGCCGACCGCATGGCGGGCGCCCGGCAGGGCCTCGATCTCGTGTCGCAGCGTCTCGGCATGGCGCCGGTAGGACGGGTCGTCCAGGACTGCAGCCGTGGCTGCCCGCACCTCCTCCGGCGTGAGGCTGATCGCGTCGAGCTCTCGCGCGACGCCGAGCGCGACGCAGCGTCTCGCGTTGCCGGGCTGATCGGCTCCGATCGGGACCAGGACCGAGGGCAGGCCGTGCGCCAGCGCTCCGATCACGCTGCCCGATCCGCCGTGCGAGACGACCAGCTCGCAGTGGGGCAGCACGGCCGACTGCGGCACGAAGGTCTCGACCCGGACGTGGGACGGCTGCGGGCCGAGCTCGCGTGGATCCAGGTCGGGTCCGACGGTCGCGATCACGTCGACGGGAAGCTCGCGCAGCCCGGCGAGCACGCGAGCGAACAGGTCACCGGACTCGAGGGGGAACACGGTTCCGAGCGTGAAGTAGACGAGCGGTCTGCCCGTTCGCGCGGGTGTCCACGACGCGAAGCGACCGCCGGCCGCTGCCGCCGCCTCGGGACGGAAGGCGTGCGCCGTCGGCGGCAGCGGGTCGGCGGGATCGCGGTAGCCGGGCGGGGCGGGCGAGAGGACGAGATAGCGGCTCGGCATCTCGAGGTCCGGATCGGGTGCGAGGCCGAGCTCCGCACGGAGCTCCTCGAGGGGCGGACCGACGACCTCCGCACGCACGAAGCCACCGGCGGCGATGACGAGTACGGTCGCGAACGGCAGCCCCAGGCACTCCGCCGCGAGCGCGGCGCCGAAGTCCGTCTCGTCCCGAACCACGACGTCCGGCTCCCAGGACTCGCACAGCGAGACGATCCGCGGGGCGCGGTGGCGCGCCGCGCGCCGGGCGAAGCGCTCGCGCAGGTCGCGCTCTTCGCGTTCGCGGTCGAGAGGCCGAAGCGGGGTCCGGCGGGGCGCCGGGCTTGCCTGGCTTCCGACCGCGAGCGCGTCGAAGCCGGCCGTCGCGACGGCTTCGGCCATCGACGGCGGGCACGCGAAGGCGACGCGATGGCCGGCCTCCGACGCGGCGCGGGCGAGTGGCACCAGCGGCTCGAAGTGCCCGATCCCGCCGACGAACGTGAAGAGCAGTCGCACGCGTGTCCGATCGCCTGGGCGTTTCCGGTGGTCGTCCCGGCGCCAGGCGCCGCGCCCGTCCGACGCGCGCGAACCCTACCGCTGCCAGCGGTGCGACGCCCGGGCTACCGTGTGCGCGATGACGGCGGTGTTCGTCCACGGCGCACCGGTCACGCCGGAGGTCTGGCGCCTCCTGCGGGAGCGCCTGCCCGGCGTGCCCAGCGCGGCCCCGAACCTGCCGGGCTTCGGCACCCCGCTCCCCGGCGGCTTCGAGCCGACGATGACTCGCTTCGCCGAGTGGCGGGCCGCCCCGGGGTGGGGGCTCCGCGGGCCGGGGGGTGGGGGGGGGGCGGG
>JASJBO010000356.1 GCA_030066475.1 Myxococcota bacterium
GCGCTCGCACTCCCAGCCGGGAAGCCGCTCGGCCCAGGCCGCGTCGTCGGGCGCCGGCACCTCGCGCACCACCCGGTGGATCGGCAGCAGCAGACTGCCGGGGGCGTAGGCATTGGCGAAGTAGCCGAGCGCCAGCTCGAACGGCGCCTCGGCACCCGCCCCGGGCTCGGCCTCGCGACGCTCGTCGCGGTAGGCCAGCGCCGTCTCGTAGCGGTGGTGCCCGTCGGCGATCACCACGGGCCGGTCGGCGAGGAAGGCGCACAGGCGCTCGATCGTGGCGGCGTCATCGATCACCACCAGCGACTGCTCCACGCCGGCCAGCTCGCCCTCGATCGCCGGCCCGGCGTCGAGCCGCTCGGCCAGCAGCTCGCCGAGCGTCTGCTCGGGGTCCTCGTACAGGAAGAACACGCTCGACAGGTTCGCCTGCGTGGCGCGCAGCTGCTTGAGACGATCGGCCTTGGGGCCGCGCATGGTGCGCTCGTGCGGCAGCACCACGCGGCTCGCGTAGTCCTCGAGGCGCAGCGCGGCGAAGAAGCCGTCGCGCGCGTGGCGCGTGCCGTCGGGCGCGGTGAAGCGCTGGCGCAGGCCGTACAGGCAGGGACGCGCCTCGCGCTGCAGCACCCCAGTGCGCTGCCAGGCGGCCAGCGTCTCGGCCACGTCGCGGTAGTCGGCCTGGGCCTCCTCGCGCACGTCGCGCGTCAGCTCCAGCCGGATCGCGTTGTGCGGATCGCGCGCGTAGAAGCCCTCGCGCTCGTCGGCGTGGACGACGTCGTAGGGCGGTACCAGCACGCGGCCCAGCTCGACGCGTTGGGGGTCGTAGCGCAGCGCGCGAAACGGTCGGACCAGCGTCATCGGGGGTCTCCAGCGCGGGGCGCGAGGTCTTCGGGGCCGAGCGCTCCGTAGCGCAGCACGGCGAGGTCGGCGCCGCAGCAGTCGACCACGCTGCTCGGCGCGCCCCCGCTCGCGTCGGGACCCGGCGTATCGGCCAGCCGCGGCGCATCGGGGACGTCCTCGCACAGGGCCGCCGCCTCGCGCCGCGAGCGCGCGGGGGGCTCGCCGGAGCGATTCAGGCTCGTTGCCGTGAGCGGCCCGACGCCGGCTGCCGCGCACGCGCGCGCCAGCGCTGCCGCCACCGGGTGCGACGAGCAGCGCACGCCCACGGCGCCGTCGGCGCGCGCCACGCCCGGCGCGAACCGGCCGCGGCTCGGCAGCACCAGCGTCAGCGGCCCCGGCCAGTGGCGCCGCGCCAGCCGGGCGGCCGCCGGCGGCAGCTCGATGCCGAGCGGCCCGAGCGCGTCGGGGCCTTCCACCAGGATCGCGATCGGCTGGTCGGACGCCCGGCCCTTCCAGGCCGCCAGGCGCGCCAGCGCCGCGTCGGAGCGGGCATCGGCGCCGAGACCCCACACCGTCTCGGTCGGGAAGGCGAGCAGCCCGCCGTCGCGCAGGTGCGCGACGTCCGCTGCGCTGGCCGTCGGCGCGTCGTCCGAGCCGCTCACGAGCCCAGCGCGCGCGCCGCGATGTCGCGCCGCAGGTGGCGGCCCTCGAACTCGATGCGGTCGGCGGCGGCGTAGGCGCGCTGCTGCGCCTCGGCCACGCTGGCGCCGCGCGCGGTGACGCCCAGCACGCGGCCCCCGTGCGTCACGAACCCGCCGTCGTCCGCGCGCCGGGTGCCCGCGTGGAACACCGTGACGTCGGCATCGGCGCCCGCCGCCTCGAGGCCGGTGATCGGCAGGCCCTTGGAATAGCTGCGCGGATAGCCCCCGGACGCCAGCACCACACAGACGGCCGCGTCGCCCCAGCCCGGGGTGGGCGCGGCGTCGAGCGTCCCGCGTGCCGCGCCGTCGAGCAGCGGCAGCAGGTCGCCCTGCATGCGCACCACCAGCGCCTGCGTCTCGGGGTCGCCGAAGCGCACGTTGAACTCGATCACGCGCGGCTCGCCGGCGTCGTCGATCATCAGCCCCACGAACAGCACCCCGACGTAGGGGCTGCCCTCGCGCGCCAGGCCGCGAATCGCGGGGTGCACGATGCGCTCGAGCACGCGCTTCTCGACCGCCTCGGTGAACACCGGCGCGGGCGAGTACGCGCCCATCCCGCCGGTGTTCTCGCCCCGGTCGCCGTCGAGCGCGCGCTTGTGGTCCTGCGCCGCCGCGAGCGGAACCACGGTGGTTCCGTCGCTCACCGCGTAGTACGAGGCCTCCTGCCCGAGCAGACGCTCCTCGACCACCACGCGCGCGCCCGCGTCGCCGAAGCGGCGCTCCTGCATCATCTCGCGCAGTGCGCGCTCGGCGTCCTCGGGCCCGTCGCACACCGCGACGCCCTTGCCGGCGGCGAGACCGTCGGCCTTCACCACGCACGGTCCCGCCAGCGCCTGCACGTGCGCGAGCGCCGCGTCGAGCCGATCGAAGACGGCGAAGTCCGCCGTCGGGATGTCGTGGCGGCGCATGAAGTCCTTGGCGAACTCCTTGCTGGCCTCCAGCCGCGCGGCGGCGCAGGAAGGGCCGAAGGTCGCGATGCCCGCTTCGCGCAGCCGGTCGGCGACGCCGTCGGCGAGCGGGTCCTCGGGACCCACCACGACGAGATCGACGGCCTGGCTCCGCGCCAGCGCCACCACCGCGTCGAGGTCGCCGGCGGAGACCTCCGGGAAGCAGGTGGCATCGTCCGCCATGGCGTCGCTGCCGGGCGCCGCGAGCATCGCCTCGACCTGCGGGCTCTGCGCCAGCTTCCACACCAGCGCGTGCTCGCGCCCGCCCGAACCGAGTACCAGGACCCGCATCGTCCGTCCGTCCCAGCTTCTAGTGGCGGAAGTGCCGCGCGCCCGTGAACACCATCGCGATGCCCAGCCGGTCGGCGGCCTCGATCACCAGCTCGTCGCGGTTCGACCCGCCCGGCTGCACCACCGCGCGGGCGCCCGCCGCGACGGCCGCCTCGAGCCCGTCCGGGAACGGGAAGAAGGCGTCGCTGGCGAGCACCGAGCCCGTGAGATCGTTGCCCACGCGCGCCGCCTTGTCGCGCGCGATCAACACGGCGTCGACGCGCGAGGTCTGCCCGCCGCCCACCGCCAACGTGCGGTCGGGCGCGGCGAACACCACGGCGTTGCTCTTGACGTGCTTGACCACCTTCCAGCCGAAGGCGAGCGCGCGCAGCTCGTCCTCGGTGGGCTTGCGCGCCGTCGCCACGCGGGCGGCCGCCACGTCCTCGGCCGCGACGTCGGGCTGCTGGAGCAGCAGGCCGCCGAACACGCGCTTCCAGTCGGGCTCGGCGCGGTCGATGCGCTCGGGCCGGAAGCGCAGCAGCCGCCGGTTCTTCTTCTTCTTCAGCAGCGCGAGCGCATCGTCGGTGAAGGCCGGCGCGATCAGCACCTCGGTGAAGATCTCGTCCACCGCCTCGGCCAGCGCGAGGTCGAAGGGGCGGTTGCACACGATGATGCCGCCGAACGGCGAGTCCGGATCCGTGGAGAAGGCGGCGCGATAGGCTGCCTCGGGCGTGTCGCCGGCGCCGACGCCGCAGGGCGTGTTGTGCTTCAGGATGCCGACCACGGGCCCTTCGCCGGGATCGAACTCGAGGATCAGCTGGAGCGCGGCCTGGGTGTCGACCACGTTGTTGAACGAGAGCTCCTTGCCGTGCAGCGGCTCCGCCACCTCGAGGAAGCTCCCGTAGAGCGCCGCGCCCTGGTGCGGGTTCTCGCCGTAGCGGAGCGAGGCGGCGCGGCCCAGGTCGAGCTGCAGGCGCGCCGGGAAGGTCTCGCCCGCCTCCGCCTCGAGCCCGGCCAGATAGGCGTGGATCGCCGCGTCGTAGCGGGCGGTGCGCTCGAAGGCCTTGCGCGCCAACCCGCGGCGCGTCGCGTCGGACAGGGCGCCGCCTTCCCGAAGCTCGGCGAGCACCGCGTCGTAGTCGCCCGGATCGACCACCACGCCCACGAAGGCGTGGTTCTTCGCCGCCGAGCGGATCATCGAGGGCCCGCCGATGTCGATGTTCTCGATCGCGTCGGCCACGCTCACGTCGGGCTTCGCGACGGTCTGCTCGAACGGGTAGAGGTTCACCACGACCAGGTCGATCGGTCGCAGCTCCTGCGCCTGCATGTCGGCGCGGTCGCCCTCGTGGTCGCGGCGCGCCAGGATGCCGCCGTGGATGCGCGGGTGGAGCGTCTTGACGCGGCCACCGAGCATCTCGGGGCTGGCCGTGAGGCCGGCGACGTCGACCACCTCGAGGCCCGCCTCGCGGAGCGCGCCGGCGGTGCCGCCCGAGGCGACCAGCTCGATGCCGAGCTCGGCCAGCCCGCGCCCCAGCAGGGACAGCCCGGTCTTGTCCGAAACGGAGAGCAGCGCTCGCGCCACGCGGCGCGGGTCCTGGGGGGACATCAGAGAGCCTCCGAGGAGTCGGTTTCTGGGAAGAAGGAGGGGGTAACGGGTGTTTACCGCAGGCCTTGGGACTTCGCCCCCTCCGAGCCCGCCCGCCTGCCACCCCCCGAAGAAGCACCCGAGGCCGCCGGCGCAAGCGGAGGCGGGTCCTCCCGCCGGAGCGCGCAGCGAGGCGAAGCCGAGCGAAGTCCACCAAGACGCGCCCGCGCCGGCAACCCAGCCCTACGCAGGCACCCCGCAAGCGCCGAAGGCGCGCGCAGCGAGGCGAAGGCGAGCGAAGTCCATCAGGCCGCCCCCGTGCCGGCTGCGCGATCGATCAAGCTGCGACCGGCCCGTACGGATGCCCGCGCACAAGCTGCCGCAGAGCGGGATGCACGCTGGCGTCGAGGGCGGAGGCGTCGACGCTGGTGACGAGGCGGCCGCCGTGGAGCAGCGCGATGCGGTCGGCGAAGACGGCCGCGGCGCGCGGGTCGGCGTGCGTCGCCAGCAACGTCAGGCCGAGCCGCTCGCGGAGCTGGGCCAGCAGCCGGCCCAGGGCGTCGGCGGCGACCGGATCGAGTCCGGCGGTGAGCGCGTCGACCACCAGCAGCTCGGGGCGGTGCGCGATGGCGCGCGCCAACGCCACGCGGCGGCGCGCGCCCGGGGCGAGCTGCGCGATGCGCAGGTGCTCGACGTGCTTGAGGCCCACCAGCAGCAGGCTCTCGCGCACCAGCCGCTCGACCTCGTCGGCCGGGAGGCGCTGGGCCTTCGCGAGGGCCAGACCCACGTTCTGCTCGACGCGCAGGTCGTCGAAGAGCGCGCCGCCCTCGAGCACCACGCCCACGCGCGACCAGAGCCGAGCCCGGTCGGCGCGTCCCAGCTCCCGGGGCCGCATCCCGAACAGGCGCGCGCTCCCCTCGCTCTCCTCGAGCCCCAGCAGCGCCCGCACCAGGCGGGTCTTCCCTGCGCCCGCGGCGCCGACGACGGCGACCGCCTCGCCGGGCGCAACCTCGAGGTCGACGCCGCGCAGCCCGCGCCCGCGCAGGCCGCGCACGTGCACGGGGAGGTCGCCGCGCCGCAACCCGGCGGGAGCCGTGCCGGCCCGCGTTCCCGAGCGGGGCAGCTCGTCGAGCCACAGGCAGCGGGCTCCCGCGAGCGCGCCGCCCAGGGCCGCGAGCGCGAGCACCGGCACCAGGGGAACCGCGGTGAGCGCCGGCGGCGCGACGCCTGCCGCCAGGGCCACCCCGAACGCGACGGCGTCGGCCAGCAGCACGGCGAGCGGCACGGCGAGGGCGCTGGCCGCGATCCGCGGCAGCACCAGCTGGCGGACCGGATCGATCGCGAGCGTGGCGAGCGCATCGAGCTGGCCGAGCGCGCGGCGGCGGCCCAGATCGCGCTCGAGCGCACCCCAGAGCAGCACGCCGACCGCCGCGCTGGCCAGCAGCGGCACGATCCACGCGAGTGCCAGGTTCGGCTCGAGCCCCGCCCGGGCGACCAGCAGCCCCCCGGCCATTCCGGCGAGCCCCGCCAGCGGCAGCCCGCGCGCGAGCAGTGCGGCGATCATCCCCGGGGCGCCCCGTCTTCCACGTCCACGCGGTCTCCATCGGCACTGGCGGGACCGGACCGGAGCGCTCTTGCCCGAGCCTCGGGCCGGCGCGGGCGCAGCCCGATAACCCGTCGGAAATCCAGACGAAACCACCGGGCGGCTTTGACCGTCCGGAGGCGCTCGGGTAGCTTCCGCGACGAATGCCCCACGCTCCGAGGCGGGAGCCGTGTCCAGCCGCGAACCCGAGACATCGACCGAGAGCGGCCCGCTGCGCATCCAGGTGAACGGCGAGCCGCGCGAGATCCCGATCCGAGCCACCGTCCAGAGGCTGCTCGAGCACCTCGGCCTGGGCGAGCGGCGCGTGGCCGTCGCCGTCAACCGCGACGTGGTGCCGCGCTCCGAGTACGATCGGCGCCAGCTCGCCGCCGGCGACCGCGTGGAGATCCTCGAGGCAGTGGGAGGAGGCTGACATGTCGGATACCTACACCCTGGGCTCGCACACCTTCCGCTCGCGGCTGATCACCGGCACCGGGAAGTTCGGCTCGCTCGACGAGCAGCTCGACGCCACCCGCGAGGCGGGCGCCGAGATGGTCACGGTGGCGCTGCGGCGCGTGGACCTCTCGGTGCCGCGCGAGCAGACCGTGCTCCACTACCTGCCCGAGGGCACCGTCGTCCTTCCCAACACCGCGGGGTGTTACACGGTGGACGACGCGATCACCACCGCGCGGCTCGGCCGCGAGCTGTGCGGTCACGGGCTGGTCAAGCTCGAGGTGATCGGCGACGAACGCACCCTGTTTCCCGACGTCGCCGCCACCATCGAGGCGGCGAAGATCCTGGTCGACGAGGGCTTCACGGTGCTCCCCTACGTCACCGACGACCCCGTCGCGTGTCAGCGGCTCGAGGCCGCGGGCTGCGCCGCCGTGATGCCGCTCGCCGCGCCGATCGGCTCGGGCCTCGGCATCCGCAACCCCGCCAACCTGCGCATCATCCTCGAGACGGTCGAGGTGCCGATGATCGTCGACGCGGGTGTGGGCACCGCGAGCGACGCGGCGGTGGCGATGGAGCTCGGCGCGACCGCAGTGCTGATGAACACGGGGATCGCCGGCGCCAAGGATCCGGTGAAGATGGCGCGCGCCATGCGCCAGGCCGTGGAGGCCGGGCGCCTGGCCTACGAGGCCGGACGCATTCCCCGGCGCCTGTACGCCACGGCCTCGAGCCCCCTGGACGGGCTTGCGACCTTCTGAGCCCATTCTCTGTCTGGTGACGGACCGCGCCGCGGTGCGCGGGCGGCTCGAAGACGCGGTGGCCGCGGCGGTCGCGGGCGGCGCGGACTGGGTGCAGGTGCGCGACCGGGCGCTCGAGACGCGCGAGCTGGCCGCGCTGGTCGAACGCGTGAGCACCGCGGCGCGCGCCGCCGCCCGCGCCGCGCGGCGCACGGTGCGGGTGCTGGTGAACCGCCGCGTCGACGTGGCGCTGGCGGTCGGAGCGGACGGCGTGCACCTCGGCTTCGACGCGCTGTCGGTCGAGCAGGCGCGCGCGCTGCTGGGACCGGCGCCGCTGATCGGCGTCTCGGCCCACGACCCGGCCGAGGTGGCGGAGGCCGCGCGCCGCGGGGCCGACTACGCGCACCTGGCGCCGATCCACGC
>JASJBO010000357.1 GCA_030066475.1 Myxococcota bacterium
TCCGCCAGGCCCTTCTTCCCCTGCCGCTGCGTGATCGCCGCCGTCAACGTCGTCTTCCCGTGGTCCACGTGACCGATCGTCCCCACGTTCACGTGCGGCTTCGTGCGCTCGAACTTCTCCTTGGCCATGACTCGCTCCCTGATCGTTCCTGTTGATGGCGTTCCCTAGGAGACGCGTTGACGTGGAGCCCACGAGCGGGTTTGAACCGCTGACCTCGTCCTTACCAAGGACGTGCTCTACCAACTGAGCTACGTGGGCTTTTCGAGATGCGCCGACTGCTCGACCGGGCCCTGCCCCCCGCGTGTTCCAACCCGACCCGAATGACCGGCCCGAATGACCGTTGCGATGCCCCTTCGAAACCGAAAACCTGGAAACCGAAACCCTGGAGCGGGAAACGGGATTCGAACCCGCGACCCCGAGCTTGGAAGGCTCGTGCTCTAGCCAGCTGAGCTATTCCCGCCCGAAAAAGTGCTTGCCGACCCCATCTGCGCCCTCATTGAACTCCGCTCGCCTTCGGCTCGCTGCGCGCGCCGGCTGCGCCGGCGCTTGCCGTCCTGTCTGAACTCCGCTCGCCTTCGGCTCGCTGCGCGCGCCGGCTGCGCCGGCGCTTGCCCGCGTGGTGGAGAGGGGAGGATTCGAACCTCCGAAGTCGTAAGACAGCAGATTTACAGTCTGCCCCGTTTGGCCGCTTCGGTACCTCTCCGTCCCGGTCCGGTCCGCGGCGTTCGACCCGCGGGACTGCGATGCGAAACTCCGATTTCCCCGACTGCGAAGCTCCAGAAACGCAGAAAAGCGTAAGCAACCCGTCCCATCGGCCGCGCCGCGCTCGGCCCACCGGGTTGCCATGGATTCACTCTGTCAGTGACGTTGCGCCTGCGAGACGACCCCTCGACGGTTGACTCGCGCCCCTCTGCCCCTCTCCCTCCACCCGGTCGATCCGCCGACACGACACCGTGTCGTGGTCCGGAGTGGAGCTGGCGAGGGGACTCGAACCCTTAACCTGCGGATTACAAATCCGCCGCTCTACCAGTTGAGCTACGCCAGCCCAGCATGGCGATCGCGCATGATAGCCGATGCCCAACCCCCGGCAACATCAGGGGAACTCGGGCGTCGCGGCTGGTTTCCGGAGCCCGGGACCGACCGCCTTGTCCCCGAGGGGGGCGGCATCTGGGGCTGCGCGGGCGCGCTGTCGGCGGCGCCAGTCGAATAGCACCACGGCCGCCGCGGTCGCCACGTTCAGCGACGCCACGGCTCCCCCCATGGGGATGCCGAAGCACTCGTCGGCCTGCTCCCGGACGAGCCGGCGCAGGCCCCGGCCCTCCGCGCCCAGGAGCAGCACCAGACGCCCCTCGAAGAGCCGGTCGGGGGCGGCGAACAGGTCCCGTCCGGCGCTCGGGTCCGCGGCGTAGACCCAGAACTCCCGCTCCTTGAGGGAGCGCAGGGCGCGGGCCAGGTTGGTGACCCGCGCCACGGGCAGGTGCTCGAGCGCTCCGGCGCTCGCTCGCGAGACCGCGGGGCTCAGCGGCGCGGAGTGGCGCTCGGGCACCACCACCCCCACCACCCCTGCCGCGTCCGCCACGCGCAGCAACGCCCCCAGGTTCTGGGGATCCTCCACGCGGTCGAGGGCGAGCAGCCAGCAGTCCGGCCCGCCCGCCGCGAGATCCGCGAGCGTCACCTCGGGAAGCGGACCCACCTCGAGCATTACGCCCTGATGGGGAGTCCCCTCGGGTGCAGCCTGGTCGAAGCGCTCGGCCGGAAGCTCTTCGCAGGGCACCCTCAGCTCTCGCGCCCGCTCGAGCAGCGCGCCCAGCTCCGGGCGCGGGCCGGCTCCGGCCGAGCGCCGCAGCCGGAGCTGGTGCAGCACGCGCCGACGGGCCCGCAGCGCCTCGCCGACGGAGTGGATGCCGAGCAGCCAATCGCGCTCGGCATCGCGTCGGCGCG
Source organism: Myxococcota bacterium (assembly GCA_030066475.1). The sequence continues at coordinate 1,942 of JASJBO010000357.1, forward strand.
GGGAAGGGGCTCGGGCCCGCTCGCGGGGTCGGGGTCGCAATCGCTGGCGCCTCTCGGGCTCGGCGCGGCATCCGAGCACTCCGCGGATCGACTCCGTCGCCTCGGTGGGCGCGCCCGCTGGGCGCTTGCAGGGGGCTTCTGCCGCGTCGTCTCTAGCTGCGGATGCTAGCGCGCAGCGGCTCCGCGCCGGCCAGCAGGCCGTCGGCGTCCTCGATGGCGGGGTGGTTCTTGAGCTCGAACTCGAGGTACTCGACCAGGCCCCCGAGCGCCTCGCGGGTGGTCTGCGCCGGATCGGTGCCCGCCACCAGGGCGCGCTCGGCGAGCTGCTCGGGGTCGAGCCCGCCGGAGGCGCCCGGCTCGAGCCCGCCCAGCAGCTCCGGGAAGCGCACCGCGACCTCGGCCACGGCCTGGGCGAAGCGGGCGCGTACCGGCTCGACCCCTTCGGCCGCGATCAGGGGCACGAGCAGCTCGTCGATCAGCTTGGCGGCGGCGCGCGCCAGCCGCGCCGGCTCCTCGCCGCGCACCCGCTGCGTGCAGTCGGGATCCTCGACGGCGCGCCGCATGCGCACCGCGCCGGCGCGGTGCAGGAGCTGGATGGTGCGCGCCGCCGTGGCGGGGTCGAAGCCCGCCCGGTGGCACACCGAGGCGAACGACGACTCCTCGCGCAACGCGTCGAACAGCACGCGCTCGGCGCCGGAGACGCTGTCGCGCTTGTGGGGTACCGACTCGAGCCGCACCCGGGGCTCCGACAGCGTCTCGACGAAACGGTCGAGCTCGTCGCGCCAGCGCAGCCCTTCCTCGACCAGCCGCTGCGTGGGCAGCGACAGACGCACGACGTTGTCGGGCTGCACGTCGCCGTCCCAGAAGCACGCGATGCCGGTCGGGTGGAAGAACAGCGAGCGGACGATCTCGGCCACCTGGCGTTGGAGCCCGGCCCACAGCTCGCGGGGCGACACGGCGCCGCGCTCGACCAGCGCCTTGCCGAAGCGCTGCGGGGGGTTGAAGGCACGCTCGGCCTCGCGGAGCTGCTCGAGCGTGATCACTCCGGCCCGCACCAGGGAGTGGCCCAGGCGGTCGATGCGCTGGTTGGACGCCGCGAAGATCACCTCTCCGCGGTGCAGGTAGACCGCCTTGGTGACTCCCTCGTCGGCGAAGTGGAGCAGGCCCGACTTGCCCGCGCCGTGCACCCAGCCGAGCAGCTCGGCCATCGGAAGGCAGCGGACGTCTGCCAGCAGCGAGATCGTGCGCTCGGCAGGCAGCGACGGGGCGTCGGCGCCGCGCAGCTCGAGCAGCAGCGCCAGCGGGGTGAGCGCGGCGATGCGGACGGAGTCCTGGGCGCCGAGTCCGAGCTGCTCGCGCGCCGCAGCCGCGAGAGAGAGCGCCGTCCCGTCCGCCCGACCCGACTCCATGGACACCTCCGCGCTCTCCTGTTCGACGCGGAGCCAGCTGCGCTTGAGCCGCCGGTCGACGGGCGAGCCGCGGCGGCGCCGCACGCGGCGGCGGCGGCGGGATGCGTCGGGGAGTTGCGCTCAAGCTGCTCGCGCACGACGCCGATGGGCGCGCCAGGAGGGGTTGCCCATGACGGACGGTGCGGCGAACGGTCGGCCGTTCTCGCACGGCACGCGCCGCCAAGGCCTTCACGGCCCGCGCGGCAGCGTGTCCGTCCACGCGTTCGTGCCGCGGCCGCCCCGTGCAGCTTGATCGGCCTCGCCGCCCGACGGTATGCTCCCGGTCCCATGCGGCCCCCCGGGACCTACAAGATCGCGAGCCGGAACCGCGCCTTCGAGGCGTATCTCGAGCCCGAGATGCGCAGTGCGCGGCGCGCGCTGCGCATCCTGGAGTCGCTGCGCAGCGAGATCCGGGAGGGAGGCGGGGGCGAGCAGCTCCGCATCCGCCGCATCTTCGAGAACCCGCGCGAGATCTTCCGGCTCGAGCTGGAGCTGCCGGCCCTCGGCTACCAGCGCACCACCCTGCTGGACCGCGATGCGCTCGAGACGCTGCTGGAAGCCGATGACGTCCGGGCCCTCGTCCGCGAACGCGTCTCGCTCGGCTGAGTGCTGGTGCCCGGGGCAGGACTCGAACCTGCACGGCCTGAGGCCAAGCGATTTTAAGTCGCCCGCGTCTACCCGTTTCGCCACCCGGGCCTAGAGGGCTGGCAGGATACCCCGCTCCATGTTCCACGGAAACAAGATCATCGTCGTGATGCCCGCCTACAACGCGGCGCTCACTCTCGAACGCACCTACCGCGAGATCCCTCTCGACATCGTCGACGAGGTCGTGCTGACCGACGATGCCAGCCAGGACGAGACGGTGGCGGAGGCGCAGCGCCTCGGGCTGCGCACGCTGGTGCACGAGGCCAATCGCGGCTACGGCGGCAACCAGAAGACCTGCTACCAGGAGGCGCTGCGGCTGGGCGCAGACGTCACCGTGATGCTCCACCCCGACTACCAGTACTCCCCGCGCCTGATCGCAGCGATGGTCGGGATGATCGTCGACGGCCCCTTCGACGTCGTGCTCGGCTCGCGCATTCTGGGCGGGCGCGCGCGCCAGGGCGGCATGCCGCTGTACAAGTACGTCTCGAACCGCTTCCTCACCATGGCGCAGAACGCGCTCCAGGGCTCGAAGCTCTCGGAGTTCCACACCGGCTACCGCGCGTTCTCGCGCCCGGTCCTGGAGTCGATCGCGCTGCTCGAGAACTCCGACGACTTCGTGTTCGACAACCAGATGCTCGCGCAGATCCTGCATGCCGGCTTCGAGATCGGCGAGGTGAGCTGCCCGGCGAGCTACTTCCCGGAGGCCTCGTCGATCAACTTCCAGCGCTCCGTGAAGTACGGACTCGGCTGCCTGTACACGGCGCTCCAGTACTTCCTGCAGCGACACGGCCTGGCGTCGTACCGGATCTTCGCGCCCGAAGGGCGTCGCCTGCCGCAGCCGGCCAGCGACGGCGCGGCCGAAGGCCGCGCCTAGCTGGCGATGCGCGTGCCAGAGGCACGCGCCAGCCTTCGCGCGCCTGCGGCTCGCTGCGCGCGCCTGCGGCGCTTGCGCGGGCGACCGCCTTCGCTCCTGGTCCGCCTGGGCTCGCAGGCGAGACGACCTCACGCCCGAAGCGCCCATAGAGGTCTCTGCCCGGATCGAAGGGGGAAGCCGCAAGCGGAGGCGGGCGCTTCGCCCGCCGCAGCGCGCAGCGGCGCCGCCGGCGCCGCGGAGTTCAACGGGCCCGGATGCGGATGTTGCCGCCCGAGGTGCGGATCTGGAGCGACTCGCCGCCGCCGCCGAGGCGGGCGCGGACCTCGTCGCCCTCGACGCGGCCCTCGAGCGCGAGGTCGTCCAGGTCGATGCGCCCGCCGCTGGTGCGCGCGTCGAGGTCGACGCCGTGGCCCTCCTCGAACTCCACCTCGACGCTGCCGCCCGAGGTCTCGAGCGTGCCGGCGGGCTCGGCCAGGAAGCGCACCGAGATGTTGCCGCCGCTGGTTCGTGCGTCGACGGGTCCACCCACGTCGTGGATGCGCAGGTCGCCGCCGCTGGTGCGGATCTCGACCGCCCCCGAGACGTCGGACGCGCGCACGCCGCCCCCGGAGCTGCGCACCTCGACGCGGCCCTCCACCTCGCTGACGCGCACCTCGCCGCCCGAGCTGCGCACCTCGACGTCGCCCGTGATCTCGTCCACCTCCACCCGCCCGCCGCCGGTGCGGACCGCCACGCGCCCCTCGAGCTGCTCGAGCTGCACCGCGCCGCCGCCCGTGTTCACCTCGGCCGAGAACGCCTCGGGAACGCGCACGCGCACCTCGACCTTGGGACCGCCCAGGAAGGACAGCGCCCCGAACGAGCCGCGCAGCTCGACCTCGTCGCCGTCGCGGCGCAGCTCGAAGTCGCCGGCGCCGGCGCGGAAGCCCCAGGTGTGGGCCTCGACGCGCACGGTGTCCTCGTCGTGGCTCTCGATCTGGACGCGGCCGCCGTCCACGTCGACGCGCAGCCGGCCGCCCGGCTCGGCCGGCACCTCGCGCTCGAACTCGGCGGCCCGCGCCGGCGCAGCGGCGAGCAGCGCCAGGGCGAGAGCGAAGAACCGCAAGGCCGCGCAGCGGCCGCGCAGTGAGCCGTAGGCGAACGAAGGTCTCGTGGTCGGGCCGAGTCGGTGCTGCATGCTCCTCTCCGCCTAGCGCGCACGCACGCGGATGCGCCCGCGCGGGGTGTAGAGCTGGAGCCGGGCGCCGCCGCCATTGAGCAGGCCCAGCGCCCGCGTCTCGCCCTGCTCGCCGTCGAGCGTGAGCCCGGCCAGCTCGACGCCGCCGCCCGACGCGCGCGCGTCGAGCTCGGCGCCCGCACGCGCGGGGACCACCACGTCGACCGAGCCGTTGCGCGTCTCGACGAGACCGGCCGGCGCGTCCACGAAGCTCGCGAAGACGCTCCCGCGCTCGGTCTTCACCTCCACGGGACCGCTCACGTCGCGCAGCTCGACGGGGCCGTCGTCGCTGCGCAGCACGGCGCGGCCGGCGACGTGGCGCGCCTCGATCGCCCCGCCGCCGGTGCGCGCGTCGAGGTCGCCCGTCACCCAGCTCGCCTCGAGGTCGCCTTCGGTCGTCTTGAGCTCCACGTCCCCCACCACCTCGCGCACGCGCAGGTCGGCGTCCTCGGTGCGCAGCCGCACGGAGCCCTCGACCCCGACCACCTCGATCGCGGCGCCGCGCGCGCGCACGCGCACGCCGCCGCTCACGTCCTCGACCCGGATCGGCCCGGCGCTGGCGCGCAGGTCGAGCGAGAAGTGGCGCGGCACCCAGATCCGCACCTCGACGCGGGGGCCGCCGAACATCCACGCGAAGGTCCCCGTCACGGTCGACACCACGCGCACGCGCTCGCCCGTCTGCTCGACCCGCGTGCGCACGCTCGCCGCGCCCCAGCCGCTGGTCTCGGCCAGCACCCGCACCTCGTCCACATCGTGCGAGACCACCTCGAGCGAGCCCGGGTCGGGCCGCAGGCCCTCGCCGAGGTCGAGCACCACCTCGAGGTGGCCGCCCGGACGCACGGGGACGCGCTCGTCGAGGGTCTCCGCGCCAGCGTCGGCGGCCGCCCCGAGCAGGGCGAGCGAGAGCAGGATGGAGAACGAGGGCGCCATGGCTCGCGGGTGGGGAGGAGCAAGCCGCGTGCCGGCGCGGGACGGCTGCGGGCGCCTCAAGAGCGCCCCCGGTGCAGCAAGGAGCCGACACCGCGCAGCGGCGCGCCTGCAGATGCAGACGCGGCGGGGGTCACCGCCGCAGCGTGCTTCGCCGGCTGCCGATGCCACGTGCGGCGAAGCGCCTCAGGGCCAGGAGCGCGCCGAGGCCGCCGAGCCGAAGCAGCCCGGCGGAGGGCTCCGGGACCAGGTTCAGGGCGATGCTGCCCGTCGCGGAGAGGTACCCGTCGACGGCGATCTGATAGGTCGTCCCGGCGACGGCGTGCAGGACGATCTCGCTCTGCAAGGTGCCACGCGCGTCGTCGTTCTGTGCCAACACTGCCAGGTTGGAGACCACGACCCCGGTCGCGACGGTGAGGTACGTATCGAAGTCGCTGCCGAACGTATCGACGATGAGGGTGCCGTTTCTGCCAGC
>JASJBO010000358.1 GCA_030066475.1 Myxococcota bacterium
TCTTGGTGGACTTCGCTCGGCTTCGCCTCGCTGCGCGCGCCTTCGGCGCTTGCGGGGTGCCCAAGTAGGGACCGCCGAGCCGGCTACCAAGCCCTTGACGCCCCCCCCAGGCAAGCGAAGTCCATCAGGCCTGCCGCTCGATGCCCAGCTTGCGCAGGCGCGAGGCCAGCGTGGTGGGCTTCACGCCGAGCAGCTCCGCCGCGCCGCCCGGCCCCGAGACCTTCCAGCGCGCCTGCAGCATGGCGCGGCGCAGGTTCTGGCGCTCGAGCTCGCGCAGCTCGCGCTCGGTGAGCAGCGCGGCGGGCTCGGCATCCGCCTGCGCCGGGGCGGCGCCGCGCCGTCCGGCGGCTTCCGGGTCGATCCGCAGCGGGCCTCCGCGCCAGGTGATGAGCGCGCGCTCGACGGCGTTCTGCAGCTCGCGCACGTTACCGGGCCAGGGGTGGGCCTCGAGCCGCGCGCGGTCGGCCGCCGCGAGGCGCGGCGCCGGGCGCCCCGTCCCCGCCGCGCCGCGCGCCAGGAAGTGCTCCGCGATCGGCACGATGTCCTCGCGGCGCTCGCGCAGCGGCGCCACCGCGATCGGGAACACGTCGAGCCGGTAGTAGAGGTCCTCGCGAAAGCGACCGGCGGCCACCTCCGCGCGCAGGTCGCGGTTGGTGGCGGCGATCACGCGCACGTCCACCGTGCGGGTGCGCTCCTCGCCGACCCGCTCGTAGGTCCCTTCCTGGAGCACGCGCAGCAGCTTGCCCTGCAGCTCGAGCGGGATCTCGCCGATCTCGTCGAGGAAAAGGGTGCCGCCGTGCGCTGCCGCGAAGCGCCCGGCGCGGTCGCGCGTGGCGCCCGTGAAGGCGCCGCGCACGTGGCCGAAGAACTCGCTCTCGTAGAGCTCGCGCGGCACCGCGGCGCAGTTCACCTGGATCAGCGGGCGCTCGGCGCGCGCGCTCTTGCGGTGGATCTCGCGCGCGACGAGCTCCTTGCCCGTGCCCGACTCGCCCTGGATCAGCACCGTCGCGTCGGTGGGAGCCACCAGCTCGACGCGCTCGAGGACGGCGCGCAGCGGCGCGCTGCTGCCGACGATCCCGGCGGGCGCCTTCGCCTCGTCCACCTCCTCGCGCAGGTACTCGTTCTCGAGCGCGAGCCGGTCGCGCAGGCGCTCGATCTCCTCGAAGGCGCGCGAGGTCGCCAGCGCGGAGGCGGCGTGGTCGGCGATGATGCGCAGCCAGGCGACGGTGTCGGGGCAGAAGCGCGAGCGGGTGAACACGCCCAGCACCCCGAGCACCTCGCCCTGGACGGCGAGCGGCGCACCGCCGAAGCCCTGGATGCGCTCGGCTCGCGCCCAGTCGGGGCGCGCGATCCACTGCGCGTCGCTCGCGATCTCCTCGACGCAGAGCGACTCGCCCCGGGCCACCCGCCCGATCTTGCGTACGCCGACCGGGACGCGCCGGAAGGCGCCGTCGAGCCGCGACCAGTCCGCGTCGGGATCGAGCGGCCGACCGGCGCTCGCGGCGAGGTGCAGGCACGGCACGTGGCGCGGGCACTCGGCGCGCATCGGGCAGGTGCCGCACTGGTCGCCCGGCGCGAGCGTCCAGATGCGGGCCAGCGCCACGTCCGGCTGGTTGCAGAGCTCACGGACGATCCGCGCGAGCAGGGCCGCGCGGGTCCGCTCCTCGGCCATGCCGAGCAGCAGGTCGCGCAGCTCGGGGTAGGACGGCTTCACGTCGACGAGATTACGAAATATCGCGACTGATTCCCGAAAATTCGTGGATTCACGAAATCTCGTCTTGCCTGGATCTCGGCTCTGCGTCTCCAACTGATCGATTCTGCATCGAAATCGGGCGCCCGACCCGCCTGGCACGGACCTCGCTCCTGAAGTCGGGCGAACGCGCGGCGCATCGGGCGCCGCCACCACCGGAGACCGACACGATGATCCGCCTCTACGACTTCACGCTCTCGGGCAACGCCCACAAGGTCCGCAACCTGCTCTCGCTGCTCGCCGTCGAGCACGAGCGCGTGCCCGTCGACCTGCTGGCCGGCGAGCAGCGCACGCCCGAGTTCCAGGCGCTCAACCCCTTCGGCCAGGTGCCGGTGCTGGTGGACGGCGACACGGTGGTGCGCGACTCGAGCGCCATCCTGGTCTACCTGGGCCGCAAGTACGGCGCTGGCGATTGGCTGCCGGTGGACGCGGCCGGCGAGGCGCGCGTGCAGGAGTGGCTCGCCACGGCGAGCACCGAGGTCGCCGAGGGCCCGGGCCGGGCGCGGCTGATCGAGCTGTTCGGCGCCGAAGGCGACCTCGAGGCCGCGCGCGAGCGCGCGCACGCGCTGCTCGCGCGCTTCGAGGCGCACCTGGCGGAGCGCCCCTTCCTCGCCACGGGCCGGCCCACGATCGCCGACGTCGCCAACTACTCCTACATCGCGCTCGCGCCCGACGGCGGCGTCTCGCTCGACGCCTACCCGAACGTGCGCGCCTGGCTCGAGCGCCTCGAGAAGCAGCCGGGCTTCGAGCCCGCGCCCCGCCCGGAGGTGGCGTGATGTACGACCCCGCCCCGACGCACGCCGATCCGTCGCCGTTCCACGAAGGCGAGCAGCGCATCCAGGCCGCCCTGGGCGTGCGCGAGGAGATGGAGCCCTGGGGCCGCCAGGTGATCCGCGGGTTCCTGCCCGACGAGCACGCCGCCTTCTACGCCCAGCTCCCGTTCCTGGTGGCGGCCGCGCGCGACCTGCGCGGCCGCCCCTGGGCCACGCTGCTGGCCGGGACGCCGGGCTTCGTCGCGACGCCCGACGCCGCGACGCTCGCCGTCGGCGCGAGCCCGGCGCCGGGCGACGCCCTGGCCGACGGGCTCGTGCCCGGCGCCGACCTCGGCGTGCTCGGCATCGAGCTGCACACCCGGCGCCGCAACCGCGTGAACGGCCGCGTGCGGCGCCACGGCGAGGACGAGCTGCTCGTCGAGGTCGACCAGACCTTCGGCAACTGCCCCCAGCACATCCGCGCGCGGCCCTGGCAGCCCGCCGAGCCCGCGCCGCAGCCGGCCGCACCGAGTCGCGCGAAGGCGCTGTCCGCCGCCCAGCGGCGCTGGATCGAGCGCGCCGACACCTTCTTCATCGCGAGCGGCCACCGCGGCGCCGGCGAGAGCGCCGCCTTCGGCATGGACGCCTCGCACCGCGGCGGGCCGCCCGGCTTCGTACGGGTCGACGAGGAGCAGGAGCTCGTGTTCCCCGACTACGCGGGCAACAACCACTTCAACACGCTCGGCAACCTGGTGCTCGACCCGCGCGCCGGCCTGCTGTTCGTCGACTTCGCGCGCGGCAGCCTGCTGCAGCTCACGGGCCGCGTCGAGATCGACTGGAGCGAGCCCGATCAGGACCGGTTCCCCGGCGCGCGGCGCCTGGTGCGCTTCCAGGTCGAGGAGGTCGTCGAGCAGACGCGGGTGCTGCCGCTGCGCTGGACCGAGCCCGACGCCGCGACGCGCGAGCTGCGCGTGGCCGCGAAGATCGCCGAGAGCGACGACGTCACCTCGTTCGTGTTCGAGGCGGCCGACGGCGCGGCGCTGCCCGGCTGGAAGCCCGGCCAGCACCTGCCGCTCGAGGTGGGCTTCGGCGGCGGCAAGCCGGCGCAGGGCCGCACCTACTCGCTCTCGAACGGCCCCGGCAGCCAGAGCTACCGAATCTCGGTCAAGCGCGAGCCGCAGGGACGCGTCTCGCGCCACCTGCACGACGCGATCGAGCCGGGCGACGTGCTGCGCGCCAGCGAACCGGCCGGCGACTTCCACCTCGACCTGACTGCGACGCCGGTTGAGCGACCGATCGTGCTGGTGGGCGCCGGGGTCGGCATCACGCCGCTCGCCTCGATGCTGCACGCGATCGCGGCCGAGCGGCCCGAGCAGCCCGTCGTGCTGGTGCACGGCGTGCGCGACGGCGCCCACCACCCGCTCGGCGCCGAGCTGCGCGGCGCGGTGGACGCGCTGCCGAACGCACGCCTCCACGTGCGCTACAGCCGGCCGCTCCCCCAGGACGTGGCGGGCCACGACCACGACGACGCCGGGCGCGTCGACGCGGCGCTGCTCGAGCGGCTCGTATCCCTGGCCGACGCCGAGTTCTACCTGTGCGGCCCCGCCGCCTTCATGGGCACGCTCCAGGCCGACCTCGAGCGCCGCGGCGTGACCCCCGACCGCATCCACTTCGAGACCTTCTGATGGAGACCCTCTCTCAGCCGACCTCGTTCCGATCTGCCACGAGGCGCCGCGTGGTCTCGCGGCGACCCACCAGCTCGATCAGCTCTCGCAGCCCGGCGATCGTGCGGTACGTGTCCCAGTCGTACACCGTCCGCGTGATCCACGTCGCGTTCGGCAAGGTGAAGTGCGCGAAGAAGTCCGCGTAGGTCACGGTCTCGCCGGCGATGTAGGGGTCGAAGCGGGCGAGCCGGACGAGCGCGGCGAAGCCCTGCTCCAACAGCGCCCGAACCGTTCGCCGCTCTTCGTCCGACACCGGTCGACCCGACAGCTCGCCGTACAGGCGCCGGGCCGGCAGCTCGATGTACAGCTCGAGGTACTTGATGAGCTCCCGCACCTTCGCCTTCTCGAACGGATCGGCGGGGTAGAACGAGGGGCCGGCCCCGAGGTCGTCCAGGTAGTCGAGGATGACGCTCGTCTCCGAGAGGAAGCCCCGGTCCGTCTCCAGAGAGGGGACCTTTCCGATCGGGCTCTTGTCCCGGTAGCTCGGATCCGGCACCAGCCTGCCGTCGTCGCCGAGGGGGACGTGGACCTCTTCGAAGGCGAGCCCCTTCTCCAGGAGGGTGAGCTTGACCGCGCTGTAGTAGCTGCTCTGAACGAAGCCGTGGAGTCTCAACACGGCGTCCCCCAGGCCGGCCGAGCGGCTCGAGGTCGTGCGCGGGACCTCCCCGCTTCTGGAAGCCTCGTCCGATCCGGGGCTCGCGTCAAACCGGCGTGCAGGCGAGGCCCCGCGGGCTCCCGCCCCCTGCAGAGGGACAGCACGGGCCGATCGCTACCCTCCGGGCTCGGACACATCCACCTCGAGTCCGCCTGAGGGAGTCCGCCGTGAGCGATCCGAACGCCTCCAGCTCGCGCGGGGCACCTTCCCCGTCCGCTGACCCCGACGCCCCGCTGAACGGTGACCTCGCCCGGCGGGTCGCGATCGACACCACGCAGATGGAGTGGACGCCGAGCCCGAGCCCGAGCGTGCTGCGCAAGCGCCTCCACCGCGTGGGCCCGGCCGAGTCCGGGCAGGTGACCTCGCTGGTCGCCTACCTGCCCGACTCGAAGTTCCCGCCGCACGACCATCCCGAGGGCGAGGAGATCCTGGTGCTCGACGGCGTCTTCTCGGACGAGTTCGGCGACTGGGGGGCGGGCACCTACCTGCTCAACCCCGAGGGCTTCCGCCACGCGCCGTTCTCGCGCGAGGGCTGCCTGATCTTCGTGAAGCTGCGCCAGGCGGCCGGCGACCGCGAGCACGTGGCGGTGCGTCACGAAGAGCTCGCGTGGGAACCGAGCGACCGGTCCGGCGTCGAGCGCAAGGCGCTCCACGTGCAGGACGGCTTCGAGGACACCACCTGGCTCGAGCGCTGGGTTCCCGGCGCCGACCCGGGCGAGCGCGTGCTCGAGGGCGGCGCCGAGCTGCTCGTGATCGAGGGCACCTGGACCGACGAGCACGGCGAGTACGGAGCGGGCAGCTGGCTGCGGCTGCCGGCCGGCACTCGCCAGCGCCCACGCAGCGAGGGAGGCTGCACGCTGTACGTGAAGTACGGCGGTCTGCCCGGGCTGCGCGGCGCGTAACAGGACTGAGTCGCGCGTCGCAGCGCGGCCCCGCCTACGGGTCCCCGGCCGGCGGCTCGAGCTCGAGCTCCAGGGCCTTCTGCTGTCGCTGGCGACCCATCTGGAGGTAGAGCTCGGTCTCGACGGCGCGGGCCCGCAGCTCGACCTCGAGCTCCCGCACGCGCGCCTCGAGCGCCGCGGCCTCCTCGGGTGTGGCGGGCTCGCGCCGATCGAAGACGATGCGGCGCTCGGCACGCGCGACGCCGCCGCGCGCGCCGCGCGCGGTCACGCGGATCACGTTCTCGCCCGGGACGAGGGACACGAACGCGTCGAAGGAGCCGTCGGGAAAGACGCGGGTGGCCCGGGCGGACTGGCCCGAGGTCGCGTTCACGATCTCCACGCCGGCGACCTCGGCGAGGTCGATGCGCGGCAGCTCCTGCACCACCTCGCCGGGCGTGTCGAGGCGCAGATGCGAGCCGCCGGTGAGGGCGGCCATCTGCACGAAGGCGTCCTCGTCCTCGCTCTCGGGTGCGTTGGGGTCGTCCGCGAGCCCGAGACCGAAGGTGTGGATCCGGACCGAGGACGCGGCCGCCTCGCGCGCCGCCTCGAGCGCCTCGCGCGCCGCCCGCTCCTCGGAGCCCGGAAAGGTGGGGTAGCCGTCCGACAGGAACAGGATCACGCGCTGCGGAGCGTCCGGCTCGCCCTCGCTCGCGGCGACGAGGGCCTCGGTGGCGAGGCGGATGGCGGCGGCGAAGTTGGTGTAGCCCGAGCTGAAGCCTTCCCCGAGCTGGTCCAGCAGCTCGGAGAAGGTCTCGCGGTCGCTCCCCACCGAGGCGTTCAGCCGGCTTCCGTCGGAGAAGGTGACGAGCCCGATGCGGGTGCGCTCGGGATCGAGGGCGTCGACGAGCCGCCGGGTGGCGACGAGCTCCGCCGCGAGCACGGTGTCACCCGGGTCGCTGCACATGTGGCGCGGGTTGAAGCTGCGCCAGAGATCGACCCGACGCCGCCCCCGGCCGACGCGCCCGTCCTCGTCGACGTCGATGCCCGACGCCCACGCGGTGCTGCCCGACGTGTCGATCACGATGGCGACGTCGTAGGCGCGCGAGCGGTGCACACCGGCCCAGCCCTCGACCTCGACCCAGGGGACGAACTCCTCGCGCACGCCCGCCTCGGGCGCCTTCACCTCGAGGAAGACCTCCTCCGTCGGCACCAGCGCACGGGCGGGCTCGAGCGACGCGACCTCGGGCAGCTCCAGCTCAGGGACGACCTCGCCCGGCGCGGGAGCGAGGGACGCCTGGAGCGGCTCCGCGTCCCCGGACGGCGGCGGGCTCGCGAGCGGCAGCAGTCCCACCCGGCGATTCGGGTAGTCGAAGCGCACCCGGAAGCGGCGCAGGAACGCATTGCCGAGGAGCGCCTGGTCGGCTCCCGCCACGTTCGTGACCCGGTAGGAGGAGCCCTCGCGCAGCGCGACGGCGAGGGTCGGCCCGTCGATCGCGTGCCCTCCGACCTCGACCCGCTCGAGCCGCGTCAGCGCCGCGCGGGCGTCCCCGTAGAGGTTGCGGAACGTCACGGACGCGACCGGGTCGAACTCGATGCCGAGCGCGCGCGCCCGCTCCTCCGAGAGCACGAGGTCGGAGGGCGCGCCCGTGTCCATCAGGAACCACGCCGAGCCCGAGCCGAGCGCGATCTCGACGGCCGGGCGGCGGTTCGTGAGTCGCATCGGCACGACGATCTCGCCGGGCTCCGCCGT
>JASJBO010000359.1 GCA_030066475.1 Myxococcota bacterium
GGGTGCCCCCCCCCCGCCCCGGGGGGGGCGGGGCGCCGCCACGGAGCTCTCCCGCATTCCGGCAACCCGCCGGGTTTGCGGTGGAATCCGCGCCCCGATCGGTTCGTGCGCGGGGCGCCCTGTGGGGAACCGCCGTCCCTTGCGAGGGGGGTGGGCGACGTTACCGTCTCCCCATCCCCCCCAGGAGCCCTGATGCGGCACATGATCCGGAAGAAGCTCGCGCGCTTCTTCGTCCGGCGCGCCTATCTGGTGCTGCCCGAGGAGCGGGCGCAGACCCTCGAGCGCCGTCACCGCGGCAAGGAGGAGCTGCGCAAGCTCCGGATGGCCGACCACGTCGTGGTCTCCTACCCCAAGAGCGGCCGCACCTGGCTGCGCACGCTCCTGTCGCGCTACTACCAGCTCTCCTGCGACCTGTCCGAGCAGAGCTTCCTCGGCTTCGACAACCTCCACGCCAGGGATGCGCGCGTGCCGCGCATCCTGTTCACCCACGACAACTACCTGCGGGTGTACACGGGCCACCTCGACTCGAAGCGCGACTACTTCGACCAGAGCCTGCTGCTGCTGGTGCGCCGGCCCCAGGACGTGGCCGCCTCCCAGTTCTTCCAGTGGAAGTTCCGCATGCGGCCCCGCAAGATGCCGCTGAACCAATATCCCGAGCCCGGCTCGGACATCTCGATGTACGACTTCGTGATGGGCCCCGAGGTCGGGATGCTGGCCCGGATCGTCGACTACATGAACGACTGGGCCGCGGCGTTGCCGCACATCCCACGCCACCACGTGGTCCGCTACGAGGACCTGCGCGCGCGCACCGCCGAAGAGCTGGCGAAGGTGGTGGAGTTCCTGGGCGGGGTGGCCAAGCCGGAGTGGATCGAGGACGCCGTCCAGTTCGGCTCGGTCGAGAACATGCGCTCGATGGAGAAGAACGACTTCTTCTGGCTGAGTGGCAGCCGCCTCCAGGCGCGCGACGTCGACAACCCGAGCTCCTACAAGGTGCGGCGGGCCGTGGTGGGTGGCTATCGCGACTACTTCGACGACGAGCAGGTCGCCCGGATCGACGCCCTGGTGAGCGAGCGGCTCACGCCCGCGTTCGGCTATCTCGACGAGCCCCTCCCGGCCTCCGAGCCGGCCGAGGCGGCCACGGGAGCGAGCTCGTGACGGCAGTTCGACCGAAGGTCTTCATCCACACCAACCAGCGCCAGTGGCTCGGCGCGCTGGTGTCGGCCTGGTCGCTGCGCCGCAACTCGGCGCACGCCGACGCGTTCGACGTCGAGTACATCCGCGCCGAGGACTACCCGTACCTGAGCGAGCGCGAGGGCCAGCCCTTCCTGCGCGGCGGCGTGAAGCGCATCTGGCGCATGGACGACCTCCAGTCGTTCACCCCGCTGCGCTTCCAGCCGCCCAAGCTGATGGGCTACGAGGGCCGCGCGCTGGTGATCGATCCCGACGTGTTCGCCGTGGGCGACGTCTGGGAGCTGCTGACGCGCGACATGCAGGGCGCCGCCGTGATGGGCCGCCATCGCTCCGACAAGGCGGACAAGCAGCAGCGCGTGGCCACGAGCGTGATGCTGCTCGACTGCGCCCGGCTGCGGCACTGGCAGCCCGAGCAGGAGTTCGCCGAGCTGTTCACCTTCGAGCGCGACTACAAGGACTGGATCGGGCTGGAGCACGAGCCGGCCGAGAACGTGGGCTACCTGGAGCCCGAGTGGAACGACTTCGACCGCCTGACCGAGCGGACGCGCCTGCTCCACAACACCAAGCGCAAGACGCAGCCCTGGAAGACGGGGCTGCCGATCGACTACACGCCGGCCGACAAGCTGCGGCGGATTCCGGCGCTGTTTGCACTCAACCGGCTGCGCGCGAAGCTGTTCGGGGAGTACGCCTTCCTGGGGCACTACCAGCAGCACCCGGACGCGAGCCAGGAGCGCCTCTTCTTCGGGATGCTGCGCGAGTGCCTGGACGCGGGCTTCGTCGACGAGGAGCTGGTGCGGCAGGAGATGAGCCGCAACCACGTCCGCCACGACGCCCTCGAGCTGGTCCGCAGCGTCCCTCCCCCGGACCCGCCCGATCGAGTTCCCGGAGGCACCGCGATGGGAGTCACGCATGCCTGAAGCCGAGCAGCGGGAGTTCCGCTACGTCGACATCGAGCGCTTCGAGGCGATCGACGCCAAGTCGTTCCAGGAGCAGAAGCCGTTCCCGTGGATCAACCCGCGCGGCCTGATCCGGGACGAGGCCTGGAGGGAACTCGAACGGAACCTGCCGCCGCTCGAGATGATGGAGCAGATCTTCGGCAAGGAGCGCGTCGCCGGCCAGCAGCCGCACGACCGCTACTCGCTGGAGTACAAGGGCCAGCCCGACGTGCCGAAGCCCTGGCGCGACTTCATCGACGAGCTGTGCAGCGACCGCTACCGGCGCGCTCTGTGCAAGCTGCTGGGCGTGCGCAACGCCGAGTTCCGCTTCCACTGGCACTACACGCCGGCGGGCCGCTCGGTGTCGCCGCACATCGACGCGGCACGCGAGTACGGCTCGCACATCTTCTACTTCAACCCCGAGGGCTGGGACCTGAGCTGGGGCGGCGAGACGCTGATCCTCGACGACGGCGGCCGCCATCCGCGCAAGTCGGCGCCGAGCTTCGAGGACTTCGTCCAGGCCACGCCCGCCGAGTGCGACGGCAACGTGAGCATGCTGTTCGCCGGGCGCCGCGGTGGCTGGCACGGGGTGCGCGCGCTGACCTGCCCCGAGGGCTGGATGCGCCGGGTCTTCATCATGGTGATCAACCCGACGAACCTGTTCTGGAAGGTGCGGGATCGGGTGATCGGCAAGGAGATCCAGCGGTACTAGCGCGGGGGGTGCTTGCCGGGGGCGGGTCGGATGGGGGTCCCGTGCTCGAACAGCCCTCGGCGCCTCGGAGGGGGTGCTTCTCGCGCTGAGCGAGGGGCGCCTGCGGAACTGCGCGCGGGACCCCCATCCGACCCGCCCCTCGCCACGGGTCGGGTATCCTGAGCCGCCCCAACCACAGGCGGTCGCCAGCCATGCCCTCGTTCCCGCTCGCGCCGATGGCGAGCTCGATCCGGCTGCTCACCGGGATGATGCTCGCGATCCCCGCGCTCTTCGCGGGAGCGGCGTTGACGGGCCGCGCCAACGAGGTGCTCCTGTGGGCCGCGCTGATCCTCGTCGGTGTCTACGCGAGCGTGTGGATCTGGCTGCGCCCCGCGCGCTTCGAGGTCGGCACCGACGGGCTGCGGCTGCGCTTTCCCGGGCGCACGCGTCTCGTCTCGGGCCCCTCGATCGCGCGCGTGCGCGTGCTCGACCCGGGGCAGTTCCGCAGCGAGTTCGGCTGGGCGATCCGCGTGGGGGTCGGCGGCCTGTGGGGCGCCTTCGGCTGGCTGTGGACGCGCGGGGGATGGGTCGAGCTGTACGTCTCGCGGCTCGACCGGTATCTGCTGATCGAGCGCCGCGACGCGATCCCGCTGCTGCTGACGCCCGCCGACCCGGACTCGATGCGGGCCGCGCTGCGAGCGTTGACTCCCGGGGGCGATTCCTGAAGCGCGGCCCTCCCGGGCCAGCAAGTGGGAGAATCTGCCGCCGCAATCCAGATTGCCGCCCCCGGGAGTCGTCAACAGCAACTCAGCAGGGAAGGGACAGCAGGGCGCAGGATGGCGCTCGGGAGGGTGTCGGCGCAGGCCCCATCGCGGTGGAACCCGCCCCCGGAACGGGCATTTAGCCGAGCGAACGCACGTACTGGATCAGCTCGGACTGGTTCTCGACGCTCACCTTGCGGAAGATGGCTTTGAGGTGGCCGCGCACCGTGTGCTGGCTGATGAAGAGCTGCTGGGCGATCGCCGGGACGCGCTCGCCGGCCACCAGATGCGCCAGTACCTCCTTCTCGCGCGAAGTCAGCTGGTCCAGCGCCGGGTGGTCGAGCCGTACGGCGCCGGCGGCCGGCACGTCGAGGGTCACGCAGAGCGACTGGAGCTCGAGGGCGATCCGCTGGAGGCGGCCGCAGACTTCGCCCTCGTCCTCGCGGTAGCCCGCCGACTTCGCGGTCTGCACGCTGGCGAGCTCGACGATCACGCCGATGCCGCCGTCGGGGCGCCCGTCGTCGCCGAAGCGCCGGTTCGGGAGGATGAGGACCGGGAACGAGGTGCCGTCCTTGCGCTTCAGCACGGTGAGGCGCGCCCGCAGGTCGCCCTCCTCGACCGCGCGCATCTCCTCCGTCACGAGGTCGGCCACGTCCTCGGGCACCAGCGTCTGGAAGGGGCGGCCCTGGACCTCGGCGAGCGTGTAGCCGAGCCACTCGAGCAGGCGCTGGTTCGCATAGATCAGGCGGCCGTCCGCGTCGCGCGCCATCAGGCCGCAGCTGAGGGAGTCGAGCACCTTCTCGAGATCCTGGGCCAGGTCGAAATCCCCCCGAGCTGCCATCGTGCCCCAGACTAGCCCACCCGCCGGCTCCCCCCTCGGCTGGGGGCCAAAAGCACCGCCCTGAGGGATTCGCTCTCTCCCGTCGGATCCAACCCTCCAGGCACCCCAGCCACCAGGGAAGGTGTGCCATGAACCAACACAACTGGATCATCTACGTGGAGCACGCGGTCGAGCTCGTCCGCGGCAAGCCCTTCTTCGCATCGTGGAGCTGCGAGCTGGCGGTCGTCGACCTCGACGCGCTGCGGCAGGCCGTCGACCGCGCGCGCCGCACCCTGGAGGCCCGCCACCCCGATGCCTTCAAGATCGAGCACGTGTTCACGCGCGTGATGCAGCCGGAAGAGTGGGACCGCTTCCGCCGCCGCGTCGAGCCCGGCAAGTGGACCGCCGAGCGCGACCGCAACCCCCAGAGCCCCCTGCGCCTGGTCCGCCAGCTGGGTTAGATGGACTTCGCTCGCCTGCGGCTCGCTGCGCGCTCCGCCGCTGCGGGCTCGGCAGCCTCCCGGAGCGCTGCGAACTCCTCGTCGATCGCCAGCGTGAAGTCGTGCAGATCGGGCAGCGCGTCCCAGTCGGCGTCGAGGCCCCAGCACAGCCGTCCGTCGTAGCTGAACAGCGCGATTCCCAGCCCCTGGTTCGAGAACAGCGGAACGACGGGGTAGATCTCCGTCATGCGCGCGCCCAGCAGATAGACCGGGCGCGGCGGGCCGGGGACGTTGGTCACGACCATGTTGTAGGCGCGTTGATTCGCCGCCAGCCGCACGAACTCGACCACCAGGCTGGTGAAGGTGCGATCGCTCAGCTCCTCGAGGATCTCGGCGCCGTGCACCAGACGCGAGCGCTTGAGCTTGGAGGTGACCTCGATGGTGCGCTCGAGGCGCTTGCGCGGGTTGCGCTCGTCCACCGGCAGCCGCGCCAGGAAGTTGACGACGCGGTTGCCGGGGACGCCGTGCTCGTCCCGCTTGCGGATGCTGACGGGAACCATCACCCGGAACACGGTGTCGCGGTCGGGCCGCTCCCCGCGCTGCGCCAGGAAGCGCCCCACCGCGCCCGACACCGTCGCCAGCACCACGTCGTTGAGCGTCCCGCCCAGGTGCTTGCGGACCTCGGCCACCTCGGCGAGCTCGGTCAGGGTCCAGTCGAAGCGCCGGTAGGGCCCGATGTCGGGATTGAGCGGGGTGGGCGTGGTGGGCGCCAGCCCGGCGCCGATCGTCTCGCCGAGTGCGCTCAGCGACTCGCGCACGTCGTCCACGAGCTGTCCCGGCTCGCTCAGGCGTCGCGGCGCGGCGCGCAGCATCTCGAGCGGCAGCGCGGCGCGCCGCCCGACCTCGTCCGCCAGCAGGCGCGCGCCGTCCGGCTCGGGGCGCGGCACCCAGGCGTGCGGCTCCGGCATCTCCGCCTCGGGCGACAGTCGCAGCAGCGCGGCCAGCAGGTCCACGCCCGCGATGCCGTCGACCATGCAGTGATGCGCCTTGAGCACCAGCGCGATGCGGCCGTCCTCGAGGCCCTCGACGATCCACAGCTCCCACAGCGGCTTCCCGCGGTCGAGCTTCTGCGACACGATGCGGCCCGCCAGGCGCTTGAGCTGACGCGCGTCGCCGGGCGGCGGGAGCGCGGCGTGCCGGAAGTGGTAGTGC
Organism: Myxococcota bacterium; assembly: GCA_030066475.1. Next base: position 6,051 of record JASJBO010000359.1, read on the forward strand.
AGGTTGAAGCGCGGGTCGTCGACCCAGACCGGGTGGCCGACGACCGGGACCTCGACGATGCGCTGCCGCAGGCGCGGGCTCTGCGGCAGCGAGCGTTCGAGGAACGTGCGCAGTCGTTCGATGTCGAGCCGCCCGTCTGGCGTCTCGAGCGGCTGGCGCTCGAACAGCGCCACCGCGCCGACGTGCATGTGGATGTTCGCGTCCTCGATCTCGAGGAAGACCGCGTCGACGGCGCTGAGTCGGTCGTAGTGGTCGTAAGCCACGGGCCCGATTGTACGCCAGGAAGCCGCCTCCGACCGCGTCGGCCGGCCGACATCGGGTGGGGCACGCGGCTTGGACGCGGATCGCGCTGCGGGTACCCTTGCTGGTCTCACCCAGGGGGGCATGACCATCGTCGCGTCCAATCCGCGGCTCCTCATCCGCCTCGTCGTGCTGCTCGCGTTCGCAGGCGGCGGCCTGCTCGCGTGTGGGTCTCCACCCGGCTACGTCGTGCCGAAGCGCTCGACGCAGGAGGCCGAGCTGAGGCGCCTCAAGGAGAACGCCGAGCAGCGCTCGCTCGAGGGCGAGCACGAGGTGGCGCTGCGCCTGCTCCAGCGCGCCGAGTCGATCACCCGGACCGATCCGGCGGTGGCCTTCGGGCTCGCCACCGAGCTGCGACACCTCGGCCGCTACGACGAGGCGCTGCCCTACTTCGAGCGCGTGATGTGGCTCGACCCCGGCCACCCGGGGCGCTACCGCGCGCTCGGGCAGATCGGCATGATCCACCGCGACCAGTCGCGTTGGCCCGAGGCGATCGACGCCTTCGAGCAGGTGATCGAGATGCGCCCCAGCGATCCCATCGCGCTCGCGATGCTCGCCGATCTCCATTTCCGCCAGCGCGAGTACGACGTGAGCGAGGCCTACACCCAGCGCTTCCGCGAGGTGGTGGAGGGGCTCGACCCCGCGCGGCTGCCGCAGACCGATCGCGACCGCTACCGCGCGTACCTCGCCCACCTGGAGTCGCTGCGCCGCGCGATCGCGGGCGCGCGCGAAGATGCGCGCAGCCGGACCGGATCGGCGTCCGACGAGTAGCCGCTCCGCGCGATCTGGCGCGACCAACTGTCCCAGTCGCACGCAGCCGACCCGCAACGGTCGACCATCTGCACCACTTTGGGGCGTTGGCTGGCCACACACGCTGCGATAGACCGGATTTCGGCGGTTGCTGGTGGGCGCCTCGCGGTGCCCGGCTTCGGTGGGAGACGATTGACATGCGTACCTGGATCGGCGTGCTCGCCGTCGCGCTGGCGATGCTCCTGGCGTCGGGCGCGGCGGCGTTCGGCGGCAAGCGCGGCTGGCAGCGCCCCGCGCGCCCGCCCCTTCCGCAACCCGTCGCGGACGGCGACTACTACGACGCCGGCCAGCCGGACGAGGGGAAGGTCGAGCTGGGC
>JASJBO010000360.1 GCA_030066475.1 Myxococcota bacterium
TCGGGATCGCGGCTCACGATCGCGACGCCGATCTCGCGGGCGCGCGCGGCCGTGGCGGCGCGCAGCGCCGTGGGTGCTGCTGGAGTGCGAGCCAGCGCGTCCAGCGCGAGCAGGCCGTCGGCTCCCACCTCCTGCCCGGCCCGGGCCAGCTCGGCCTGGAAGCGGGCGGTCACCTCGGCGAGGAAGGCCGTGTCGACGCCGGCGGCGTAGTGGTGCAGGTGCGCGAGGATCTCGGCGCGGGGCAGCACCCCGACCGGCCAGCTCTTGCCCGACTCGTGCAGGCGCCACTTCCAGTGGCCGGCGTGCGGGAAGTCCTCCGCCTCGCGCGGGACCGAGCGCCAGGCGCCGAGCGCCGGATCGTAGTGCTCGCGCAGGAAGGCGAGAGCGCCGGCCACCAGGGGGTGGTCGGGTGCTGCACCCGCGGCACGCAGCAGGCGCAGGCCGTGCGTCGTGGCCAGCACCGACGAGGCCGGCAGCCGCAGGTCGGGCTCGAGGCCGTGGCCGAAGCCGCCGTCGTCGTTGCGGAAGGCGCCCAGTGCCTCGGTCACCTCGGCGGCGCGGCCGCGCTCGAAGGCGTGGCGGAACAAGGCCGCCTCGAGCGGGCGCGCCCGCTCGAGCAGGAAGCTGCGCGCGCGCGCGAAGCCGTCGGACGTGAGCTGCATCGATCCCTCCCGCGGCCCCTCGCGAGGCGGTCGGGAGCAGCCTAGGTCAGGCCGCGGCGGCCGGATTGGACGAATCCGACACGCCTGCCGCTCCGGGGCTGGTGCCCGCGAAGGCACGGAAGTCGCGCAGCAGGTGCGACTGATCGCAGTAGCCGAGCTCGAGGGCGACCTCGGCCTGGGCGCGCCCACCGCGCAGCGCCTGCCAGGCGTGGCGGAAGCGGACGATGCGGGCATAGCGCTTGGGAGCGACGCCCACGTGGCGGAGGAAGTGCCGCTCCAGCCACCGTTCGCCCACGCCGAGCGAGTCGCACAGGGGGCCCACTGCAATCGCGCCGCGCGCGGCGTCGATCCGGCGGGCCGCCTGCTCGACCGCCACGTTCGGCGGCGGGCCGCCCGCCAGGAGTCGCTCGAGCAGCGTGGACTCGAGCAGTCTGGCGCGCGCTTCGGGCGCCGCGTCCGCGATGTGCTCGGCGATCCGCCGCCCGTCGCGCGACCACGCCGCCCCGAGGTCCGCGCTGCGATCGCGCAGCTCGTCGGCAGGGAGGGCGAGGAAGCGCCTGGCCACGCCCGCGCGGAGCCGGACGCCGAGCTTCCAGGTCGGCTCGCGGTCGCGCACCAGCAGGGCGCGCGTCTTCACGCCCCAGACCTCCGCCCGCGCTGCCCCCTCCGGGCCCACCGACACGATCAGATCGACGCAGCCGTCGGGCACGACCCGGATCGGAGCCGGCGCCGGCGCGCCCCCGTCGTCCGAGACGCTCAGGCACTCCACGAACGGCGCGAGCCGCGGGTCGGGTCGGATCTCTCGGTACATGGGCCGGGAGGGAGGATACCCCGGCTGCGGCTCAGCCGGCTGCGGAGGCCGAGGCGTCGGCCGAGGGCGTCGTCCGGGGCGAGGCCGCCGGCGCCCGGGTGCCGGTCGTCAGGACCTGGCGCATCCAGCCGCGCAGGTCGCGCCGCACGTACATCCTGCGCGCCAGGCGCGGCGCGACCGGCAGCGGCGGCATGAAGGTCGAGCCGCGGTAGACCACCTTGGGCGGCCGGTCGTTCAGGCAGAACGGGCAGAGCCCCGAGTCGGCCTTCACGTACATGCGCGACCCGCAGTGGTCGCAGTGCTCGGGCTCGCTGCGCGCGAGCACGCGGATCAGGAAGGCGCTGTGGATCTCGTTGTTCCGCATCCGCTGGTCCTCCGCGCCGCTGCATCCGGCGCACCCAACTGGCCCCTGTGGGCCCCTGCGGGGAGCAGGGGGCGTGTCCTCGTGGGAAGAGTGCCCGCCAGAGGGAAGCGCGTGACACGGGAAGACCGGAAGCGCGTGCGCAGCTCGCCCGCAGCGGGCGGGCGCATGGGTTCGCCGGCGCGGGAGTTCAGGCAAGTTCGCAGCGCCTTGCGAATTCACCCGCGGACAGTGGCGTCCCAGCGAAACGAGAGCTTATCTAAGGTGAGTGAGCGGCCCGGCCGGCCGCATCGACCCCGGGGGTATCCGTGAAGCGAGTCCTGCTCTTCCTGGCCACCAACATCGCCATCCTGTTCGTGCTGAGCATCGTGCTCCAGCTCGTCGGCTTCGAGGGCTTCCTCGACCAGCAGGGCGTCGACCTGCGACTCGACCAGCTCCTGCTGTTCTGCGCGGTGTTCGGGATGGGTGGCTCGTTCATCTCGCTCGCGATGTCGAAGTGGGTCGCGAAGCGCGCGACCGGCGCGCAGGTGATCACCGACCCGCGCGGCGCCGGCGAGCAGTGGCTTCTGGAGACGGTGCGCCTCCAGGCCCAGGCCGCCGGAATCGGCATGCCCGAGGTGGCGATCTTCGACTCGCCCCAGCCCAACGCGTTCGCGACCGGGGCGCGCCGCGACAGCGCGCTGGTGGCCGTCAGCACCGGCCTGCTGCGCGGCATGGACCGCGGCGAGATCGAGGCGGTGCTCGCCCACGAGGTCAGTCACATCGCGAACGGTGACATGGTCACGCTCACCCTGATCCAGGGCGTGGTCAACACCTTCGTGCTGTTCCTCTCGCGCGTGATCGGCCACGTCGTCGATCGCGTGGTGTTCCGCACCGAGCGCGGGCACGGGCCGGCCTTCTGGATCACGACGATCGTCGCCCAGATCGTGCTCGCGATCCTGGCGAGCATCATCGTCATGTGGTTCTCGCGCCAGCGCGAGTTCCGCGCCGACAGCGGCGGCGCCCGCCTGGCCGGCCGCGAGAAGATGATCGGGGCCCTCGAGCGCCTCAAGACCGGCGCCGACGCCGCGGCCCTGCCCGACCAGCTCCAGGCCTTCGGCATCTCGGGCGGCACGAAGAGCGGCTTCGCCCGCCTGTTCATGAGCCACCCGCCGCTCGACGAGCGCATCGAGGCGCTGCGGCGGGCGGAGGCCTAGGGCGCAAGAAGAAGGCTTCGAGGGGGAGCTGGTTCGGGACGTCGGCGGCTCTCGGCAAAGAGGGTTTCTGGGGCAGAGCTGGTGCGCGGCGTCGGCTTCGGTTGGGCGGCGTCCCTCGAGAACGCCCGGGTCGATCCCGGACGCATCAACGCCCGGAACGCCCGCTCGGCACCTCCGCTGGATCCACGAGCCCCTAGCGGCGCCAGCCGCTACTCAGCAGCCAGCTCCGCGGAACCGCCACCTCCTGCACCTCAGCCGACCTCGGCCCTCAGCCGGCCTCGGTGTGCGTGCGTGCCGCCGCCGCCTCTGCCCGCACCGCCTGCTCCGGATAGCACGTGTACAACAGCGCCGAGAGCACGCAGAAGGCGCCCGCCACGGGCCCCGCCAGGAGCACGCCGTCCGGCTCCTCGCGGCTGTTGCCGTGCTCCAGCAGCAGGTACGAGAGCAGCGCGGCGGAGGCGGCGTAGACCCACTTGGTGAGCAGGCCCTGGGCGCCGAAGTACATCGCCGAGCGGTTGGTGCCGGTGCGCGCCTCGTCGAGATCGACGAGCTGGCCGATGATCACGTTCGGCACCACCAGGAACCCGGCCAGCGGCAGGCCCGCCAGGCCGAGCACGGCGATGGCGATCGCCAGGTTGCGGGCATCGTCGGGGCCGCCGGGCGCGTCGGGGCGCAGCAGCCCGAGCGCCGCGCTCAGGAGGCCGAGCAACAGGACGCAGCCGATGACGGTGCGCTTCGGCCCGATGCGGCCGGCCACGCGCCCGACCACCAGGAAGCCGATCAGGGCCGGCGCTGCGCCCGCCAGGCTGAGCAGTCCCGCGAAGCCCTCGTCGCGGCCCAGTGCGACGACCGAGAGATACGGAACCAGCGGGCCGATCATGTTGATGCCGAGGATGAAGGGCAGCTGCGCGAGCAGGTAGATCAGGAACGGCCGGTTGCGCAGCGTGGTGCCGAGTGCCTCGCCCAGCGACATCGAGTTGGGGATCGAGTGCGCGAAGCGGCGCTCGTCGACCGCGAGGATCGGCAGCAGGCACAGCACGAACGCGACTCCCGCCGACACCAGCACGACCATCCGGACCGCCTCGGTGCCGGAGAGCCCCAGCTCGCGCCCGAGCTGCACGCCGAGCAGCCAGCCGGGCCCGTACAGGCCGAGGATCGGGAAGCCGACGGCCGCCATCAGCATCATCAGCGACAGGCGCTGCTCCTGCGAGCGCGCCAGCTCGGGGATCAGCGCCAGGTAGGGCGCGACGTAGACCGTGAAGAAGACGTAGTAGAGGGCCAGCAGCCCGGTGAGCCAGACGAAGGTCAGGGTCGAGCCGGGCTCGCCGGGCGGCCAGAACAGCAGCACCGGTGCGAGCACCATGGGGGCGATCCCGACCACCAGATAGGCGCGCCGGCGCCCCAGCGGCGAGCGCGAGCGGTCCGAGCCCCAGCCCACGAAGGGGTCGGCCAGCGAGTCGAACAGCCCTCCCACCAGACGGGCCGCTCCGTAGGCGGTCAGGGCGCCGAGGAACACTTCCTCGCTCACCTGCGGCACCAGGTCGGTGTCCGCCGGTGGCAGGTAGAAGTAGATCCCGATCATGACGACGATGCGGTCGCTGATCTGCCAGCCCGGCGCGCCCAGCGCATAGGCGAGGCGGCGTCCGCGGGAGAGGGGCTCGGGCACGCGCCGGACTCTATCACGGGGCGCTGGCGGCCGATCCTCAAGTGAACGCCCCGGAACCGCGAAGAGACGGGGCGATGGACCCTCTCGTCGTCCAGGTCTGGCTCCGGGGCCGGCTGCTCCAGAGCGTGCCCTTCGACCGCCCGCTGCTGCGCATCGGGCGGATGAAGGAGAACGAGGTCGTGATCGACAACCTCTCGGTGAGCCGCTTCCACGCGCGGCTGCGCCTGGAGGACGGCCGCGTCTTCCTGGAGGACAACGGCAGCGAGAACGGCTGCTGGGTCAACGGCGAGCGCGTGCTCGACCCGCTGGTGCTCGGGCCGAGCGATACGGTCCAGCTCGGCAAGCACCAGGTCCGCGTCCGCACCGACCCCGAGGCCGTCCCGACCCGGGGCGGGGGGGACGAGCGCAGCGACCCGTGGGATGCGCGCGCCACGTATCTGGCGGGCCCGGGAACCCAGGCCCGCATGCTCTCCATCACACCGCCGCCCGCCCCGGGTGCAACGCAACCGCACGAGGAGCCGAACGACATGCAGCGAGACGATCCGTCGCAGGAGCTCATCGCCGAGCCCCTGGAGTCGACCGAGGCGTTCGCTCTGGAGGCGGTCGCCGAGGTCGCGCCGCTCGCCGAGGCCGAGCTGGCGGAGCCCGCCGCCCCGCTGCAGCCGCAGCACGCCGGGCTGCTGGTCCAGCGCGACGGCGTGCTGGTGCGCGCCGTCCCCTGGGACGGCGACGAGCTGATCGCCGGCCGCTCGCGCGACTGCCAGGTCCCGCTGCAGCAGGAGGAGGTGTCGCGCCAGCACGCGACCTTCCGCCGCGACGGAGACCGGTTCGAGGTGGTCGATCTCGGCTCGATCAACGGCACCTTCGTCAACGACGATCGGGTCGGGCGCCACACGCTGCAGGTCGGCGACGTGGTGCGCATCGAGAGCTTCGAGATCACCTTCGTGCTCGACCACGAGCCGGTCGATCGGGCGTTCAAGTGCGTCGAGACCCCGAGCGCGGACGAGCCGGAGCAGGACGCGGGCGCGTTCACGATGATCCAGGAGGTCATGCCGGATTCCGGCGGTCACCCCGAGCCGCCGTCCGGTGCCGACCTGTTCTCGGGCTTCGACGAGAGCCTGGGCGACGACAAGGAGCTGTCGCTCACCGAGGTGGTTCCGGCGGCGCCGCGCGCCAGCTCCGTCCAGGATCTGGGGGGCGGCGAGCTCGCCGACCGCGAGCTGAGCCTCGAGGTGGGCGTGCGCTGGGCCGATCTGCCCCCCGCGCTGCGCGCCGCCCTCGAGGCCGCCGGCGACGAGGAGCTCCGGATTCCCGTGACGCTGCGCGTTCGCGGGCGCGACTGAATTAGCTGTCGGACTTCGTTCGGCTTCGCTAGCTGTCTGACTTCGTTCGGCTTCGCCTCACTGCGCGCGCCCTCCGGGCGCTTGCAGGGGGCTCTGCCGAGAACGCTCCTAGAGTGACTCGGCGCTGGCGTGCAGGAACTCGAGCGAGGCGCGCTCGTCCTGCGCGATCGTGCGCAGCAGGGTCTGCGTCTCGGGGTCGTGGTCGAGCCGGTCGGCGAGGTCGTGGATCGGAGCCAGTGACTGCTCCACGTCCGGGAACTGTGCCAGGAAGGCCTCGAGCTTGTCGCCGTCGTCCGCCTCGGTGCTCGCGTAGAGCTGGAGCGCCTGGGCCAGGATCGTCTCGGGCAGCTCCGCCTGGGCCGAGCTTCCCAGCTCCTTCAGGCGCTGATCGAGCAGCCGCGCGTGCATCGCCTCGCGCACCTGGATCGTGCGCAGCCCGCCGCGCAGGGTCGGTGAGTCGCAGACCTCGATCCAGGCGCCGAGCACCGCCTCGCCCAGCGACTCGCCGGCTCGGAAGCGGTCGAGGAAGGCCGCGACCTCCTCGCTGCTGGCCGCCGGTGCCTCGGGATCGCCGGCGCGGGCGAGGTCGCCGTCGCTCCCCTCCTGGCGCTCGAGGCGGATCAGGATCTCGGCCTGGCGCCGGCTGAGCGCCTCCAGCGCGGCTTCGATGCGCTCGAGCGCCTTGCGGGTCTTCTTCGACATCAGGGATCTCCGGCTCAGCTCGGGTATGATGGTAGTCCCGATGCCCACCTGGGCGCGAGTTGGGCCCGAGTTGGGCGCGAGTTGGGCGCGAGCTGCCGATCGGCTGCCGCCTGCCTGCCGGCCCGCTGCCCGCCGGAGACACCTCCGCGTCCCACCGCCCACTCACCAGCGGGGGCGGCGTCCAAGTCGCGCCAAGCCCCCGCGGAGGTGCGTGTGGGAAGCAGGCCCCAGGGAGGACGCAGGGCGGCAGCCGGCCTGGCGATGGCGCTGGGGCTGCTTGCACTGCCGCCTGCGGCCGACGCGGCCGCACTCCGGCGCGTGCGCATCGGCGTCCACCCCGAGTTCACCCGCGTGGTGTTCGAGACCGACGCCCCGGCCGCCTACCGCATCGAGCCGCTCGATCCCGGCGCGGGCGAGATCCGCGTGCGGATCGAGGCCACGACCGCTTCGATCGAGGCCGTGTCGCCCGGCGCCGATGTCCCGCTCGTGACCGTGGAGCCCGAGGCAGGAGGCGCGGCGCTGGCCCGGATTCGCGCCACGGGTCCGGTGCGGATCGAAGAGCAGGTGCTCGAGGCGCCGCCCCGCATCGTGCTGGACTTCCGCACCGCCGTGCCGGCCCCGGCCGCCGTCGCGCCGGCTCGCTTCCCGGCGCCG
>JASJBO010000361.1 GCA_030066475.1 Myxococcota bacterium
GGGTGGCGAGGCGCTCGGGGGGGAGCGGGCGCTCGGGCTCGGGGAGCTCCCAGGGCGAGACGCGGGGGTCGGTGTCGCCTGCGCCGCCGCGCGGGAAGAGGTGCAGGTGCAGGTGGGGCACCTGGTTGCAGAGCATCGCGTAGTTGATGCGCCGGCTGCCGGTGACCTCGCGGATCAGGCGGGCGGCCTGCTGGACGTCGGCCGTGAAGCGGGCCGCGACCTCGGGCGCGAGCAGCTCGAAGTGCTCGGCGTGGTGGTCGAGGACCAGCACGCAGCGCCCGGGGAAGCGCGCGTCGTCGAAGACGCCGAGCGTCGAGGCCGAGAGCCGGCCGACCGGCGTCTCGACGGTGAAGCCGCAGGTCTCGCAGCGGACGGCGTCGTCGCTCATCCGAGCAGGAGCGCGTCGGTCGCGAGCCCGAGCGCGAGGATCGCCGTCAAGGCCAGCGCCCAGGACGCGTTCTCGCCCATGCCCTTCGCCACGACCCAGTGGCGACCGGCGATCACCGCGGCGAACACCGCCAGGATCCAGCCGTGCAGCAGCAGCCGCGCGCCGAAGGCGCCGCCGCCCGCCTCCCAGACCGCGCCGAGCGCCGTCGCGGCCAGGAATCCGCCCACGACCAGCGCGACGCGCAGGCCCGCAGGCAGCGCACGCCAGCGGCGTGCGAGCCCGGAGGCGGGTCGACGCTCCGCGGCGCGGGCCCGCTCGAGCTCGCGCAGCGCGGCCTCGGGCGCGATGGGCTCGCTCGCCCCCTCCGCGCGCGTCGGCTCCGCGAACGGCCCCAGCCGCCGGCGGCCCAGCTCGACCGCAGCGAGCTGCTGGAAGTCGGCGTTCTTGCCCATCACCATGTCGACCAGTCCCACGTAGCCGACCGGCAGCACCGGGGCCTCGTCGAAGACGCGCAGCTGCTGGTAGGGACGCGTCGGCGCCGCGTGGTGGTCCGCGTGCCGCGACAGACCCACCAGCCCGTAGTAGGTGAAGCGCGAGTGCGTGTCCCAGGAGTCGACCGGACGCACCCGCCGCGCGGCGCGCCGCAGGCCCCAGTGCTCGAAGTAGTTCACCGCCTCGAGCAGCCGGACTGCCATGAAGGCCTGCGCCACGAAGGCCACGAAGGCCGCGAGCCCGAAGCAGAGGCCGATCGCCAGCGCCACGCCCCACTCGACCACGAACCCGTGGAGGACGCGGTTTCCCAGCATCCGGCGGTCGAGCCAGCGCATGTCGGGATCGCCGAGGCGCCGCTTCTCGAGCGCCCAGGCGCTGCGCAGCTGGGCGGGCACGGTGCGGCGGAAGAACGACTCGTAGTCCTCGCCGAAGCGCGCGGTCGCCGGGTCCTCGGGCGTCCCGACGCGCACGTGATGGCCGCGCAGGTGCTCGGTGAAGAAGTGCTCATAGAGGACCGTGCACAGCAGGAGCCGGCCGAGCCCCTGCTCCCAGCGCCGGTTGCGATGGATCAGCTCGTGGGCCGTGATGATCGAGAACCCGGAGCTGCCGCCGACCACCAGGAACACCATCACCATGTCGACCGAGAAGATCCCCTGCTGGGCGGCGAACAGGCGCACCACCTCGACCACGATCCAGACCTGGAGCGCCGCGAGCGCGTACACCAGCAGGTCGAAGGGCCAGGCGGGCAGGCCCGGCAGCGGCTGGCGCCGCTCGTAGCGGGGCGAGCAGTCGAGCCGGTAGGCGACGAAGAGCGGCGCCATGAAGAGCGCCGCCACGTACCAGCTGTGGGGCCCCGTCCACAGGAACAGCAGCGTGTTGAGCGGCAGATAGAGCGACAGCAGGTGGCGCAGCCAGATGCCGGCGACCGCGCTGCGCGGCAGCTCGCCCACGCCGAGGCTCTCCGTCGAGGTCGTCAAGCAGGTCTCCGATCCGGCCCCCAGGTCCCGTCGTCGAGAGCCTAACGGGCGCTCGGCCAGGCTCGCCAGCCACCGGTGGCGGGCCGCCGCGGGGTGCATCAGCATCTCGGAAACGAGGACCCCCCAGCCATGGCCCAGCCCCCCGACCCGCCGCGCCCCGGCTTCGTCACCCGTCTCGCCGCAGCCGTGCAGAACGGCCTCGAGATCGCCCGCTTCGGCGGCCTCGCCGAGCGTGAGCCCTCGCCCTACGAGGTCGCCGCCGAGGAGGCCCACCACCGGCTGCGCCACTACTTCCCCGCCGACGCGGGCCCCGGACGCCCCCCGGCGCTGCTGATCCCGCCGCTGATGCTCACCGCCGAGGTGTGGGACGTGGCGCCCGAATCGAGCGCGGTGGCGGCGCTCCACGCCAGCGACATCGACCCCTGGGTGGTCGACTTCGGCTCGCCCGAGCACGAGGAGGGCGGCCTCGAGCGCACCCTCACCGATCACGTGCTGGCCGTGAGCCGCTCCATCGAGGCGGTGCGCGAGGCCACCGGCCAGGACGTCCACGTGATGGGCTACTCGCAGGGCGGCATGTTCGCCTACCAGGCCGCGGCCTACCGGCGCTCGCAGGACGTGGCCTCGGTGGTGGTGTTCGGCAGCCCGGTCGACATGCGCGGCGCGGTGCCGCCCCTGCTCCCGCCCGACCTCGTCGTCGACGCCGTCGAGCGACTGAGCCGCGTGCAGTCCTCGCTGTTTCCCTCCGGCATTCCGTCGTGGGCCACGCGGCTCGGCTTCCAGCTGATGGATCCCGTCAAGACCGTGCAGCAGCGCGTCGAGTTCGCGCGCCAGCTCTACGACCGCGAGGCGCTCCAGCAGCGCGAGGGCATGCGGCGCTTCCTGGGCGGCGAGGGCTGGGTCGCGTTCCCGGGGCCGGCGCTGCGCGACGCGATGGAGCAGTTCTTCGCGCAGAACCGGCTGTTGCAGGGCGGGCTGGTGATCGACGACCGCACCGTGACGCTCGCCGACCTCACCTGCCCGATCCTGGTGTTCGTGGGCAAGACGGACACGCTCGCCCCGCCGCCGACGGTGCGCGCGATCGAGGCCGCGGCCCCGCGCGCGGACTCCTACCAGATCTCGATTCCCGCCGGGCACTTCGGGCTGGTCGTGGGCTCGCGCTCGACCCAGATCACCTGGCCGTCGGTCGCGGAGTGGGTGCGCTGGCGCGAGGGCAAGGGCTCCCTGCCGGAGCGGGCGCGTCGGATCGAGCCGCCGCGCGAGCACGAGCGGGGCGCGCGCACCGCGCTCGACGGCCTGCGCGACGGCGCCGGCATCGCCTGGGGCCTGGGCCGCGACCTGCTCGGTGGCGCCTCGCGCGCCATGGGCAGTCGCGTCGGCGTGCTGGGCCGGTTCACGGGCGCCGTCGTCCCCCAGCTTCCGCATCTCGCGCGCCTGTCCGAGCTCCGGAGCGACACGCGCACCAGCATCGGCCTGGCGCTCCAGGAGCGCGCGGAGGCTTCGCCGGAAGACACCTTCTTCCTGTTCGACGACCGCGCCCACCCCTACGAGGCGGCCAACGTCCGCGTCGACAACATCGTGCGCGGCCTGCTCCACTGCGGCGTGCGTCAGGGCGAGCACGTGGGCCTGCTGATGGACACGCGCCCGAGCGCCGTGGCCGCCACGGTGGCGCTCTCGCGGCTGGGCGCCGTGACGGTCCTGCTGCGCCCCGACCTGCCGCTCGCGCGCCAGCTCGACCTGGCGCCGGTGGACCATCTGCTCGCCGACCCGGAGCACGCCGAGGCGGCGCACGAGGCGAGCGGCCGGCCCGTGCTGGTGCTGGGCGGCGGCGGCGAGCCGCGCGCGCTGGCGCCGGGCCTGATCGACATGGAGGCGATCGACCCCGACCGCGTGTTCCCGCCCGACTGGTACGTGCCCAACCCGGCGCTGGCGGACGACCTGGCGCTGGTGCTCATCACCGGCGACGACGAGCGGCCGCGCGCCAGCCGGGTCACGAACCGGCGCTGGGCCACGTCGGCGTACGGCACCGCCTCGGGCTGCGCGCTGACGCCGCGCGACACCGTCTACTGCTGCTCACCGATCCACCACGCCACCGGCATCCTGGTGTGCGTGGGCGGCGCGCTGATGAGCGGCGCGCGCCTGGCCATGGCGCGCCGCTTCGACCCGCGCACCTTCTGGGACGACGTGCGCCGCTACGGCGTGAGCGTGGTCTTCTACAGCGGCACGCTCTGCAGCGCGCTGGTGAACGCCCCCGACGACCCCGCCGAGCGCAGCCATCCGGTGCGGCTGTTCGCGGGCAGCGGCATGCCGAAGGGGATCTGGAAGCGGATGCTCGAGCGCTTCCGGCCCGCGCGGGTGGTGGAGTTCTTCGCCTCCACCGAAGGCAACGCGGTGCTCGTGAACCTGACCGGTGAGAAGGTCGGGTCGGTGGGCCGGCCGCTGCCCGGCGGCGCCGAGCTGGCGCTCGCCGCCTGGGACCTCGAGCGCGGCCAGCGGGTGCAGCGCAGCACGGGCTTCGCCGTGCGCTGCCGCCAGGGCGACGTGGGCCTGCTGCTGGCGAAGGTCGACCAGGAGCGGGTCGAGCCGCACCGCCGCCCGCTGCGCAGCGTGTTCGAGCCGGGCGACGCCTGGCTCGACACCGGCGACCTGGTGCGCTGCGACCGCGAGGGGGACTACTGGCTCGTCGACCACGTGGCCGACGTGATCCACACGCGGCGCGGCGCCGTGCCGACGCACCCGGTCGAGGACACGCTCAGCGACGAGCTCGACTTCGTCGACCTGGTCGCGGTGTACGGCGCGACGCTGCCCGAGCAGGACGATCCGATCCCGGTCGCGGCGCTCACGCTGCGCGCCGGGCACAAGCTCGACCCGCGCGCCCTGCGCCGCGCCGTCGAGCGCCATCTGGCCAGCGCCCACCGGCCGCTGGTGGTGCGCGTGCTCGACGAGCTCCCGATGACGGCCGGCCACCGCGTCCGCAAGCGCCCGCTGCGCGCCGACGGCCTGGGCCTCGCGACCGGCTCCGGCGAGACGCTCTGGCTGGCCCCGGGCGCCGACGCCTACGAGCCCTTCGCCCGAGCCGACCTGCTACGCCTCGCCGCCGCCGTGCGAAACGCCCCGAGCTAAGGAAAGATCCCGGACTCGAGGTACGCCCGGCCCACCCGCTCCATCGCGAGCAGGTAGCCGGTCGTGCGCAGATCCGGCAGCTTGCGCGACAGGCGTGCCTCGCGGAGCTGCGCGTACGAGATCGCCAGCGTGTTCTCGAGCGCCGTGCGCACGAAGTCGATCTCGTCCGGCGGCCGGCACACGGTGTCGATCGCGTGATCGGGCGCGGCGCGGCCGACCCACTCCTCGAGCAGCCCGAGCAGGCGGCGGTTGGCCATCTGCTGGTAGCGGCGGGTGAGCCGCTCGAAGCTGATGTGCGACAGGTTCTTGACCCATTCGAAGTAGGACACCACCACGCCGCCCGCGTTGGCGTAGATGTCGGGGAGCACGATCCTTCCGGCCTCGCGCAGGATCGCGTCGGCCTCGGCGTCGACCGGGCCGTTCGCGCCCTCCGCGATCACCGCCGCGCGGATGCGGCCCGCGTTCTCCCTGGTGATCTGGTGCTCGAGCGCGGCGGGGATCAGCACGTCGCAGTCGAGCTCGAGGACCTCCAGCGGATCGTCCAGCTCGCGGGCGCCCGGGAAGCCGCGCAGCGAGCCGGTCTCGCGCCGGTGCTCCAGCACGGCGTCCACGTCGAGCCCGCCGGGCGCGTGCAGCGCACCGTCGCTCACCGCGACGCCCACGATCGCGGCGCCCCGCTCCACCGCGGCGCGCGCGGCGTGGATGCCCACCTTGCCGAGCCCCTGCACGACCACCCGCTTGCCGGAGAGCGACGGCGTGAGGCCGAGCGGTGCCACGTCCTCGGCGTGCGCGAAGAACTGCTCGAGCGCCATCACGACGCCCAGGCCGGTGGCTTCCGCGCGGCCCGGGATGCCGTGCAGCGAGATCGGCTTCCCCGTCACGCAGGCCAGCGCGTTGAGCGAGTCGGGCGCCTGGCTCTTGTAGGTGTCGGCGATCCAGGCCATCTCGCGCTCGCCGGTGCCCACGTCGGGCGCGGGCACGTCGACGTCGGGCCCGATGAAGCGCTTGCGCAGCAGCTCGTAGGTGTAGCGGCGGGTGACGCGCTCGAGGTAGCCGACGGACTGCTGGCGCGGATCGATCTTGACGCCGCCCTTGCCGCCGCCGAAGGGCACGTCGACGAGGGCGCACTTGTAGGTCATCAGCGCGGCCAGGGCCATCACCTCGTCCTGGCTGACGCGCAGGTCGTAGCGGATGCCGCCCTTGGTGGGCAGGCGGTGGTGGCTGTGCTCGGCGCGGTAGGCCTCGACCACCTGCACGCGCCCGTCGTCGCGCCGCACCGGGAAGCGGATGCGGTAGACGGCGTTGCAGGAGCGCAGGTTGCGCAGCACGTCGGCGGGCAGCGAGCTGTGGCGGGCGGCTGCGTGGAAGTGGCGGTTGACGTCGCGGAAGAAGCCGTTGCGGCGGTTGCGGGCACTCACGCGGCGAACGTAGCGGAAGTTGACCGTCCCCCCCGCGGCCCGTACCGTGCGCCGGGCGCACGAGCGGGGGCATCCGATGCAGCAGATCGTCGGCCGCGCGACAAGGGCGCTGGCACTCGCCCTCTCGCTCGCGGGCGCCGCGGCGAGCGCGGAGAGCGCCCATCCGCCGAACCTGCTGCTGCTGGTCGCCGAGGACCTGGGCCCGCGCATCGGCGCGTTCGGGGATCCGGTGGCGCGGACCCCGAACCTCGACCGGCTCGCCGCTGAGGGCGTGCGCTATCCCAACACCTTCGCCACG
This sequence comes from Myxococcota bacterium, assembly GCA_030066475.1. The sequence goes on from JASJBO010000361.1 coordinate 6,694, forward strand.
GCCGGGGTGTGCGCGCCGGCACGCGCCGCCCTGATCACCGGGGTGCACCAGATCTCGATCGGCGCCCAGCACATGCGCGCCTCGAGCCGCCCGGCCGGCGGCTACCAGAGCGTCCCGCCGCCCGAGGTGAAGGCGTTCCCCGAGCTGCTGCGCGCGGCCGGCTACCACACCTTCGTCACCGCCAAGCTCGACTACCAGTTCAGCGGCATCCGGACCGGCAGCGGCCCCTTTACGATCTGGGACGCCGAGGACGACGCGGCGCTGTGGGCGGGACGCGAGGCCGGCCAGCCCTTCTTCGGCATGCTCAACTTCCTGGAGACCCACGAGAGCGGCCTCTTCCTGCCGCTCGGCCACTGGCCGCACAGCGGCATGCACCTGCTGGTGCAGCTCTACCGCACCTGGCTCTTCGGGCTGTCCGGCGAAGACGACCCGACCCCGCCCGAGGCCGTCGCGGTACCGCCCTGGCTGCCCGACACGCCGGCGGTGCGGGCCGACCTCGCGCGGCACTACGACAACGTGCGCCGGATGGACGCGGCCGTCGGAGCCATCCTGGCGCGTCTCGAGGCGGACGGCCTGGCCGACTCGACGGTGGTGATCTGGATGACCGACCACGGCGACGGCCTGCCGCGCGCCAAGCGCGAGCTGTTCGACAGCGGCCTGCGCGTACCGATGATCGTGCGCTGGCCCGAGCGGCTCCGT
>JASJBO010000044.1 GCA_030066475.1 Myxococcota bacterium
CGCTCAGCGGTCGAGGATGCGGTCGAGGTCGCCCTGCGCTTCCAGGCACGCGTGTCGACCGGTGCCCTCGAAGACGAGCCGATCGCCTTCGGGCGTTCGGGCGAGCAGGCGCACATCGACCTGCGAGGTCATGGTCTCTGCGACGCGCTCGAGCATCTGGCGCTCGTAGGGGGCCATGAGCAGTGCTCCCTCCGCCTTGCGGCTGTCGACCTCGAGCCGGTGGCTGCGGCTCGACAGTCGCATGTGGAAGTGCGTGTCACTCACCGAGAGCTCGTCGATGACGGCTCCCGTGTAGGTCGTGAAGCGGTAGAGCTGCCCGTCGAGCCACAGGCCGACGATGAAGCCGCGGAAGGCTCCCGTCGCCCAGGGGATGGTCGCCACGGAAGCCGTGAGGCACACGCCCTCGCGGTCGAAGTGATTGCTCTGGGTCCAGACGTAGCCGAGGGGGAAGCTCCGACCCCAGTCCTTCTCGCAGTAGCCCCGGCCGCCGTCGAAGCAACGCGCCTCGCCGTCCACGAGCAGCGTGCCCGAGAGCGCGTGGTCGAGGCTCAGGATCCCGTGGTAGCACTGCATCAGCGGCGTGAAGCCATAGGGACCCATGACACCGGGTGAGAGGAGGCGCACCGGCCAGGGCTCGAAGGGCCCGAACTCGATGCGGCCCTCGACGGCCGGCCCACCGCCGGCGTGCTCGGGATCGAGGTGCAGCTCGATGCCGTGGCGGCCGAAGCGGCTCTCGCCGACGCGAGCCTCGAAGCGGTCGGCGGCTGCTGTGAAGTCGCCCAGGTCGTAGCGGTGGTACCAGCTTTCGCCCCGTGCACCGTCGAGCAGCTGCACAAACGCGTGGGCGTCCTGGCCCAGGAAGACGCCTGGAATCAGAGCGTACGGGTGGCGGCCCTCGGCATCGACCAGCTTCAGGTACCAGCCCTCGAACACGTCGGTGCGGCGGCCGCTGGCCAGCAGGTGCCCGTAGTGGAAGCCCTCCGGACGCCACACACTGCGCAGTCGATCGAGGCAGCCCATGACGGCCGAGCATAGGCATTCGCGTTTTCGAGCGCCTGACGCTCACGCAAGCAGCACGAACTCACCCGGGGCGCGATCGCGCGAGCGCACCGCGTCGAGCGCGGCGGCTGCCTCCTCGAGAGCGTAGGTCCGCGCGATGGGCGTAGTCAGCCCGCCCCGCTCGACCAGATCGGCGATCGCGTCGAGGGCGCCGGGTGTGCTCCTCATCGGGAGGAAGCGGATCGAGATGCCTCGCGGTGCCCCGATGCGAGCGGCGCCCGAGATCGTCGTGACGACGCGTCCTCCATCGCGGACGAAGTCGAGCGCTCGAGCGAGGGACGCGCCGCCGACGAGGTCCAACGCCGCCTCGACGCCTCGCGGCGCGGCGGGCGCCACGAGGCGCCCCCACGGCGTGCGATGGTCGACGGCGAGCTCGGCGCCGAGCTGGCGGAGCGGCTCCAGAGCCCCGGCACCGGCGATCGCGATCACACGCAGGCCGCGCCCACGCGCCATCTCGACTGCCGCGCGTCCGACCGCGCCGCCCGCCCCGACGACCAGCAGCGTGGATTCCAACGGGAGGTCGAGCAGGTCGAGTGCCTGCCAGGCGGCGAGCCCACGGACCGGGGTGGCCGCCGCCTCCGCGTCGCTGGCGGTACGCGGCGCTCGGCCGCAGGCAGACGACCGCAGCGAGACGCGTTCGGCCCACGCCCCGACGATCCCGGGGTTGGCCATCACCCGGTCGCCGACCGCGAAGCCCTCGACCCCGGCGCCGAGCTCACGAACGCGGCCGCACAGCTCCGCGCCCAGAGTGAACGGCAGTCCGTCGCTCGGAAGGAACCGTGTGAGCCTCCCTTCCGCAACCGCGAGGTCCCAGGCGCCCACCCCGACCGCCGAGACGTCGATCAGGATCTCGCCGTGAACAGGCCCTGCCGCCGCGGGGATCGCGTCGATCCGCGGATCCTCACCGAAGCGGTGGACGCGAACCGCGCGGATCCGGTCCTTCTGCCGGGCGTGATCGGAGTTCGAGATGGGGGCGCCCTCGGGTCGGGTTTCTGAGCGGCGACTGTATCCGAAATTCGAGCGCGCAACCGATGCTTCGCCGTTGCGTGCGGGACCCGGCGCGCGAGATGGCGGGCCGGCGGACTGGCGAGCGCTGTCGCGGATGCGGTACACGGATGACCTCCCGTGCGACCCCATCGCCGTGTCTTCGCGCTCTCGGCCTTCATCTGGGCCGGCGAGAGCATCTACCTGCTGCCGTACACCCTGCGGCGGGACTACCGCGGGACCCTGATCGAGGTGCTCCAGCTGCCGGACGAGGCGGCCCTGGGCGCAGTCTACAGCGTCTTCGGAGCGCTCTGCCTCGGTGCCTACGTCGCGGGCGGGTGGCTGGCGGACCGGGTCTCGCCGCGGATCCTGCTGCCCTTCTCGCTCGCGCTCACGGCCGTCGGCGGTGGAGTCCTGGCCAGCTTCCCGTCGTCTCCCGTCGTGCTCTATGCGCTCTTCGCGCTCTGGGCCTTCTCCACGATCCTCACGTTCTGGGCGGCGCTCATCAAGGCGACCCGGGCCTGGGGTGGCGAGTCGGAGCAGGGTCGCGCCTTCGGCCTGCTCGACGGGGGCCGCGGTCTGGTCGCCGCGGTGGCCGCGTCCGTCGGTCTCCAGCTCTTCGCCGCGCAGGGCGGAGGCGCTTCGGGGCTGCGCGCGGTGATCGCGCTCTACACCGGGGCGTGCCTGATCGGCGCGGTCGCCACGTGGTTTGCGGTGCCGGGCGGGGCCGAGCTGGGGCCTGCCCGTGAGCGTGCCGACGCCGGCGCCAGGCTGCGGGAGGTCCTGCGGCGACCGAACGTGTGGCTGCTCGGCGGGGTGATCTTCTGCGCCTACACGGCGTACTACGGGACCTTCTACTTCGCCGGCTTCGCCTCGACGGCGCACGGGCAGAGCGCCGCCGGCGGCGCCGCGGTGAGCGTGGCGAGCGGATGGCTCCGCGCCATCGTGCCCGTGGTCGCGGGGCTCTCCGCGGACCGCCTGAGCTCGCGGAACGTCATCGTGCTGAGCTTCGTCGTGCTCGTCGTTGCCTTCGCGAGCCTGGCCGTCCTGAGCCCGGAGGTCGGCGGCCTTGCGCTCCTCTACGTGCAGGCCGCGACGGTGGCCGCGGCCGCCTTCGCCCTGCGGGGCGTGTACTACGCGCTGCTCGAGGAGGGAGGCCTCCCGACGCACCTCACGGGCACGGCGGTCGGCGTCGTCGCGCTGATCGGCTACACCCCCGACGTCCTGACGCCCTATCTTTGGGGCGTGTTGCTCGACGCGCTGCCGGGCGCGACGGGCTACCGGGTGCTGTTCGGCTCGCTGGCCGTGAGCTCTCTCCTGGGGACACTGCTCGCCGTCTTGCATCGTCGGAAGCTCAGGAGCTCCCCGTGACCGAGGCCGAACGAGTCCGCGCCCTCTCCTTCCTCGATGAAGCCAATGCCGAGAGCGAGGGCATCGACGAGAGGTGGGCCGCGAGCAACGAGCAGTGGTGGGATTGGTATCTCTCCCTCGCCCACGACGAGGGGCGCCCTGCCGGCCCGCCGCTCCAGGTGCCGCCCCTGCCCGAGCTTCCGGGTCCGTCGCTGCCGGAGCTGGAGGCGGAGCTGAACGCGCCCTACTCCCTGCTCCCGGATGCGATCGAGACCTTCCGGGCCGAGGGCTACGTCAAGCTGAAGGACGTCTGCTCTCCGGAAGCGCTCCTGCTCCTGCGACGCACGTTCGAAGCGCTCTTCGAGCGGGCGCTCGGGGAAGCGCCCGCGATGCGCTTCCCGAGCCTCGAGATGATGTGGACGACCGACGCGGTCGCCCGCGCCTTCGCCGTGAGCCGCCGCCTCGCCCGGATCGCCGCGGAGCTGCTGGGGGTTCCCGCCGTGCGCCTCTACCACGACAACGCGCTCTCGAAGCTGCCCGGCTGCGGCCGGACGCCCTGGCACTACGATGCCCACCACTACCCCATCGCTTCCGAGAACGTGGTGACGGTCTGGGTGCCGCTTCAGCCGACGCCCGTGGCGATGGGCCCCCTCGCCTTCGCGCGGGGCATCGAGACCTGGCGTCGGGTCGCCGACCTCCCGTTCAGCAAGTTCGACGACTCCTACGATCGCGGGATTGCCGAGGCGCTCCGGGACGCAGGCGTGGCGGTCGACGACGGCCCCTTCGAGCTCGGCGAGGTGAGCTTCCACCACACCCGAAGCCTCCACACCGCCGGACCCAACCGCACGGACCGAGCGCGGATGGCGCTTGCGACCACCTACCTCGAGGACGGTGCTCGCCTGGTCGACTCGCCCACCCTGATCAGCGGCGACTTCGAGAAGTTCATGCCCGGCGTGAAGCCGGGCGATCCGATCGCGAGCCGGCTGAACCCGATCCTCTACGACCGGAGGGCGACGTCCTGAGATGAGTCGGGAAGCCGGAGACACCCGCGAGCGGAGCCTGGCCCACTGGAGCGAGGCAGGTCGAGCCGAGATGGACGCCTTCTACCGGGTGGCCACCCTCGACTACCGGGAGCTCGCCCGGGCCTGGGACTGGGACGCCTTCTTCCGGCAGCGCGGGGCGACGCGGTCGCCCGTCCGCATCCTCGACGTCGCCTGCGGCAGCGGGAAGTTCCCCACCGCGCTGCGCACTCACACCCGGCTCGGCGCGCTCGAGGGCACGCGCCTCGTCCTCGACCTGCTCGATCCCAGCGACTTCTCCCTCCGCGAGGCGCGGGCCTCCCTCGCACCTCCCATGGTTGGAGGCCGTGCCTTCGAGTGCACGCTGCAGGACCTCCCTGCCGAGGCCACGGGCTACGACGTGGTCTGGGCCGTCCACGCCCTCTACGCCCTGCCCGAGGCCGAGCTGCCGGCCGGCGTGGAGGCGTTCCTGCGCGCCCTCGCGCCCGACGGCCTCGGCTTCGTCGCCCACGCCGCGCGATCGGCGCACTACCTGGCCTTCTACGAGGCGTATCTCTCCCGCTTCCGGCCCGACGGCACGCCCTACACCAGCGCGGAGCTCGTGGCCGGGGCCTTCCGCGACGCGGGCGCCAAGGTCGACGTGCGTCCGCTGGCCTACGAGCAGGTCATCGACGACGAGGCGGTGCTCGAGGGCTTCCTCCAGCGTTGCCTCTTCGATTCGGGGCTGAGCCTCGCCGACATGCGCCAGGACCCGGTGCTCGGCGCCTACCTGGAGGAGCGCCGGGACGCGGGCGGCCGCTCCCGCTTCCGGCAGGACGTGTCGATGATCTTCATCCGTCGATGAAGAAGACGTCGACCGGGTGGGAGATGTGGTTCCGGCCCCGATCCTCCACGACGATGAGGCGGAGGTAGCGCTCCACGATCTCCTGCACGAGCGGGGGCAGGCGCTGGCTGTCGACCTGGATGATGAAGTCCCGCAGCGCGAGGCCGATGTCCGGATCCGCTTCCACGAAGGGCGTCACCTCGACCGCCGCCTCGACCCGGCCGCGCTCGTAGCCCCAGCCCCAACGGTCGAACCGCTCCGCCAGGTCCTCCGCGAAGAGCGTCGGCCGAGCGTACCGCTTGTCCCAGAAGCGCACGGCGAGGTCGTTGAGCGCCTCGCGAGGCGCGTGGAACACGACGAGGCGGCCGCCCGGTGCGAGGAGCTTGCGGGCCTTCTCGAGCGCTGCGGACGGGTCGGGCATGTAGTAGAGGCAGTGAACGAAGTGGATCAGCTCGAAGGCGCGGTCGGCCTCGAAGGCCTCGAAGGTCGCGGGAACCACCTCGACGCGCGCCGCGGGCAGCGCGGCCTGTCGGAATCGACGCTCGAAGGCCTCGCACTCCACCCGATTGGGGTTGACGCCGACGTAGTGAAGCTGGGCCGTCCGGGACACGAGCCTCGTCGCGACCGGGAGGTCGAGCATTCCGCTGCCGCAGCCGACGCTGAGAACGCGGAAGGGACGTTCGGGGCGCAGGGCGGGGGCGATCTGCTCGCCGAACCACTCGATGATGCGCTGCTGCTGGTTCGAGCGGCCCTCGTAGATGCCGTGCGACTCGAGGAACCGTGCATCATCCAGGGAGAAGAGATCGTCGACCCGGGCGAGGGCCTGGTCGAGTCGAGCGAGGAGACGCTGGCGCTCCTCGAGCTCGACGGCGGTCGAGACGTGCGTCGACACGGAAGCTCCCTGGCTCCGGGCGCCTGCCAGGCGATGGGAGCTTCTACCGGCTCGGCCATAGCCGGAAGGTGAACAGGAAGCGGGAGGGTGCCGGAGTGGGCGACGCTCCGCCACCCGCGGGTCCCGGCGAGGTTCGTGGCCGGCTCCCGCCCGCGGCGCGTTGCCCCGAGCCGTCCCCCGCATCAGACTCGGCCGCGTGCGCACGCTGGTCCCTGCCGACGTCCCCTTCGCCCCGCGGCGCGTGCCCTTCTTCTACGGCTGGGTCGTGGTCGCGGCGGCCACCTCCGGGGTGCTCTTCAGCATCCCCGGCCAGACGATGGGGGTGAGCGTCTTCACCGATTCCCTGCTCGAGGCGACGGGCCTCGGCCGGCTCGCGTTCTCGAACGCCTACCTGCTCGGCACGCTCGGCGCCGCGGCTCTGCTCCCGCGAGCGGGCGGTTGGATCGACCGCCTGGGTGTCAGGGCGGCCGCCCTGTGCGCAGCGCTGGCCCTCGGCGCGGTCGTCGCCGTGCTGTCGCAAGCCGACCGGGTGGCCCGAGCGGCCGCTGCGGTCACCGCGCTGGATCCGGGTGCCGCGGGCTTCGCCGTGCTGACGCTCCTCTTCGTCGGCTTGCGCTTCCTCGGACAGGGAGTCCTCACGCTCGTGAGCAACACCATGCTGGCCCGCTGGTTCGACCGCCGCCGGGGCCTCGCCACGGCCATCAGCGGCCTGTTCGTCGCCTTCGGCTTCGGCTATGCGCCTCGCCTCCTCGACGCGTGGATCGAGCGGGCCGGCTGGCGAGGCGCATGGCTGGAGATCGCGGTGCTGGAAGTGGTGGGCATGGGCCTGCTCGCGTGGCTCTTCTACCGGGAGGACCCGGCGTCCTGCGGCCTGACCCTCGACGGGGCCGCGGCCTCTCCCGAGCAGGGCGACCCACGGCCGGCCCCGCCCGCGTCGACCCGAGCCGAGGCCCTCCGCACGCGGGCCTTCTGGGTCCTCACCGCGAGCCTCGCCCTCCAGGGCACGGTGCTGACCGGGATCACGCTGCACATCGTCGATATCGGGGCGGAGGCAGGCCTCGGCCGGACTGCCGCCGTCTCCCTGTTCCTGCCGATGGCGGTGGTCAGCACCGCGGCCGGTGCCCTGGTCGGGTGGCTCGCCGACCGCGTACCGATCCGGACGCTGGTCCTCAGCCTGCTCGGGTGGGAGGCCCTCGGGTTCGCGGCGAGCGCTCACCTCGGGGATCCCGCGGGCTTCTGGCTGGCGGCCTTCGGCCTCGGCGTCGCCGGCGGACACTTCAGCGTGCTCTCTGCGGTCGGCCATCCGCGCTTCTTCGGTCTGCGTCACCTCGGAGCCATCGCGGCCGCCAGCATGAGCACGGTGGTGGTCGGCAGCGCCCTCGGGCCGAGCGCCCTGGCGCTGAGCCGGGCGGCGCTCGGCTCCTACCAGCCCGCCTTCTACACGGCGGCGCTGCTGCCGCTCCTGGTCGGCCTGTTCGCCCTCGCCCCGCTCCACCCTCGGGACGTCCGGGCAGACGACCCCTAGGTGGTGGGCTTCGTTCGGCTTCGCCTCACCCCGCGCGCCCTTCGGGCGCTTGCGAGGGGTTTCTGCCGCGCACGCTCCTAGCTGCTAGGAAACGCGACGGTCGTGGCCTTCCCAGTACTTCTCGCGCAGGTCCTTCTTCAGCACCTTGCCGCTGGCGTTGCGGGGCAGCTCGTCGAGGAAGTCGACGGAGCGGGGGCGCTTGAAGCCGGCGAGGCGGCCCTTGCAGAACTCGACGAGGTCGTCCGCGCCCACCTCGTGGCCCTCGCGCTTCACCACGATCGCCTTGACGCTCTCGCCCCACTTCTCGTCGGGGACGCCGAGCACGGCGACGTCGGCCACGGCGGGGTGCTCGAACAGCGCGTTCTCGACCTCGCGCGGGTAGACGTTCTCGCCGCCCGACACGATCATGTCCTTGGTGCGGTCCTGGATGTAGAGGTAGCCCTCCTCGTCGAGGATGCCGGCGTCGCCCGTGTGGATCCAGCCGCCGCGCAGCGCCTCCTCGGTCGCCTCGGGCAGGTTCCAGTAGCCGCGCATGAGCTGGTCGCCGCGCCCCACGATCTCGCCGATGCTGCCGGTGGGCACCGGCTGGTCGTTGGCGTCGACGATGCGGACCTCGGTGCCGGGGATCGGGCGGCCGGCCGAGAGCAGCAGCTCGGGGCGTCCCGCCAGCGCCTCGCGGTGCGAGGCGGGCGACAGGAAGGTGAGCGCCGCGGTGGTCTCGGTCATGCCGTAGCCCTGGGCGAAGTCGCAGCCGAACACGTCGATCGCCTTGCGCAGCACGTCGGCGGCGATCGGGGACGCGCCGTAGACGATCAGCCGCAGCCGGTCGTAGCGGCGCTCGGCCGCGTCGGGCACGAACACCAGGCAGGCCTGGATCATCGCCGGCACCAGCGTGGTGCGCGTCACGCCGCCCTCGGAGAGCGCGTGCACCACGTCGGCGGGGACGAAGTCCTCGTGCACGACCATCGACGAGCCGAACGTGATGCTGCCGATCGCCGTGAGGGCCGCCGCCGCGTGGTAGATCGGCGCGACCACGAGCGTGTGGTCGTCGGGATACGGGGCCATCGCGGCCATCTGCTGGACCAGGTTCGCGTTCACGGCGTGCTGGGTCAGCACGGCGCCCTTGGGGCGACCCGTCGTGCCGCTGGTGTACATCTGGTAGAGGTCGTCGCCGGGCTGCGCGCGATGGTCGGGCGCCTGCTCCGGCTGGTCGGCGAGCCACTCGCCGTAGTCGATCCAGCCCTGGGGCCGCGGGCCGTCGAGCGACACCCAGGTCTTCACGTCGCCGAGCTCGCCGCGCACCGAGTCGATCTGCTCGACCAGCTCGCCGCGGGCGATCACCAGCTTCGCGCCGGCGTCGCGCGTGATGTAGGCCAGCTCGGGCGGCGCGAGCCGGTAGTTGAGCGGGACCGGAACCGCCCCCGTCTTCGAGCCCGCGAAGTAGACCAGCGGATACTCCAGGCAGTTCTTGGCGAGCACCGCGAAGCGGTCGCCCTGGCCGAGGCCCTGCGACCGCAGCGCGTTCGCCAGGCGGTTGGTGTGGGCGAGGGCCTGGCGGTAGTCGAAGCGGCGCTCGCCGCACTCGATGCAGAGCTGGTCGCCCTTCTCGCGGGCGAAGAAGTCGATCGACTCGTGGAGCAGCATGGGTCCTCCGTGCCCGGGGGGGCGCTGGCCGGGGGGTCGGCTCTCCCGCAGACTCTACGCCAGGAGCGGCCCCCACGGCAGCCAGGAGACCTCCCGATGAGCAAGCCCCTGACCACGTTCACGGCGATGCGCGACGCCACGCGCGAGGACTACCAGCGGATCGGGCGCCACAGCGTGGAGTTCTTCGCGGGACTGCCCGACCGCATCCTCACCCACCTCGCGCTGCTGGCCGGCGACACCGGCGGCTACGCGGTCGACCGCCTGACCCACAGCCTCCAGACCGCGACCCGCGCCCGGCGCGACGGGCGCGACGACGAGTACGTGGTGTGCGCCCTGCTCCACGACATCGGCGACACCCTCGCGTCCGCCAACCACGCCGACCTGGCCGCGACCATCCTGGAGCCCTTCGTCAGCGAGAGGAACCACTGGATCGTGAAGCAGCACGCGATCTTCCAGGGCTACTACTTCTTCCACCACCTGGGCCTCGACCGCGACGCGCGCGACCGCTTCCGCGACCACGAGTGGTTCCGCGACTGCGCGGAGTTCTGCGAGAAGTACGACCAGAACAGCTTCGATCCCGCGTACGACACGCTGCCAGTCGAGGCGTTCGAGCCGGCCGTGCGCAAGGTCTTCGCGGCGCCGCGCAGGTCGATCTACGTCGCGGACGCCGCAGGCCAGCGCTGAGTCCGGCTGGGAGGGGAGCGTCTTGGTCGCGGAGGTCGGATCGACCAGTCGCTCGGTGCTCGCGGTTCCCCGTCGGAACGTGACCCCAGCCACCTGCGTGGCCCTCGGTCTGGTGCTCTTCTTCGCGTATTCGTTGAACGGTCGCAGCATCGGAGCCGGCGACACGGCACCGACGGCACTGCTCGCGATGGCGGTGGCCCAGGGGGACGGCCTCGTCCTGGATCGATACGGACCGATCTTGACGCGAGACGGCTCGCTGCCCTACTGGGCGACCCAGCGAAGAGGGCACTTCATCTCGGTCTATCCCCCCGCTGCCGCCCTCCTGGCGGCGCCGTTTGCCTGGCTCCAGATCGCCACGCTCGATCTCGTCTGGCCGTCGTGGCGCACGTGGGAGCTTCCGATCGCAATGCTGATCGGGAAGAACTGCGCCGCCGCCCTGGTGGCGCTCTTCGGCGTGGCGCTGCTCCTGCTCCTCACGCGCTTGGGATACGAGCGCGAGCGCCGGGCGGCTCTCGTGGCAGGGGCGCTTGGCACGGGGATGTGGGCCGTCGCCAGCCAGAGTCTGTGGCAGCACGGACCGGCGGCGCTCGCACTGACCGTGGGCATCCTGGCAGCCGCGGGCCCTCCGAACCGGAAGCGCGCTCTCCTGGTCGGCCTCGCGAGCGGCATCGTGTTCGCGTGCCGGATCGTGTCCTGCGTCTACGTCGCGCCGCTCGTGGTGTGGCTGACGCTCCGCAGGAGGACCACGCTGGGATGGCTGCTGCTCGGGGCGTTGCCTCCCGTGGTGCTCACGCTCGCGTACAACGTCCACTACTTCGACGACTGGCAGGGTGGCATCGTCCTGCTCGAAGGGATCAAGGCGACCACCCACGGGGTCGCGGGGCGCTGGTCCACCGACGTCGCCGGCATCGCTGGCGGTGTCGCGGGCACTCTGTTCAGTCCCTCCCGCGGCCTGTTCGTCTACTCGCCGTGGGTCGCGCTCTCGTTGCTGCCGGTGCTCCTCCGTCGGGGTCGCGCTTCGGAGTGGACCCTCGAGGCGATGCTGATCGTCTCGCTCGTCCCCAGCCTCCTCGTCCTGGGCGCCTACTCGACCTGGTGGGCCGGCTGGTCCTTCGGCCCGCGCTTCTGGATCGATGCGACCCCGATCTTCGCCATCGCCTTCGCCTCGGCCCTGGTCCAGGCTCGCGATCGGGGCGCGCTGCGCGCTGTCCTGTACTCGTCGGTCGCCGTCGCGGTGGCGATCCAGGCGATCGGCAGCGTGTGCCATCCGAGCTCGTGGAACTCGCACCCGACCAACATCGACCACGACCATGCACGGCTCTGGAGTTGGACCGACTCCGAGCTCACTCGCTGCCTGCACGAGGGTCTCCATCCTGGTACGTTCCGCCCGCTGACGCAGCCGGCGCTCGAGAGTGCACTCGGCATCCCGCGGACCGTCGGGACACGCTGAGGGCTTCCCCACGCAGCCCGGGCTTCGAGACGAGAGGGGTGCGGTGTCCAGTTCGCCCACTTCGCGCAGTTCGTTCAATTCTCCCAGCTGGCTCTGGATCGGCCTGGCGGTGCTCGCCGGGCTCGCGCTGGCCGGCTGCGGGGTCGGCAGCTCGCGCAACATCGCGAGCGCGGAGCAGCAGATGCAGGCGGGGAACCTCGCCGGGGCGCGCAACGCGCTCGAGCGCGAGCGCCAGCGAAATCCGCGTTCGGTGGACGCCCGTGTCGCCCTGGGCGAGGTGTACTACCGGGTCGCGCGCGACGCGCTCGACCGCGAGCGCAGCGAGGCGCGCTATCTGACGTTCCTGGAGCACGCCGTATCCGAGTTCGTGGCCGCGGTCGAGCTGGACCCGCGCGACCCGCGTCCCCACCTGTACCTGGCGACCATCGACACCTACCGCGGCGACATCCACACCTCGCTGCGCGGCTTCCGCAATGCCCGCCGTCTCGACCCGTCGCCGGTGGCCTACACCAACCTCGCCGAGATCTACGTGTACGTGGGCAACCTGCGCGCCGCGCGGCGCTGGAACAACCTGGCCGTCGCCAAGGGCTCGTCGCCCGGACCGGTCTTCTTCAACGACATGCTGATCGAGTGGAAGGAGGGCGACCTGCGCACCGCCCGCCGCCAGTTCTCCCGGCTGCGCACCCGCTATCCCGAGATGCTGCGCGAGATCAACATGGCGCGGGTACCGGTCGAGCCCCGCCAGTTCGAGGACTTCGCCGAGTACTGCTGCCAGAGCCCGGCCTGCGGCCCCTACATGCGCGACGCCTGCGACGGCCTCGAGCTCGAGGTCCAGGAGCGGCAGATCTCGGAGGAAACGGTCCTCGAGGAGCTGCGCATCGAGATGGAGAGAAAGCGCCGCCTCCGCGAGGTATACCGCGAGCGCAAGGAGCTCGAGATCGAGATCGAAGACAGTACGCCCTGAGCCGCCCCCGCCCACGACCGAGCCCTTGGCTGGCACCCCCGCAAGCGGAGGCGAAGCCGAAGCGCGCAGCGAGCCGCAGGCGAGCGAAGTCAATCAGGCCGTCTCCGCCCAGCAACGCCTTCCTTGCTGGCACCCCCGCAAGCGGAGGCGAAGCCGAAGCGCGCAGCGAGCCGCAGGCGAGCGAAGTCCATCAGGCCGTCTCCGCCCAGCAACCAGCCCCTACGCGGGCACCCCGCAAGCGCCGGCGCAGCCGGCGCGCGCAGCGAGCCGCAGGCGAGCGAAGTCCATCAAAACGGCGACGTAAAGTCCAGGCAGATGCCCGCGGTGCAGAAGCTCAAGGTCGTCCCGGTGAAGTCCACGTCGAAGCTCGCGCCCAGCAGGCTGGCGGTGCCCTGGAACGGTGTGCTCGAGGTCGGCAGGTAGTCGACGTCGAGGCCGCCGAGCGTCGGCGTCTCGTCGAAGCCCGTGAACGGGCAGAGCGGGTCGCACCGCTGCAGGAAGCCGCAGTCGCACACCTGCGTGAAGCCCGCGCTCCCCGTGAGCGAGAAGCTGAAGAAGCCGCTCGAGCGCGCCTCGAGGTCGAGGTCGGCGTCGAAGAACGAGTTGTTCACGTCCCCGGTCATCTCGAAGATGATCGAGCCGGTCGCGCTCGACCGCCGCAGGTCGACCGCCATCGACCCGAAGTTGGCGCCGTCCAGCGTGAGCGAGCGGTTCAGGGCGGGCATGTCGAAGCTGCCGTTGGTCCCGATCGTGAAGCCGATCAGGTCCAGCCCGTTCGCGAGCGTCCCCGACAGCCCCGAGATGCCCGTGACGATCAGGTTCGTCTGGGTGGGGATGGGCACGCTCAGGGCGCCGGTGTCGATGTCCCAGTCGAGCGGGATGCCCGCGTTCACGTCGAGCCGGATGCCGCCGATGTCGAACACCCGGTTGCCGAGGTCGACGTCGACGCTGCCGTTGCTGGCGATGCTGAAGTCGACGTTGGGGAAGCTGTCTCCCAGCAGCTCGAAGTCCCAGTCGTTGGCCGCGAGCGACCACACGCCCGAGCTGCTCCGGGTCACCACCACGTTGCCCGGCGTCACCTGGAACCAGCCCAGGTCGAAGCTCGGCAGGCCGGAGGCGAGGGTGTGGCTCGAGGTGCCCGTGCCGATGCTGAGGTCGAAGGTGCGGGTGGTGGTCACGATGTTGAAGGAGCTGTTCGGGTGGTCGATGCGCAGCTCGCCGCTGGCCGAGAGGTTGAGCGCGCCCGAGGACGAGCGGGTGAGCGTCACGCCGCCGCTGCGCATGCGCAGCACGCTGCTCCCGAACAGGGTGCGCGTCGAGCTCGTGCTGAGGGTGGCGGTGAAGCTCCCGTTCGACTGCATCGTGAAGGAGACGCCGCTCACGAGATTCGACGCGAACGACTGGCCCAGCACGGTGGCGGTCGGGTTCGTGACGCTCAGGCTGAGGACGCGCGACGACGTGTACGACAGGCTCGCCGATCCCGGGCCCACGGCGAGCAGGCTCCCGTTGGACGGAAAGCTCAGTCCCCCGGTGCTGGCCGCGAAGGCGAAGCCGCTGGCGCCCAGCGTGATGCTGCCCGAGAAGCTGAAGCTGCCGATCTGCGGGAACGAGAGCGAGTTCCCGTTCGACGTACACGAGAACGAGCTGCGCGACAGCGCGCACGAGGGCAGCACGATCGTGTTCAGGTAGCTCGTGTCGTCGAAGAGCGTGAGCGTCGGGCTCGAGACCGTGAAGTCGAAACCGCCGGAGTCGACCTCGTAGAGCAGGCTGCTCGAGCTGAGCCGGAACACGTTGTCGTACTCGATCGTCGGCAGGCTCATCGACACCCGGAAGCGCCCGCCGGTGGTGAGGCTGAGCGCCACGCCGCCGCTGCCCTTCGTGAAGACGCGGTCCATCGCCGAGCCGTCGAACAGCGTCACGGTCGAGGAGCCGGTGGTCGAGAACGAGAAGCTGGGGGCGCCGAGCCCGTTGCCGCTGAAGCTTCCCTGGAAGAGCGGGGCCGACGCCGGGCTGATCCGCAGCACCTCGCCGGTGCCGAGCGGGTCGAAGCGGACGCTGCCGAGCGAGCGGATCGTGGCGCTCCAGGGTCCGGTGGTCGAGAAGCTGAACGGCTGCGAGGAAGACGCTCCGTACAGCTCGACGGCCGTCTCGAGCCCGAAGGCGTCCAGGTCGGCCCGGGCCGGGCCCATCGAGAGCGACGCGCTCCCGGACGAGGAGACCGAGACCCGCAGCGGGATCGTCGACCCGGAGCGCGGGATCACCGAGACCAGCCCCAGATCGAAGGGCGGGGTCGCGCCCGCGATCTCGAGTCCGATCACGCCGCCGGCCCTGCGCGTGAGCGTGAGCGCCGCGGAGCCCAGCGAGAGCCCGTCCCACGACAGCGACGCCGAGGCCGAGGTGGTGAAGCTGCCGTCGGGATCGAGGGCGAAGCCGCCGAAGAGCACGCCGCCCGACGGAAGCTGCGGCACGCCCGGGGCCCGCACGCGGGTGGCCGGGAACGACGCGCCGGCCGTGCCGTTCGCGAAGTCGAGATCGATCGAGATGCTCCCGATCGGGTCGAGCACGAAGGCGCCGAGCGTCAGGTTGGGCGGGCTCGCCGTCAGGCGGAAGACGCCGGTGGCGGTGTTGGCCGAGGCGTCGAACTCGCCCAGGTCGCGGCCGAGCAGCGTCACGCCCAGGTCGCGGGCGTCGACGTAGACTCCGCCCCGCACGTCGCGGCCGAAATCGATCTCGGTCGCCGAGCTCGGCACCACCTGGAGGAAGCTGCCGAGCCCGACGACCGGGTCGAACGGCGGCGCGAAGTCGACCGTGCCGTCGAGCGGGCACTGGAACCCCCCGGCCAGGGAGCTGAGCAGGCAGCTTCCGGTCAGCGTGAAGGCCGGCAGGTCCACCAGGTGGTCGGTGTCGGCCTCGGGCGGAAGCGCCACCAGCCGCAGCCCGCTGCGGAAGCCGAAGCCGATGCGCGGATCGGCGCCGCCCGAGTACGTCAGCGAGAAGGCGCCCGCGCCGAACTCGACGAGGTCCGGCAGCAGCGCGAAGTCGCGGGCGGTCGCGAAGTCGAGCGCGAAGCTGCCGTCGCTCGCGAAGGCGATCCGAGCCACGCCGGGAATCGCACCCGGCAGCGGGCTCCCGAAGAGCGAGACCGCCGGCGCCGCGATCGTGAGCTCGAGCGAGCCCGCACCCGCCGTGAACGCCGCCCCGAAGTCGCGCCGGCCGACGGGCGGCTCGAGCGCCACCACGTTGGCGTCGTCCGGGATCGCGATGCCCGTCGAGCGGATCGAGCCCGAGGCGCTCGTCGGGGTGAGCGCGACGTCGCCGGCGAAGTCGAAGGCGCCGAGGCCGGGCAGGGTGAGCGCGCTGCCCTCCGTCGAGCAGGCGAACCGGTCGGCCGCCAGGTCGCACTGGCCGGCCGTGAGCGTGCCCTGGTAGGGCGCGCCCTCGAACAGCGTGAGCTGCGGGCCGACCAGCGAGACGGCGACGCCGCTCGGCGAGCCGCTCACCGTGAGCGCGCCGCCCGCCAGCGCGAACACGCCCGGCTGCCCCAGCGCCGGGGCAGCGAGCGCCAGCGAGTAGCTGCCGTCGGGCTGGAGCACGAGCTGCGCCTCGCCCGCCGAGGCCGGGAACGAGGCCTCCTGCGGCTGGCCGGGGTAGAGGGTGATCCGGACGTCGGCGGTCGCGTTGGCGGTGATCGCGGGGAAGCCCGTGCCGGTGACCGCGATCGTGCCGGTCAGCACCGGGTCGCCGCTCAGCGACTCGATCCGGACCACCGGGGCGTCGCCGTTGAAGGGGTCCGTCACGACCAGGTCGGTGGTGAGCGAGAAGCCGGCGTTCCACGGCCCGGCCGTGTCGAACGTGAAGGGCTCGTCGATGCCGCCCGCGCCGTGGATGCGTCCCGAGAGGCCGGCGCCGAGCAGCGCCAGGTCGAGCTGGGCCGGATCGAGCAGCAGCTCCGAGCTGGGCGGGTCGGTGCCCGGGTCGACCCCGGCGCGCACCGTCAGGGCGCCGCCCAGCGGCGCGCCGCCGATTCCCGAGACCGTGAGGCAGACGTCGTCTGCGCCGCACGCCGACGAGCCGCTGGTCGAGAGCACGAAGGGCGTGACGACGCCGCCCGCGCCGAGGATCGTGCCCTGCGAGCCGGGCTCGCTGTCGAACTGGATCGAGACGCTCTCGAGCGTCACGCCCGGCGACAGCGCGATCGACGACGCGCTGAACAGGCCGGCGAAGCCGGGCAGGCCGCCGCCCGCCCCGAAGGTCAGCGCGAGCTGCGCCGAGTCGATCGTGAACGGGTCGATGCCGAGCTCCGGGACGCCGAAGGCGAGGTCCTCGATCTCGAGGCCGATCCCGCCGTGGCGGCGCGCGTCGCCGATCGGGCTGCCGTCGGGGAGGTCGTCGCTGAAGTCGGGGTCGAAGCGCGGCGAGAAGGCGCCGAGCGCCACGCTCCCGCTCGCGGTGGCGTACTGGTCGAGGGGCGCCGGCAGCCGGAAGCCCTGGAGCGAGGCGTGCAGCGCGACCTTGGGCAGGCCTTCGATCAGCGTCGTCTCGAACTCGGCGAGCGCCGCGCCGGGGTCGCCCGCGCCGAGGTCGGCGACCAGGCCGGGCAGCAGTGCGTAGAAGTCGGGCGGCGCGCAGGTCTCGACCGGGCCGGGCACGCACGACGGGTCGCCGCCCGCGCGGATCTCGAAGGTGAGCGAGGCCGAGTCGACGAAGCAGCCGAGCCAGTCGCCGTCGACCGGGTCGTCCTCGATGCAGGGAACGTCGTTGGTGCCGCCCTCGGCGCGCAGGAGCTGGTCGGGGGCCGACACGGTGAGGTCGGCGCGCGCGAACTCCACGCCGAACAGGCGCGACTCGACGTAGCCCTCGAAGAAGGCCTCCTCGACCGGGAAGATCGCGTCCGCCTGCTCGCAGGCCGGCAGCAGGCCCTGCTGCTGCACCTCCTGGAGCACGGTGTCGAAGTCGAAGCCGCGCAGCGACTCCACGAGCCCGACCGGGTCGAGCGCCGGGCTCGGCTCGTCGCAGAAGGCGGGCGGGGTGGGGCCGGGCACGTAGAAGGCCAGCGAGCCGAGCGGTGCGCCGGTCACCAGCACCTGGTTGGTGATGACGTCGACCGCGGCGAGCGCGCGGGCGAACGGGTCGCCGGCCGGGTCGAGCGCCTCGAACAGCGTGGGCGAGGGGGTCTCGGTGAGAATCGCCGGCAGCGCGAGCTGGGCCGCGCCCAGCAGGCCGCCGTACGGGAAGTAGTCCTCGCGCACGCTGCAGCCGGGCTCGGCCTCGCCCGGGTGGCAGTCGAGCAGCGCGTCGCGCTCGGGCGAGCCGTCGGGGTAGACCAGGTAGAGGTCCTCGCGTTGGCCGAGCCAGTCGAGGTTCGCGAGGAAGCCGTTCTCGAAGCCGACCTGATTCTCGAGCGCCGCGATCAGCAGCTCGCGACGGCCGGGCAGATCGGGGTCGCCGCGCAGCTCGGGCGGCACCCAGGAGCTGGCCGGGGCGCCCGGGTGTTCGAGCAGGTTGGGCATCACGACGCGCGCCTCGGCGCCCGCCATCTCGAGCCCGAACGGCGCGAACCGGTAGTCGAGCAGGAACAGGCCGCGCTCGAGCAGGTCGTTGGTGCCGTCGGCCAGGAACGCGTCGATGGCCGCCGGAGAGGCGAGGTCGCCGCGCAGGCCGGCGCTCAGCACGTCGGCCGCGTTGGGCAGGGGCAGCGTCGCGGTGAGCGTGCCGGCGTCGAGCGCCGGGAACACCGGCGAGCAGAACACGCCGATCGTGCCGAGGCACAGGCCCACGTTGCCGATCAGGAACGAGGGCGAGAAGCCCAGGCCGGCGGTGAGCGCGGTCTTGTCGAGCCGCATCTGCACCGCCACCAGCGACTCGCCCACCGGGATCCCGAAGATCCTGGGCGCGACCGCGCCGTCGAGCGAGATGCGCGGGTCGACCGCCGCGTAGAGCGAATCGACCACGTCGGCGAAGCACGCCTCGTCGAAGGCGAGCGAGGCGGCGGGCACGGCGAACATCTGGCCCAGGAAGGCGGTGGCCTGCTCGGGCGTGAGCTGCGCCACGGCGTCGGGGGGCGCGAGGCCGGCAAGATCGAGGTCGGGCGCGACCTCGGCGACGGCGTCGAGCAGCAGCGCGTCGGCGCCGGGCGCCGTCACGCAGCCCGCGAACTGCTCGGCGGCCTCGAACAGCGCGTTGCTGCAGCCCTGGCACTCGTAGAGCGCCTCGAGCCGGCCCAGCTCGATCGGGCCGAGCGCCGCCTCCACCTCGCCGCACAGCGAGGGGTTGACGTCGCCCACCGCGTCGGTGAGCGAGAAGAAGGCCGTGGCGTCGCCCACCGGGATGCCGACCAGGTTGACCGTGCCGCCGAGCCCCGCGCCCGAGCCGACGTTCACCGTCACGGCGCCGGTCAGCGACAGGACCGTCGACACGCTCGCGTGCGAGAACGTGCCCGAGAGCTTGAGGATCACGGTGGGGCAGGGGATGCCGGCATAGGCGGCCGCCACGATCGCGTCGTAGACGCTGGCGCCGCCGCCGAGCGCCGCGCTGGCAGCGGCGAAGAGCACGTCCCCGGTCGCCGTCTCGATCGCGTCGAGCGCGTCGCCGTAGAGGCTGCCGAGCTGCATCGCGACCGCCGGCGGGAACAGCAGATCGATCTGGTCGCGGATGCCGCCCGCGATCGCATCGGCGACCGCGCCGGGGGTGAGCGTCTGGAGCTGCGCGGGCGAGAGCCCGACCTGCGCCAGCACGTCGTCCACCTGCGCCTGCGTGAGCGAGGTGAAGCGGATGATGGCGACGTCGGGGAAGGCGACCGTGTCCGGGTGCAGCTCGCACAGCACCGAGAGCGCCTGGGGCGGGCACTGGAACGCGCCGCCGCCACCGCCGCCGCCCACGGGCTGGTAGCTCGGCCCCGCGGCGCCGCCGACGGTCGGGCCGACGCGCGCCAGCGCCTGGCGCTCGAGTCCGCCGAACTGGTTGCGGGCGGCGAGCTGCTCCCAGGTGATCGCCGCGCGCGGGCGCGCCGGCGGCCTGGGG
>JASJBO010000362.1 GCA_030066475.1 Myxococcota bacterium
GAGACAGTCCCACTCGGTGGTGAGCTCGATCCCCGCGCCCGTCGGGCAGTGGCGCTCGCACTGGCCGCACCAGATGCAGGCGTCGAGGTGCTGGACCAGCGTCCGGGTCGGACGCGCGGGATCGAGATCGTCGATCACCTCGATGCACTTGGGCGGGCAGACCTGGGCGCAGGCACCGCAGCCGACGCAGCCCGCCTCGACGAAGCGAGGCCGGCCCCGGTATCCCGCGTCGGGCGTGAAGGGCTCGTCGGGGAAGCGCGTGGTGAAGGGCCTCGAGAGCAGCGACGCGATGGCCTCGCGCAGCACCCGGGGCTGGAGGATCGCGGGCAGTCTCATGGGCGGCTCTCCCGGTCGGCGGCGAGCTGGTCCGACAGGCTCCCCTCCCACAGGCGCGTCCCGGACCGGTGCGCCGCGCGCGCCAGGGCGTGGGAGCCGGTCGGCGAGGTCAGCAGCAGGAAGGCCAGACACAGCACACCCTTCGCCAGCACCGAGGCGCCGCCGACCGTCACGACGGCGCCGGCGACGATCAGCAGCGTGCCCAGCGCCACGCACTTCGTGGCCGCCTGCATCCGAGTGTAGACGTCCGGGAGCCGCAGGAGCCCGAGGCAGCCCACCAGATCGAAGCCGACGCCCAGCGCGATCAGCGCTTCCCCGAGCGGACTACTCACCGAACGTCCTCCCCTCGAGGTGCTTGGCCAGCGCCAGGGTTCCGACGAATCCCAGCAGCGCCAGCACGATCGCCACGTGCATCAGGTACTCGAGCCCCGTCATCGCGAACACCACGGCGGCGATGCCGAGGACGACCGTGGCCAGCGTGTCGATCGCCACCATGCGGTCGGCCACGGTGGGCCCCAGGGCCGCACGCACCAGACACAGGGCGCAGCAGCCCAGCAGCACGAGCACGAGGAGCGGCAGGAGCCCGCCGAGCGTCATTCGAAGATCCTCCCCAGGATGCGCTCGAAGCGCGCGCCGATCCGTGCGTGGGCCTGCTCCGGATCGGTGGCGCGCACGTTGAGCCAGTGCACGTAGAGCCATCCCTCTCGTGAGAGCTCGACCGTGAGCGTCCCGGGCGTCAGCGTGATCGAGTTCGCCAGCAGCGTCCGGGCCGCGGGGCTCCGCAGCGCCGTCCGGACCTTCACGATGCCGGGCTGGATCGGCAGGCGCGGATGCAGCACGCGGTAGGCCACGTCCAGGTTGGCGAGCACGACGTGCCAGAGGAACACGCCGAGATACACCACGGCCCAGAGGTAGCGGCGGGGATCCAGCCAGCGGGCGAGCCGCGGAGCCGCCGCCGATCCGCTGCTTGCCGACACCCCGAGCGCGACGACCAGGCCGACGACGACGGCACTCGCGTCCACCTGCCCGGTGTGCGAGTCCACGGGCCAGGCGAGCAGCAGCCACAGGCCGAGCGCGATCAGTCCGTGTCCCGAGCCGTCGAGCATCCCGATCCCTCCCCCGCTACGGGGCGAACACACCCTGCGTCAGAACCGCCACGGCGGGCACGATGCCGAGCGGCTGCGCCAGTCCCGGCAGCGCCAGCAGCCCCAGCCCGACACAGAAGACGGACAGGGCCAGCATCGGCGCCGCCATCAGCGCCGGCGTCCCCGGCACGACCTCCGCCCCGGTGGACGGCGCCGGCCGCTCGAAGCAACCGCGCTGCAGGCGGAGCTGGTAGGCCAGCGTGACGACGCTGAAGGCCACGGCGGCGATCGCGAGGCCGAGCTGGCCCGCGTCGATGCAGGCGACCACGATCAGGAGCTTGCTCCAGAAGCCCCCGAAGGGCGGCACGCCCGCGATCGACAGGGAGGCGATCAGCGCGGTGCGGCGGGCCACGGGAATCGCCTCGGCCAGCCCACCCAGCTTCTCCAGATCGCGCGTCCCGGCGGCCCGCTCCACGGCGCCGGCGTCGAGGAAGAGCAGCGACTTGCAGACGGCGTGGTTCACCAGGTGGAACAGCGCGCCCGCGAGCCCCAGCGGCGTGCCGAGACCGAGAGCGACGATCACGTAGCCGACCTGGCCGACGCTGCTGTAGGCGAGCAGACGCTTGATGTCCTGCTGTCGGACGGCGAGCAGCCCGCCCACCACCATCGAGAGGAGCCCCAGCCAGCGCAGCGCCGCGAGCACCTCCGGGGTCGCCCCCAGCACGTTGAAGACGAGCCGCGCGATCACGTAGACCCCGATCGCCTTGATCAGGACCCCCGACAGGATCGCCGACACCGGGGCCGGGGCGGCCGGGTGGGCGTCGGGCAGCCAGGCGTGGAAGGGCGCCAGCGCGGCCTTCAGCGCCAGACCCGCCAGGAACAGGCCGACGGCGAGCAGGACCGGGCCGGTGCGGCCCACCTCCCCGAGCCCCGCCGCCACGTGGGCCAGGTCGAGCGTACCGGTCACGGCGTAGACGAGGACGATCCCGACCAGGATCAGGGTCGAAGCCAGGCTGCCGAGCACGGTGTACCGGAACGAGGCCTCGAGATCTTCGGCGGCGCGTCCGAACGCGACCAGCGCGTACGACGCGACGCCGGCGATCTCGATGAACACCCACAGGTTGAACAGGTCGCCGGCCAGCACGGCGCCGTTCATGCCCGCCACCAGCAGCAGGAAGAGCGCGTGGTAGCGGACGGTCGACCCGTAGCGCTTCATGTACTCGACGGCATAGATGCCGACCAGGGCGCCGATGCCGTTGATCAGCAGCAGCAGCAGCGACGACAGTCCGTCGTGGCGCAGCCGGATCCCGATCGGAGCCTCCCAGCCGCCCATGTTGAACGAGCCGCGCTCTGCCACCGTGGCGACGGCGAGGCCCGCCAGGAGCACCAGCGTGGCGTTCGCCACCCCGTCGGCCAGCCGCGCCGAGCGACGCCCGAGCAGCGGCAGCAGGAAGGCCGCGCCCAGGGGAATCGCCACGAACGAGGGCAGCTGCGGCATGGTCAGCCCCTGAGCCTCCGCATCTCGGTGACGTCGAAGGTCCCGAAGCGCTCGTAGAGGCGGACACACAGGGCCACCAGCAGGGCGAGCACCGAGAGGCCGATCACGATGGAGGTCAGGACCAGGGCCTGCGGCAGGGGATCCACCGCCGTGGCGGACAGGAGCGCCGGGTCGGAGCCCGCCACCACGATGGGCGGAACGCCGTCGCTGCGGTATCCGACCACGACCAGCATGAGCCGCACGCCGTGCTCGACGACGAGCAGGCTGAGGACGATCTTCACCACGTTCGTGTTGGACAGGACGCCATAGATGCCGACGGCGACGAGTGCGAGGCAGAGCAGCAGGATCATGTGCCCTCCCCCCCGTCGTCGTCCGGCCCGAAGCGGCGCTGGATGCCGGCGAGCGCCTGGAAGGCCACGAACAGACCGCCCGCGACCAGCAGGGCGATCCCGATCTCGTAGACGGGGATGAGGCCACCGCTGAGCAGCGTGTCGTGCGCCGCCGTCGTCGGCAGCACGTTCTGGAAGAAGCTGCCGGCCGTCACCACGCCCACGCACGCCGCACCGAGGAACAGGAGCGCGCCGGCGCTCTCGAGGGTGGCGGCGCGCGTCCGGCTCGCGCTGCGCCCGCTGCGCGGCTCGCCGAACGCCAGCGTTCCCAGGGCGAGGCCCGTCGCGATCATGACGCCGCCCGCGAAGCCGCCGCCGGGGGTCAGGTGACCGTAGAGCACCGTGTAGATCCCGTAGACGAGGATCGGAGCCCGCAGCCAGCGAGCCACCGTCTGGACGATGACGCTCATGCCCGGGTCCGCGCCCGGCGTCCCGGTCACGGTGCCTCCTCCGTCTTCGACCCATCCGCGCCACCGCGCCGCAGGATCGCGAGGACGCCCAGCACGGCGCAGAACAGCACGGAGGCCTCGCCCAGCGTGTCGTAGGCCCGGTAGTCCAGCAGGATGGCGGTGACGATGTCGGCCGCTCCGGTCTCGGCGAAGCCTTCGCCGAGGAACCAGCGGGAGGGCGCATCGGCGAAGCGATCCATGGGCGGCACGCCGAACGCCGGCAGGCCGGCCAGCAGGCGCCCGCTGGCGGCGGCGCCGAGCAGCACGGCGGCCAGCGCCGCGAGCATCGGCAGCCGCGGCGTCCGGCCGCCCGCGGCGGCGCGGTCGCGCCGGATCGTGGCGGGGATCAGGATCACGAGTCCCAGGATCTCCACCGCGATCTGGGTGATCGCGAGGTCGGGCGCGCCCAGCAGCACGAACGCGACCGCCGCCAGGAACCCCACCGACCCGACGCAGATGATGGCCGACAGCAGATCGCGGCACTCGATGGCGACGAGCGCGCCGAAGATCATGAGCGCGAGCAGCGCGGCCAGCAGGACGGACATCACGAGCTCCCTCTAGAGCGCATACAGGAGCGCCACGGCCCCGAGCAGGCTCCAGGTCAGGTAGGTCGGCAGCGAGCCGGAGTGGGCCCGGCCGAGGATCGCGGTGAGGCGGTCGAGGCCGCTGCGCACCCACGTGTAGGGATCGAGACGCCCCGCCTCCGCCGCCGCGAAGAAGGCCCGCAGCGGGCGCAGGCGGCGCACGGTGTCGTAGAAGTCCACGCCCGTCACCTCCACGTCGCGGCCTTTCCCCGGCGCGACCCCGCGCAGGACCACCTCGTCCATCCGCTCGCCGCCGATCCAGGTCTCGGTGCGCCGCAGCCGACCCGAGAGCGAGGCGAGGACCAGGCCGGCTCCCGCCAGGCCGGCTCCCGCCAGCATCACCGTGGCCGCGCCGGCCCACCAGACGCCGGGCAGCTGCACGGCCCCTCCCAGGCTCGGGAAGACCAGGTGCCGCAGGGGAAGGGCATGCGGGAAGACCCCGAAGGCCGCGCAGAGCGCCGCCAGCAGCACCATCGGTCCCCACATCGACACGCCCACCTCCCGCGTCGCGGATCCTTCCGGGTCGGACGGTGCCTTGCGCAGGAAGACGGCGTGCAGGAGCTTCAGGAAGGTCGCCAGGGTCAGGGCCGAGCCGAGCATCGCGGCGACCAGACAGGCGATCCAGAGCGGCGAGCCGGCGTGACGCGTCTCGATCACGCCCTGGTAGATCATCCACTTCGACGCGAAGCCGGACAGCGGCGGGACGCCGGCAATCGCCAGCGAGGCCACGGCGCAGCACGCGAACGTGATCGGCATCCTCCTCGCCAGCCCCCCCGCGCGGCTCAGGTCGGTCGTGCCCAGGCGGTGCTCCACGCTGCCGGCCCCGAGGAAGAGACAGGTCTTGAACACGGCGTTGTTGACGGCGTGGAAGAGCGCGCCGGCCAGGCCGACGGGCGTCCCGGAGCCGATGCCCAGCACGACGTAGCCCACCTGCCCGATCGTGGACCAGGCGAGCAGGTCCCTCATGTCCCGCTGCACCAGCGCCAGCAGCATCGCGACCACGATGCCGACGGCCCCCAGGGCCATCAGCCCGGCGTTGACCCCGCCAGCGGGCTCGAACACGGCGAGCGCCTGGAGCAGCAGGTACGCCGCCAGGATCTTGTCGAGCGCCGCGGGCAGCAGGGCGGCGACCGGGATGGGCGCCTCGCGGCAGCACGCCGGCAACCAGCTGTGGAGCGGCAGGGCACCGGCCTTGGCGAAGGCGGCGCTGGCGAAGCACGCGAACGCGAGAGAGGCCGCAGCAGTGCCGCCCGCGTGCGGCGTCGCGCCCAGCGACGTCGTACCGGTGTCGATCCACAGCAGCACCACGCCGAGCATGAGCAGGGCATCGCTCCCGCCCACGATCACGAACGACTTCTGCGCGGCCGCCGACGCGCCCGGGCCACCGAGCCCGACCATCAGGTAGAGCGCGAGGCCGAGCCCGCCCCAGAACACCAGCAGCAGCAGCCAGTCGGCGGCCAGCACGGCGCCGCAGCCGAGCCCGAGCGCGGCCAGGAGACAGGCGCACCAGGCGCGCTGGCGAGCGTGCTCCTGCATGAAGCCGACGGAGTAGACGGAGATCACCACGCCGGTGAACGCGATGGCGAGCGCGGCGACAGCGCCCAGGGCGTCGGCGCGCAGCAGGCCGGCCGAGCCGGGCTGCGCGGGCGCCGGCCCGAGCGAGAAGCCCCAGGCGGCGACGCCGAGGGTGGCCAGCGTCGCGGCGACCGTGAAGTAGGCGCGGCTCCGCGCTCGCCCGGACGGGACCAGCAGGCTCGCCGCGGCCGCCGCCAGGGGAACGGCGACGGTCGAGGCCGCGCCCCACGACGTCACGTCGCGTCCCCCAGCGAGAGCTTCGGTCCCTCGAGCCCGAGCTCCCGGCCGAGCCGCGCCGTCTTCTCGCGCGAGAGCCGCAGCAGGTCGTCGGGCGACAGGCGCCGCTCGCCGGTCGCTGCATCTACCGCGGCCGTGCGCTCCGTGCAGCAGTAGCAGGGGTCGACCGCCGCGAGGATGATCGTGGCGTCGGCGACGTCGTGGCCCAGCACGGTGGTCCGGTTGGTCGGGACGTTCATGTAGCTCGGCGCGCGGACCTTGTGCCGAACCGGGCGGTTGCTGCCATCGCTGCGGATGTAGTGGAACACCTCGCCCCGCGGCGCCTCGTAGTGGCCGATTCCCTCGCCCGGCGGCACGCGCCGGGGCCGCGAGTCGATGGGGCCCGCCACCGTCTTCAGCCGCTCCACGCACTGCTCGATGATCCGCACCGACTCGAAGGCCTCGAGGATCCGGACGACGACCTTGTCGAACACGTCGCCCGCGGTGCGCAGGACCACGTTCCACTCGACCGCGGGATAGGCCGCCTGCGGATGGTCGCGGCGCACGTCGATGTCGACGCCGGAGGCGCGCGCCGTCGGCCCCAGGGCCCCGTAGGCGAGGGCCTGCTCCTGCGTCAGCACGCCGATCCCCTCGGTGCGCGCGTGCACCAGCGGGTCGTCCATCACGGCGGCCCGGAACAGCTCGAGCGGGCGGCGCAGGCCGCCCACCATGCGCGCGACGGTCGGCAGGTCGTCGCGCTGGATGTCGCGGTGCACGCCGCCCGGCTTCATCATGCCGTAGTGGTTGCGGTTGCCCGTGACCGCCTCGAGCACGTCGAGCACGTCCTCGCGATGGCGCCAGGCCCACATCCACAGCGTGTTGAAGCCGAGGAAGTGCCCGGCCAGGCCGAGCCAGAGCAGGTGCGAGTGGATGCGCTCGAGCTCGGCGATGGTGGTGCGGATGTAGAGGGCGCGCTCGGGGACCTCGATCGAGCCCGCGTCCTCGATCGCCTGCGCGCAGGCCAGCGGGTGCGAGGTGGAGCAGATGCCGCAGATGCGCTCCACCAGGAAGATGGTCTCCTCGAAGTCCTTCGACTCCGAGAGCTTCTCGATGCCGCGGTGGTTGTAGCCGAGCTCGATGTCGAGCCCGACGACCCGCTCGCCCTCCACGTGGAGCTTGAAGAACTCCGGCTCCTCCTGGAGGGCGTGGTAGGGGCCGATC
>JASJBO010000363.1 GCA_030066475.1 Myxococcota bacterium
GTGTCCTCGGCGTCCGGCATGAAGTGATCGGCGAGCCAGAAGCCATCCCAGCCCGTCGCCTCGACGTGTCGTGCGATCTCGAGCATCTCCTGGAAGGACTGCGTGGGGTTGGGCCAGACACTGAATCGCATGTTCCTCTCCTCGGGCGCGTAGCGGGCGCGTAGTGGACGCGGCCGGGCGCCGCCTGCCGGCCCTCGTGAGAGCCGAGCCTAGCGCGGAGCTGCCGTGCGACGCCGAGCGGAGAGCTCGCCGGCCCGCCGCTGCTACGCTCTGCGCCGATGATCTGGCTCTCGATCCTCCTCGTGTCCGGCACCCTCGTGTCGATCGGCGTGAACCTCGCGTCGGAGTCGCCCGACCTTCGGCTCGGCGCGGGCCTGATCATCAGCGGGCGCGTTCCGTGGATCCTGCTGCTGGCGCTCTGGGGCGGGGTCGCCCTGGGCGCGGCCTCGCTCTTCCGCGGCCGTGTGCTCCCCAAGCTCCCCGTGGTGCTCCTCGAGGTGTTGCCGGTCGCCTACGTCACCTGGTACGTGCTCGTCGGCAGCGCGCTTCCGGCCCACGCTCTCCGGGTCGACGTGGGCGACCCGTTCCCCGCCTACGCGCTCCAGGACCAGGACGGCGCGCTCCACCAGCTCGCGGTGCGCGAGAAGCGAGCGCCGGCGCTCTACATCTTCTACCGCGGCCACTGGTGACCGTTCTGTCGGATCGAGCTGGCCCAGCTCGACAGCTACTACGATCGGATCTCGCAGAAGGGCGTCGCGCTCTTCGCGGTGAGCGTCGATCCGCCGGAGGCGTCGCGCCGATTGAAGCAGCGCCTCGAGAGCAACTTCACCTTCCTGGGCGATCCGGAGGGCGTCCTGCTCGACGGCCTCGGGATCCGGCACCAGGCCGGGCGCAACGACGGGGGCGACATCGCGTACCCGACGGCCGTGCTCGTCGACGCGGACGGCGTCGTCCGCTGGATCTTCCAGTCCGACTCCTACGCGGATCGCGCCCGGGCCGACGAGGTCTTCGCCGCGATCGCAGCGCTGCGAGAGGCGGGCTGACGAGGGCTGCTCCTCAGTCCCCTGGATTGCCCGTCGGAATGCAGGCCTGCTGGCACTGCTCCCGCGTGGTGAAGTTGTTCCCGTTGCCCCCGCAACCGCCGTAGACGAACGACTGGCAGGCCCCCGTGTTGGAGTCGAAGTACCAGCGCGGGATGTAGGCGTCGCAGGGCCCCGGGTCGGGAGCCAGACCGCAGGCGTCGGGAGGCGTCACGTCGCAGGCCTGCTCGCACGCTTCCCGCGTACGGAAGTTGTTGGCGTTGCCCTCGCAGCCGCCCCAGATGAAGCGCTCGCACTGGCCGGTCTGTGGATTGTGGCTCCAGCGCGGGAAGACTCCGTCGCAGGGGCCCGGGTCGCTCGGCAGGGTGCAGATGTCCACGCGGGCACCGCACGCGTCGCGGCACTCGGCCTGGGTCCGGAAGTTGTTCTCGTTGCCACCGCATCCCCCGTAGACGAAGCGCTCGCACTGGCCGCTCGCGGGGTCGTTGTACCAGCGCGGGATGTAGGCACGACAGGGACCGTTCTCGGCGGGCAGGGCGCAGACGTCCACATCGACGTCGCACGCCTGCTCGCATTCCCTGCGCGTGGCGTAGCGGTTCTCGTTGCCTGCGCAGCCGCCGTAGGTGAACTTCTCGCACTGCCCGGAGTCGGGGTCGTGGTACCACTGCGCGATCGCAGCCCGACACGGGCCGGGATCCGCCGGCTGGGCACACTCGTCGATCTCGACGCCGCAGCGGCGCTCGCACTCCTCGCGCGTCGCGTAGTTGTTCTCGTTGCCGCCGCAGCCGCCCCAGACGAAGGACCTGCAGCTGCCGGTCCGGGGATCGTGGGCCCAGCGCGGAATCAGGGCCAGACAGGGGCCCTTGTCCGGCGGCAGCTCGCACTGGCCGGCCGAGTCGGGCCGACACGCTGCCTCGCAGGCCGCCTGCGTGGCGAAGTTGTTGTCGTTGCCGCCGCAGCCGCCGTAGATGAAGCGCTCGCAGCGCCCGTTCACCTCGTCGTAGTGCCAGCGCGGCAGGAAGGCCCGACAGGGGCCGGGGTCCGGCTGGAGCTCGCAGGCGTCGGGCGCCCCGCACGCCTTCTCGCAGTCGGCGAGTGTGGCGAAGTTGTTCCCGTTGCCGCCGCAGCCGCCCCAGTTGAAGCGCTCGCACCGGCCGCTCTCGGGGTTGCGACCCCAACGCGGGATGAGCGCGCGGCAGGGGCCGCGGTCGAGCGCCAGCTCGCAGACGTCTCGCGAACCCTCGGGCACGCACTGCGCGATCGGCGGGCAGGGCTCGGTGATGCAGTAGACGTCCACCAGATCGCAGCGCTCCCCATCGGGACACTGCACGTCTGCGCAGGTGTCGGCACAGAACGCCACCTCGCCTCCGCTGGCCGGCTGGTAGGTCTGACAGGTCTGGTTCTCTTCGCAGGACACGTTCGCGCAGGGATCGCCCGGATCGCCCGGCTGCGCGACACAGCGCGCGACCGGCGGGCACGGCTCCGTGACACAGGCGACCGGCTGGAGCTCGCAGACCTCGTTCGCGGGGCACTGGCGCCCCTGGCAGGTGTCCGCGCAGTAGGGAACGAGCTGGCCGTTCGCGTCGAACACCTTGCACTCCTGCCCCGAAGCGCATTGCTGAGTTGCACACGGGTCCTCGGGGTCGGTTGGCATCATGGTGCAGGCCGCGACGGGCGGGCACGGCTGGGTGAAGCAGGCGACCTGCCGAAGCTCGCAGACGGAGCCGGTCGGGCAGCTGAACCCCTGGCAGGTGTCCACGCAGATGCCGACGTCCTGTCCGTTGGGGCCCTCGAGCACCTGGCACTCCTGGTGCGGCTGGCAGACGATCCCGGAGCAGACGTCGGTGCTTCCGCACTCGAGCTCTCCGTCCTCGGAGACGCCGGTCATCGCCTCGCCCGCCGGGCAGAGCCTTCCGGCCAGCAGCGTCTCGCCGGGAGGGCCAGGCGGACCGGGCGGACCCTGGGGTCCGGGGCTGCCCGAGAGCGCGTTCAAGGAGAAGGGCGTGGCCCCCATCGCGCTGCGGGGCGAGAGGGTCTCGTAGTCGCCCTGGCTCGAAGTCACGCGCATCTCGACCTGGAGCCAGCGCCGCTCGCCCGTCTCGAAGTCGGCGACCTCGAAGGGCAGCTCCACGGAGAGCACTCCGTCGATCACGTCCACGCGATCGAGGAAGATGGGCTTGCCCACCGGCTTGCCGTCGGTCTCCGCGTCCCAGAGCGTGAAGACGAAGTCGGCCGGCTCGTTCAGGAGCACGTCCTGGAACTGCACGAGGGCCTGGTACGAGATCGCCGGATCCACGAGCGTGTCGTCCCCGACGGAGGGGGTGGCCGAGACGAGCGCGGCGACGACCAGGGAGACGGCGCGCAGGGCGCGCGGATGAACGGGCCGGGTAGGAGCGGATCGGGGAGGTCGAAGCATCGGGAGCACTCCATGGGTCCTGGCGGAGGATCAGCGTCGATCCGGCAGCTGGCAGACGACACCGCGATCATACCCCGAACCCGTTTCCAGCGGTTTGACAATCGTCACACGGGGCGCCGGCCGCGGGTCGAGATTCCCCTGCGATCCCCGAGGCTTGTGGCGCCATACGCAGCGTGCACGCGGATCGGGGCGGATCCGGGTTGATCTAGACTCCCCGCCATGCGCAACTGGCTCGCCCTCGCGTGCGCACTCGTCGTGGTGGCGATCGTCGCCGCCTCCTTCCTGCGCGCGCCGGCGCCGGAGGAGCGCCCCCGCCGGGACACGCCGCGAGCCCGCCCGGACGCGCCGCCCAACGTCATCCTCTACGTGGTCGACACGCTGCGAGCGGATCACCTCGGGATCTACGGCTATTCGCGCGCCACCTCACCCGGGATCGACCGCTGGGCCGCCGAAGCGGTGGTGTTCGAACGAGCCTACGCGCCGTCGTCCTGGACGCGCCCGAGCATGGTGTCTCTCTTCAGCGGTCTCGACCCGATCCGCCACGGGGTCGAGGACCGGCTCGACGTGATTCCCGCCGACGTCGCCCTGCTGAGCGAGCGGCTCGCGGCGGGCGGCTATGCCACCTACGCGGCCGTCACCAACCCCCAGGTGCTGCCCACCTGGGGCTTCGGCCGGGGGTTCGACGCCTTCGAGGATCTGGACTCGGACACGCGCGGCACGCGCGCCGACGCCGTGTCCGACTGGGCGGTGGAGCGGATGGGCGAGCTGGCGGGTCGTGCGCCCTTCTTCCTGTACCTGCACCTGCTCGACCCGCATCTCCCCTACGCCCCCCCGGCGCCCTACGACGAGCTCTTCCCCCGGACGCCCGCGCTCGCCCCGGACTGGTCCACCGGGCGCTACGACGGCGAGATCGCCTTCGTCGATCTGGAGTTCGGGCGGATCCTCGACGCGCTGCGACGGCACGGCCTCGAAGACGACACGCTGTTGATCCTCGTCGCCGACCACGGCGAAGAGCTGCTCGATCACGGACTCATCGGGCACGGAGCCAACCTCTTCGAAGAGGTCGTCCGCGTCCCGCTCATCGTCCGCTTCCCGGACGGCGCACACGCGGGCAGGCGCGTGGCCGCTCCGGTCTCGCTCATCGACGTCGCCCCGACGGTTCTGGCGGTCGCCGGCCAGCCCCCCCTGCCGGGCGTCGAGGGTCGCGATCTGACGGCCCTGCTGGACGGCGACGCGGGCGACTGGACGGACCGCGAGCTCTTCCTGTCACTGCACCTGACGGGTAAGCCGAACCACCTGGTGCGAGGCGTGCTGAGCGGATCGAAGAAGTACCTGCGCCGCTCGCGGCCGGCGGCCTCGGAGACCCTGTTCGACCTCGATCGCGACCCCGGCGAGACGCACGACCTCGCCGCGAGCGAAGACGAGTCGCGCTCGTACTTCGAGGCCCTGCTGGACGCACACGTCGCGGTGCACTCGAGCGGGATCCATCTGAGGATCGTGAACGACCTCGCCCCTCGTCCCGTGGGCTGCGAGGTGGTGCTCCGCACGGAAGGGCGCTTCGTCGACGTCGCGCCGATCCGGCTCGAGCCGGACGACCGCCTCGAGCTGGGCGCCGGGGACCGAACGCTGCGCATGCGCTGCCAGCTCGAGAATCGGCCGGATCCGCGCTCCCACAGCACGGGGTTGCTCGCCGATGAAGACGGCTTCCTCTTCCGCGTCGCACCGCCCGAGGCGCCGGTCGTCGTGCGAGAGCTGCGCCTGTCGGACGACCGGGAGCTGCCGCTGGAGGTGGGCCCCCGTCGCGCGGTCCAAGCGTTGCCGTTCTCGTTCGTCGGCACGGACCCGGCCTGGTCCGTCCGCGATATCGGAGCCCTGCTGAGCGAGGCGGGCACCTACGCCAACGCCCCCGCGGTGACGGCGAACCTGGCCGTGGTCGCCGCACCGGACGAGCGCGACGACCTCTCCGCGGAGCTGCGCGATCGCCTGCGCGCGCTCGGCTACCTGGAGAGCGAGGCCGAGCAGGAGTAGCCAGGGCTCGAGAACCTCGGACCGAAACCGTTCTGGTCCGGGAGGGAGCGGGGCAGGTAGACTCCAGCCCATGCGCCCACGGCGGGCGCGCGAAGAGGCCGGCGGCAGAGGCCGCGTGCCAGGAGGAGCCCCGATGAAGATGACCACCGAAGAGGCCTTCGTGAAGGTCCTGCAGGTCCACGGAATCCAGCATGCCTTCGGCATCATCGGGTCGGCCTTCATGCCGGTCTCGGACCTGTTCCCTCGGGCCGGAATCACCTTCTGGGACGTCGCGCACGAGACGAACGGCGGCTACGTCTGCGACGGCTTCACCCGGGCGAGCGGAAGGATGGGAATGGCCATCGCCCAGAACGGCCCCGGCGTCACCGGCTTCGTGACCGCCATGAAGACCGCCTACTGGAACCACACCCCGATGCTGCTGGTCACGCCGCAGGCGGCCAACAAGACGATCGGGCAGGGCGGCTTCCAGGAAGTCGAACAGATGGCGATGTTCCGCGAGATGGTCTGCTACCAGGAAGAGGTGCGGGATCCCTCGCGCATCGCGGAGGTGCTCAACCGCGTGATCCTCAAGGCCTGGCGCGGCTCGGCACCGGCGCAGATCAACGTGCCGCGGGATCTCTGGACGCAGGTGGTGGACGTCGAGCTGCCGCAGGTCGTCCACTTCGAGCGCCCGCCCGGCGGACGTCGGGCGATCGCGGAGGCCGCCGCGCTGCTGTCCGAGGCGAAGTTCCCGGTGATCCTCAACGGCGCCGGGGTCGTCCTCGGGGATGCGATTCCGGCGTCGCAGGCGCTGGCCGAGCGCCTCTGCGCGCCGGTCTGCTGCAACTACCAGCACAACGACGCCTTCCCGGGCAGCCACCCGCTCGCGTGCGGGCCGCTCGGCTACAACGGCTCGAAGGCGGCGATGGAGCTGGTCGCGCGGGCAGACGTGGTGCTGGCGCTCGGCACCCGCCTCAATCCCTTCTCGACCCTGCCCTGCTACGACATCGACTACTGGCCGCGCGACGCGAAGATCATCCAGGTCGACGTCAACGCCGACCGCATCGGGCTGACCAAGCGCGTGGCCGTCGGGATCGAGGGCGATGCCAGGCAGGTGGCGGAGCAGCTGCTGGCGCAGCTCGCGCCGACCGCCGGAGACGCGGGCCGCCGGGAACGCGAGGAGCTGGTGGCCCGGACGAAGGCGCAGTGGCGGCAGACGCTCTGGGAGATGGACCACGAGGAGGACGATCCGGGAACCAGCTGGAACGAGCGCGCGCGCCAGCGCGATCCCGATCGCATGTCCGCGCGACAGGCCTGGCGGGCGATCCACGCCGCGCTTCCGAGCGACGCGATCATCTCCTCCGACATCGGCAACAACTGCGCGATCGGCAACGCGTATCCGAGCTTCGAGACCGGACGCAAGTACCTGGCTCCCGGCCTGTTCGGTCCCTGCGGCTACGGCTTCCCCTCGATCGTGGGCGCCAAGATCGGCTGCCCGGACGTGCCGGTGGTGGGCTTCGCGGGTGACGGAGCGTTCGGGATCTCGATGAACGAGATGAGCTCGATCGGCCGCGCCCCCTGGCCGGCGATCACGATGGTGGTCTTCCGGAACTACCAGTGGGGCGCCGAGAAGCGGAACACGACGCTCTGGTTCGACGACAACTTCGTCGGGACGGAGCTCGACCCGAACGTGAGCTTCGCGCGCATCGCGGAGGCCTGCGGTCACAAGGGCGTCACGGTCACGACGCCGGCGGAGACGACCCAGGCGCTCGAGATCGCGTGCAAGGAGCAGTCCAACGGCGTGACGACCTTCATCGAGGTGATCCTCAACCAGGAGCTCGGCGAGCCGTTCCG
>JASJBO010000364.1 GCA_030066475.1 Myxococcota bacterium
GGGCCCGCGCCGGCCGACAGCCCGCCATCGCGATCATCGGCGCCGGCATGTCCGGGATCGCCGCCGTGGTGAAGCTGCGCCGGGCCGGCTTCACCGATCTCACCGTGTACGAGAAGGCGGACCGCGTGGGCGGAACCTGGCGCGAGAACACCTACCCCGGGCTGTCCTGCGACGTCCCGTCCCGCTGGTACTCGTTCACCTTCGCGCCGAACCCCGATTGGACCCACCGCTTCTCCTACGGGCCGGAGATCCAGGCATACATGGAGAAGGTCGCCGAGGAGTTCGGCGTGATCGACCTCGTCCGCTTCGGCACGCCGGTCACCGAGCTCGTCTACGAGGCGCCGACCTGGCGGCTCACGACCGCGAGTGGCGCCCAGCAGCGCTACGATGTCGTGATCGCAGCCACCGGGATCCTGCACCGGCCGGTGCTCCCGGACATCGAGGGGCGCGACGACTTCGCCGGCGCCGCCTTCCACTCCGCGCGCTGGGACCACTCGGTGTCCCTCGCGGGCAAGCGGGTCGGCGTGATCGGGACCGGCTCGACGGCGGCGCAGATCGTGGGCGAGATCACCTCGCGCGTCGGCGAGATGTTCGTGTTCCAGCGCACGCCGCAGTGGATGGCGCCGCTGCCGCAGAAGCGCTACTCGCGCGCCTGGCGCCGCGTGCTCCGCTCTCTCCCCTTCCTCCAGAAGCTCGGCTACCACTACTACTTCCAGCTCATGCTGCGGACCTTCTCGGCGGCCACGGTGGGCGACGAGCGGATGCAGGCGCGGCTG
Organism: Myxococcota bacterium; assembly: GCA_030066475.1. The sequence continues at coordinate 777 of JASJBO010000364.1, forward strand.
AGCCGCCAGTGCCTCGAGAACCTGGAGCAGCACGTCGCCGACCCCGAGCTGCGCGCCAAGCTGACGCCCGACTACCAGGCGGCGTGCAAGCGGCTGATCTTCTGCTCGGAGTTCTATCCGGCGATCTCGCGCGAGAACGCGCATCTCGTGACCGAGCCGATCGAGCGGATCACGCCCACCGGCGTCCAGACCGCCGACGGCGTCACACGCGAGCTCGACGTGCTGGTGTTCGCGACCGGCTTCGATCCGGGCGCCTTCATCCTGCCGACCCGCGTGACGGGCGAGAACGGCCGCGACCTCGAGCGGTTCTGGGACGGGGCGCCCCGCGCCCATCGCGCGGTGGCGGTGCCCGGCTTCCCGAACTTCTGGATGCTGGAGGGCCCGACCGGGCCGGTCGGGAACCTCTCGCTGATCACGATCACCGAGTACCAGCTCGACTACGTGATCCGGATGCTCGAGGAGATGAAGCGCGCGGGGCTGGCCGCGGTCGCCGCGCGCGAGGACGCGTTCGTCGCGTACAACGAGGCGATGCAGGAGGCGCTGCCCGGCACCGTGTGGGTGAGCGGCGGCTGCACCAGCTGGTACATGGACAAGACCGGACTCCCGAACCTGTATCCGTGGTACCCGACGCGCTACCTGCGCGAGATGCACACCCCCGACTTCTCGGAGTTCCGCATGATGCGCGACGTGGAGCCCGTCGCGGAGCGCGCCGCGTAGCTCGAACCGGACGCCGCCTTCACCTGCGGACGGCGAGGCCTCCGGGCTGAGCCGGGCCATCGTCCGGCTGCGACGCCCTGCGCGCGGCTTGGAGGTGTCCGCGCACGGCGTCGAGCCAGGCCACTGGCGCCTCGAGCTGCGGCTGGTGACCCGCATCGGAGATCGTGACCCGCCGCGCGCCCGGGATCTCGCGCTCGAGTACGTCGGCGGCGTCCAGGAAGCTTCGATCGCTCTCTCCCACCATCACCAGGTTAGGACAGCGGATCTCGGCGAGCCGGGGCGTCAGCTGCTCCTGCTCGAGCATCGCGCGGCCGAGCGCCGCGTACGCCTCGGGGTCCATTGCCAAGGAGTTAGGAATGCGCCAGTCGCTCCAGTAGCCCTCGCCCCACTCGGCCTCGAGCCGCCGGTCGGCAGCGGTGCGCGTAGGGTCGTTGCGACTCCGCACGCGCAGGATCTGGAGCAGCGCCGACATCCCCGCCTCGCGCGCGACGCGCCAGGCGACCTCGAACAGCTCGACCGGAACGCCCTCGATCGGGCGCGGCGTGGTGTTCATCAGGATCAGCGAGGCGAAGCGCTGCGGCTCCGACAGCAGCGCGCGCAGCCCCACCATGCCGCCCATCGAGTGGCCGAGCAGGTCGCAGCGCTCGACTCCGAGCCCGTCGAGCAAGCCGATCAGGTCGTCGGACAGCGCCTCGAGGCTGTAGGTCTCGCTGCGGCTCGACTCGCCGTGCCCGCGCAGGTCGGGGGCGAGACAGCGCCCGAGCGCTGCGAGCTCGGGCAGTCGCTCGCGGAAGTCGCGCTTCGAGCCCGTGTAGCCGTGCAGCAGCACGAGGGGACGGTCGCCCGCGCCGGCCTCCACGTAGGCCAGCTCGCCGCCGGCGACCGCGACCCGTCGCGTCATCGCGCGAGCCCTCAGCCGTGCAGGCGCGGCTCGCGGCTGCAGCCCGCCGCCAGCTCGGCCTCGTTGCGGGTGATCTCGCCCAGGCGCTCGCGCAGCTCGGACTCGGACGCCACGAGGCGGGCCAGCTCGAGGTAGATGCCATGGTGGCGCGCCTCGGCGGCGAGCAGGCCGCGGTAGAAGCCGGCCAGCTCGGGCTCCTGCTGCTCCAGGGCATCGGCGAGCAGCCCGAAGCGCTCGCAGCTGCGCGCCTCGATCACCGCGGCGACCAGCAGCGTGTCGAGCAGGCGGGCGGGCTCGTGGGCGCGCACGAGGCGGTGGAGGCGGCCGGCGTAGGGACTGGCACGCTGCCGGCGGAACGACGTGCCGCGCCGGCCGAGCTGTGCGAGGACCTGCTCGAAGTGGGTGAGCTCCTCGCGCGCCAGACGCGAGAGCGGCTCCATCAGGGCGGTGCGCTCCGGGTAGCGGAACATCAGCGTGACGGCCATGCCCGCGGCCTTCTTCTCGAGGTGCGCGTGGTCGAGCAGGACGGCGTCGAGGTCGGCGAGCGCACGCTCGGCCCAGGCGGGGTCGCTGCGGGAGGCCAGGCTCAGCACGGCGCGAGTGTAGGCGTTCCCGAGCGCGGTCTCCCGCTGTAGCATGCGGTCATGGAGTATCGACGTCTCGGCGCCAGCGGGCTGCGCGTGAGCGAGATCTCGCTGGGCTCGTGGCTCACGTTCGGCTCGGCGGTGGAGATGGCCGAGGCCGCCAAGATCGTTGCGCGCGCGCTCGAGCTGGGGATCAACTTCTTCGACACGGCGGACGTGTACGCCACGGGCGCAGCGGAGGAAGCGCTGCGGCAGGCACTGCGCGAGGTCCCGCGCCACCACGTGGTGATCGCGACCAAGGCGTTCTTCCCGATGTCGGAGGATCCCAACGACCGCGGCCTGTCGCGCAAGCACCTGTTCGAGAGCGTCGACGCCTCGCTGCGCCGGCTCGGCACCGACTACATCGACCTGCACCAGTGCCACCGGCCCGACCCCGAGGTGCCGATGGAGGAGACGGTGCGGGCCTACGAGGACCTGATCCGCGCCGGCAAGGTGCTGTACTGGGGCACCTCGGAGTGGCGCGGGGCGCACATCGTGGACGCGGTGCGCCAGGCGGAGCGCTGGGGCGGCTACCGCCCGATCTCGAACCAGCCGCAGTACTCGATGCTGCGGCGCGGGATCGAGCGCGAGGTGCTTCCCGTGTGCGAGCGCGAGGGGCTCGGCCAGGTGGTCTGGAGCCCGCTGGCTCAGGGCGTGCTGACGGGCAAGTACCGCCCCGGCGAGCGGCCGGCGGGCACGCGGGCCGCCGACCCGTTCACCTCGCGCTTCATGGACGCCTTCCTCGAGCCCGACGTGCTCGAGCGCGTCGAGGCGCTGCGCCCGCTGGCCGCCGATTGCAGCCTGACCATGGCACAGCTCGCCCTCGCCTGGTGCCTGCGCCGCTCCGGCGTCTCCAGCGTCATCGTCGGCGCCACCAGCATCGCCCAGATCGAAGACAACGCCGCCGCCGCCGGCACCGCCCTCCCCCCCGAAGCCCTCGCCCGCATCGAAGACCTCTTCCCCGCGTAGCTGGTGGACTTCGTTCGGCTTCGCCTCACTGCGCGCGCCCTCCGGGCGCTTGCAGGGAGCTTCTGCCGGCGCAGAGTGCGAGTCGCTGAGGTCAGCGGGGGGCGCGGTGGATGGTGACCTGGCCGGGGGGCTCGAGCTCGGGGCTGGGGTCGGTGAGGAGGCGGGCGGCTTCGGCGGCGTCGGACTCGTCGAGGACGGCCGTGTCGGTGCAGAACTCGACCAGGGTGCCGTTGGGGTCGAGCGTGTAGATCGAGCGGCACCAGCCGTGGTCGACCTCGGAGGCGTCGACGCCGAAGTCGAGCCAGCGCTGCAGCCGGGCGTGCAGGTCGTCGACGCCGTCGGCGCGGAATGCCACGTGGTTGACCCACTTGGGCAGGCCCGCCGCGTCCGCGATCCCCGGCTCGAAGTCCTGCGGGAGGCTCTCGTCGTGCAGCTCCCAGAACGCCATCAGCTCGCCGCCGCCGGCCCGGTAGAACACGTGCTTCGCCCAGCCACCCTCGGGCGTCTTGCCAGCCACGACCTTGGCCAGCTCGAAGCCCATCGCCTCGGTGTAGAAGCGGTGGGTCGCGTCCAGGTTGCGAGTTGCGAGCGCGAGGTGGTGGAACGGCATCGGAGGTCTCCGCGGCTGGGTCGCCGCCGGCGATCATAGCCGACCCCGGGCGGCTCCCTTCAGCGCCGGCGGCGGGGCTCCGATACGCAGCCGGCATGCTGTTCGACGCGCTCGCAGTCGCGATCCTGCTCGTGTTCGCCGGGCTCGGCGCCCGGCGCGGCACGCTCGGCAGCGGCATGACGCTGCTCTCGCTGGTCGGCGCCTACGCGGCCGGCGTGGGGGCTGCGCTGCGCTCGGGGCCCGCGCTGGCCGAGGCGACCGGCCTCCAGCCGCCGCTGGCGGGCGCACTCGCGGGCAGCGCCGGCTTCCTGGCGGGCTTCGGCCTGTTCGCGCTGATCGGCTGGGGCGTGCGGCGCTGGGAGCGCGCCCGCCTGGCGGGCGGACGGCGCAGCGCCGCCGACCGGATCGGTGGCGCGCTGCTGGGTGCGGCGCGCGGCTCGCTCGTGGTCGTGCTGATCGGGATCCTCGCGCTCTGGATCGACGCCTTCCGCAGCTTCCAGGCGGACGGGGGCGAGGCCGAGCTGGCGAACGCGAACACGCCGCTGCGCGTCGTCACGCGCGCCGTGGTCCAGGCGGGCGCCGAGGCCGCACTCGCCGACGCCGGCCCGGGCGGCACGCTGGCCGCCCACGTGCTGGCCCGCCCCGCCGAGACCCTGGGCGGGATGCGCTCGCTGATGGAGCACCCGCGCGTCACCGCCCTGGCCCAGGACCGGCTGTTCTGGACCTACGTCGAGCACGGCTCGCTCGACGCCGCGCTCAACCGGCGCAGCTTCAACGAGATCCTGCGCGACCCGCAGCTCCGCTCCGAGCTGGTCGCGCTGGGCATGGTCGACGCGGCCTCGGGCGGCGATCCGATGCTGTTCCGCCGCGAGGCCCGCTCGGTGCTCGCCGAGGTGGGCCCGCGCGTGCGCAGTCTGCGCACCGACCCCGAGCTCCAGCAGCTCGCCCGCGACCCGGCCATCGCCGACGCCCTCGAGCGCGGCGACCTGTTCGCGCTGATGCGACACCCGGGCTTCCAGCGCGTCGTGTCGCGCGCGCTCGCGAGCGAGGCCGACGCGGGCTGAACGCCTCCGGTCTCGGCTGTCGCCGCGGCCGCTTCCGTGGCAGTCTCTGCGCCGTGGAGCCCCCCGCGTGAGCGAGCCGACCGAGCGCCGCCCGGACCTGGGCCTGTCGCACATCGCCCTGGTCGCGACCGACGTCGACGCCAGCGTGGCCTTCTACGAGCGCTACGCGGGCCTCCAGGTGGTGCACCGGCGCGTGGACGAGGGTGCCACCGTCGTCTGGCTCTCCGACCTGACGCGCCCCTTCGTCGTGGTGCTGATCGCGGTTCCCGAGGTCGACGCCGACGCCCGCCTGGGCGGCTTCTGTCACGTCGGCGTCGGGTGTGCCTCGCGCGAGGACCTCGACGCGCGCTGCGAGCGCGCCCGCGCCGAGGGCTGCCTCTCGATGGGACCGATCGACTCCGGCCCCCCGGTCGGCTACTGGGCCTTCCTGCGCGACCCCGACGGCCACCACCTCGAGCTCTCCTACGGCCAGGAGGTGGGCCTGACCGTCGACGCGGCGCGCGCCGAGGATTCCTGAGCCGCGGGTCGCGAACGCCGTGGCGCAGCCGGCGGGATCTGTCAGGATGCGCCGATGCTCACGTTCCACACTGCCCACTCGCTGGCTCTCGCTGCGCTCCTGGCTCTCGCCGGACTCCTCGTCGCCGCGCCTGCGCAGGCGCAGACGCGAACACTCCTGTTCGGGAGCGAAGCGGAGCGGATCGGAGACATCGATCCGTCCACCGGCCTCTACACGGTCCGATGCGCAGATCCCTCGATCGTGGCCATGGCGACGCGCCCCGGTACCGACGAAGTGTTCGTCGTCTCGACGGGAGGCCGCCTCTCGACGGTCGACCCCCGCACCGGCCTCAGCGGAGACTGGATTCCGTTGTCGGCCAACGGCGTGCCGTTCCCCGACACCGGCTCGAACGACGTTACGCGGGTGTCCGGCATCACCTTCGATGAGAGCGGCGTGCTCTGGGGGATCGTCGGAGGCAACGCGGGCGACGCGCTTCCGGATCCCGGCACCATCTTTACGCTCGATCCCGCGACGGGTGAAGCCACCGACGCCGGCTTCACCCGCGCCGGTATCGGGGCGCACAGCCTGGAGTTCAACCCCGACGACGGGCTGCTCTACCACTTCTTCAATGACGCCAAGGGCGGCAACGGGACGTCCTTCTTGCGCACCATCGACCCCTCGACCGGAGCGGCCTCCCTGCCGTTCGCCACGTGGGGCGACCCGTTCGCCACGGTGAACGGAGTGGTCTACGCGGGCGATGGCGAGTTCTACGTCTATTCGTATTGGGACGAGACGCTGCTGTCGATCACGACGAGCGGAGAGGCGCGCTGGCTCCAGACTTCGGTCGGCGCGGATGCGACCGCGCTCGCGTTCGTGCCCGGTGGGCTGGAGTCGGACCCCGAGCACCTCGCCTTCGCGGGCGACGGGCAGTTCGGCACGTTCGACCCCGACACGGGTTCCCTGTCGCAGCACCGATGCACCGGACGGGCCTACTACGGACTGGCGCGCCAGCCGGGTACGAACGAGCTCTTCGCCGTCGTCGATGCGGCGAGCGCCATCGCGACGGTCGACTCCGCTAGCGGGCTCGTGGGTTCGCCCGTCGCGCTGACGGCCGACGGCGTGGCGTTCGCGGATCCCCC